>JBDSMW010000136.1:0-32982 GCA_039915665.1 Nocardioidaceae bacterium
CCATCACGCCCGCGGCCACGGCGCCGCCCTGGCCGAGGTAGTGCGCCACCTGCTTGTACGACGAGCCGGCGAGGTAGCCCGCGACCACGCAGCCCACGCCCCACACGATGCCGCCGGCGGCGTTGTAGGCCAGGAAGCGCCGGTAGCGCATCCCGCTGAGCCCGGCGAGGCCCGGCGTCACGGCCCGGAGGAACGCGGTGAACCGGCCGATGAAGATCGCGGAGGCGCCGCGCCCGTCGAGGAAGGCACGCGCCCGTTCCACCCGCTGCTCGTAGCGGCTGAACATCCGGGTGCGCAGCAGCCGCGGGCCGAACCGCTTGCCGACCTCGTAGCCGACCGAGTCGCCCACGATCGCGGCGACGACGACGACGAACCCGAGCGCCACCACCGACACCCGGCCGGTCGAGGCCAGGAAGCCCGCCAGCAGGACGGCGGTCTCGCCGGGAACCACGAAACCCAGGAAGACGGCCGCCTCACCGAACACCAGACCGCCGACCGCCGCGAGCACGACCAGGGCCGGCACGTGGGTCAGGAAGTCGAGGAAGCCGGTCACGTCCTCACGCTAGTCATGCGACCTGAACGGACCATGAACGTGGTTTCGACGGCCTGGCACACTCGCCGACATGACCCTTCGCACCTCGACCGTCGACATCACGACCCCGGACGGCACCGCCGACGCGTTCCTCGCGGCGCCCGAGGACGGGGAGCACCACCCCGGCGTGCTGCTCTACATGGACGCCTTCGGACCGCGCCCGCAGCTGGAGCAGATGGCCGAGCGCCTCGCGGACGAGGGGTACGTCGTCCTGGTCCCGCACGTGTTCTACCGCGAGGGCCGGGCGCCGCTGGTCGACACCTCGGCGCTGCAGGACCCCGATGTGCGGGGCGCGCTGTTCGAGAAGATCTCGCCCTGGATGCAGGCGCACACCCCGGAGCGGGTCGCGGTCGACGCGGACGCCTACGTGGAGTACCTCCGCGAGCACGACCAGGTGGACGCCGGTCCGATCGGCGTCGTCGGCTACTGCATGGGCGGCGGCTTCGCGCTGCGCACGGCCGCCCAGCACCCCGGTGACGTCGGCGCGGTCGCGGCGTTCCACCCGGCCCGCCTCGCCACCGACGCGCCCGACAGCCCGCACCTGCTGGCCGACCGCATCGAGGCCGAGGTCTACGTCGCCAGTGCCGACCAGGACCAGTCGATGCCCGTCGACCAGCAGGAGCGCCTCGACGCCGCCCTCACCGAGGCCGGTGTCGAGCACGTCTGCGAGCAGTACGACGGGGCGCAGCACGGCTTCACGATGGCCGACACCGCGGCGTACGACGAGGCATCCGCGGAGCGGCACTGGACGGCCCTGATCGGGCTGTTCGAGCGCACCCTTCGCTGATCGGCGTCGCGGTCCGTGTAGTCCGCGTCGCTCGTGGGTGGGACGCCCCGCAAGGACGTCGACGGCGTCATCAGGCAGAACGACGACCCGGTCGGGGACGAGTCCCACCACACACGGCCGAGCAAGCGGCTCACGTCCTGGGACCTGGTGGGCGGTCCTCGGCGTCGTCGCGGTGATCGGCATCCGCGAGGCCATGTGGGTCACCAACCGATCGTCTCGGCGGTGCTCTGCGTCGGCCTGATGTCCAACCTGGCGCTCGAGACCTGGCTGCGGTTCCGGGTCTGGCTCGTGGTGGGCCTGGGGATCTACCTGTCCTATGGCCGGTCGCACTCGAAGCTGGAGACCAAGGCAACGGCCGACGCCACGGGTTGAGGTGCGAGCGGGCTCGTGCGACGACCACTGCTGTGCGGATCCTTGTATGTTCGCAGCACGGACGTCGAGCAGTGCTGGAGGCAGGTCGTGCAGGGTCGAGAAGTGTTCGTCGTCGATGCGGTGCGGACACCCGTCGGACGTCACGGTGGTGCACTGGCCAAGGTGCGGCCCGACGACCTGGGCGCCGTCGTCATCAAGGCGCTGCTGGCGCGCACCCCGTCACTCGACCCGGCCCGGATCGGCGAGGTCCTCTTCGGCGCCGCCAACCAGGCCGGCGAGGACAACCGCAACGTGGCCCGGATGGCCTCGCTGCTGGCTGGGCTGCCCACCTCCGTGCCCGGCTCCACGGTCAACCGGCTCTGCGCGTCCGGCCTCGACGCCGTGGTCGGCGCGGCCCGCACGATCGCGGTCGGCGACGCGTCGATCATGGTCGCCGGCGGGGTCGAGTCGATGACCCGCGCGCCGTACGTCCTGCCCAAGTCGGAGCGCGCCTTCCCCGCTGGCAACACGGAAGTCTTCTCCACGACGCTCGGCTGGCGGATGACCAACCCGAACATGCCCGAGGACTGGACGATAAGTCTTGGGGAGAGCACCGAGCTGCTGGGTGAGAGGTACGGCGTCACCCGCGAGGCGGCCGACGCGTTCTCCGTGCGGTCGCAGTCGCGAGCGGCGGCGGCCTGGGAGTCGGGGGCCTACGATGCGGCCGTCGTGCAGGTCCCTGGTGCGGAGCTGGCCCGCGACGAGGGCATCCGCGAGGGCGTCACCCTCGAGTCGCTGGCGAAGCTGAAGCCGTCGTTCCGGCCCGACGGCACCGTGACCGCCGGTAACGCCTCGCAGCTGTCCGACGGCGCCGCGGCGCTGCTGCTCGCGGACGCCGACGGGGTGGCCGAGCTCGGTGTCGAGCCGCTGGCCCGGATCACCGCGACCGGTGTCGACGGCGTCGACCCGCAGTACTTCGGCATCGGTCCGGTGCAGGCGGTCAACCGGGCGCTGGCCAAGGCCGGCCGATCGCTGGCCGAGGTCACCACGATGGAGCTCAACGAGGCGTTCGCGGCCCAGTCGCTGGCCTGCCTGTCCGAGTGGCACGACCTCGACCACGAGATCGTGAACCCGCACGGCGGCGCGATCGCCATCGGGCACCCGCTCGGCTGCTCCGGCGCCCGCCTCGCCGGGGCCGTCGCCCACCAGCTGGCCACGGCCGGGTCCGGGGTCGGCGTCGCCGCCCTGTGCATCGGCGTAGGGCAGGGGATGGCCCTCACGATGGAGCGCTGATGGGCCTCGACTCGTCGACGCCCTCACGTGCGGACGTCGGCCTGCTCTCACCCGTCTGGGTGGGCACCTCGGCCGAGGCCCTCACCTCCGACGCCGCCCTCGTCGAGGCGATGAGGTCGTTCGAGCGGGCCCTGGCCGCTGCGCTGGCGGAGCACAGCCTTGCCCCTGCGGCGGAGGTCGGGGATGTAGAGCTCGACGTCCGCGCAGTGGCGGAAGAGGCGGTCGCGGCCGGCAACCCGACCCTGTCCGTGCTGGCCCGGCTCCGGGGCGCGGCCGAGGACGGCCGGTGGCTGCATCACGGCGCCACCAGCCAGGACCTGGTGGACAGTGCATTGATGACCACCGCCTCGGGTGTGCTCCGGCAGCTCGACCGCGACCTGGTCGGGCTCGCGGACCGGCTGGCCGCGCGGGTCCGCGCGGACCGGTCGGTGCTGTGCGTGGCCAGGACGCTCACCCAGCAGGCGATGCCCACGACGGTGGGCTTCCGGGTCGCCGGCTGGCTCAGCGGCGTGCACGACGCGCTCGAGCTGGTCCGCGGCTGCCTGCCGCTGCCCGTCTCGCTCGGCGGACCGGTCGGCACGGCCGCGGCGTACGGCGCCGCCGGCCCCGCGGTCGTCGACTCGGTGGCCGCTGCGATGGGACTGGCAGCGCCGGTGGTGTCCTGGCACACCCGGCGGACCCCGCTGCTCACTCTCGGCACGGCGCTGGCCGCGGTCGGCGAGGCGTGCGGCCGGATCGGCGCCGACCTGCTGCTGATGAGCCAGACCGAGGTCGGCGAGGCCTCAGACGGGTCGGCCGGGGCGTCTTCGGCGATGCCGCACAAGGCCAACCCCGTCCGGTCGGTCCTGGTGGTGTCAGCCGCCCGCCAGCTGCCGGCCCTGCTCTCCACGATCGCGTCGGCCGGGGCCGCGGCCTCCGAAAGGCCGGCCGGCGAGTGGCACGCGGAGTGGCAGCCGCTCCGAACAATGATGCGGCTGGCCGGTGCCGCCGCCGAGCACACGAGCACGATCGCCGACGAGCTGACCTTCGATCCCGCTGCCATGACCCGCAACCTCGCCCTGCTGCTGACCGCGCTCGACCGGGACGAACGCTGGGCGACCGAGGAGACCGCGCACGTCGGGGTGTGGGTCGACCGGGTGCTGGCCCGTCACCAGGAGCTGTGCGGGTGAGCGTGACTCTGGCCCACCGGGTCGACGGTCCGGGCGCCGCGCCGGTCGTCGTGCTGGGTCCGTCGCTGGGCACGACGTGGGAGATGTGGGACGAGCTGACCGACGTGCTCGTGCCACGCTTCCGGGTGGTCCGCTACGACACCGCGGGGCACGGTCGGTCGCCGGTGCCGTCGGCGCCGTACGACGTCGCGGACCTGGCGGACGACGTGCTCGCTCTCGTCTCCTCCCTCGACGTCGACCGGTTCGCGTTCGTGGGCCTCTCGCTCGGCGGTGCCGTGGGCCAGACCCTCGGCGCTTCCGGGCGGGTCACGTCGTTGGTCCTGTGCTGCACGGTGCCGGTCTTCGGGACGGCCGACGCGTGGCACGAGCGGGCCGCCACGGTGCGCGCCGACGGGATGGGCGCCGTCACCGAGGCGTCCCTGGGCCGCTGGTTCACCGACTCCTTCCGCGCCTCGGAGCCGGAGCAGGTCGCTCGCTTCGCCGCGATGCTCGACGGGATCGACCCTCAGGGCTACGCCGCCTGCTGCGAGGCGCTGGCCCGGCTCGACGCGACGGACCGGCTGGGCGCGATCGACGTACCCACCCGGGTGATCGCCGGCGCCCACGACCCGGTGTGCCCGCCGGACCAGTGCCGCGCGATGGCCGCGGCGATCCCGGCCGCCGACCTCGTGATGCTCGACGCGTCGCACCTCGCGTCCGCCGAGCAGCCCGGACCTTTCCACGCCGCCGTCCTCGAGCACCTGGAGAAGAGCCTGTGAACACGCCGACCTACGACGACGGGATGGCCGTGCGCCGCGAGGTGCTGGGCGACGAGCACGTGGACGCCGCGGCCGCCGCGACCAACGAGGTCACCGCCGAGTTCCAGGAGTTCATAACGACGTACGCCTGGGGAGGGATCTGGACCCGCGAGGGCCTGGACCGTCGCAGCCGATCGATCGTCACGCTGACCGCCCTCGTCGCCGGCGGCCACCTCGACGAGCTGGAGTTCCACCTCCGCGCCGCGCTGACCAACGGCCTGACCCGCGCCGAGATCGTGGAGGTGCTGCTGCAGACCGCGGTCTACTGCGGTGTCCCTGCGGCCAACTCGGCCTTCCGGGTCGCGTCCCGCGTCCTCGGCTGAGCTCAGCGGCGGCCGCGCCGCGCCCGGAGGTAGTCCGAGACGACGTACTCCCCGAGCCGGGACAGGTCGGGGGTGAACACCCGACCGCCGGCGCGGCGGGCCATCGCGTCGACGAACCGGGACAGCCCCGGGTCGTCGCCGAGCATGAAGAAGTTGATCGCCGCGCCGAAGCGGCTCAGCTCGTCGACCTGGCCGACGG
Source organism: Nocardioidaceae bacterium (assembly GCA_039915665.1). Lineage (GTDB taxonomy): Bacteria > Actinomycetota > Actinomycetes > Propionibacteriales > Nocardioidaceae > Nocardioides_B. The sequence goes on from JBDSMW010000136.1 coordinate 5,512, forward strand.
TGGCGCGCAGGGCGGCCTGCGTCGTGGGCCAGTGGAACTCGGGGGTCCCGTCGGCGGTGATGTGTGCGGTGGGCTCGCCGTCGGTCACGACCATCACGACGGGCTCGGCGTCGGGGTGCCGACGGAGGTGCCGCTGCGCGATCATCAGCGCGTGCTGGAGGTTCGTGCCCTGCACCCACTCGGGCTCGGCGTCCGCGAGCTGCACCGGCGAGAGCTGCCGGGCCGTCCGGTCGAAGCCGATGATCTGCAGGGCGTCCTGCCGGAACCTGGTCTCCACGAGGTGCGAGAGCGCCAGCGCGGTCTGCTTCATCGGTCCCCAGCGGCCCTCGGTCACCATCGAGAACGACAGGTCCACGCAGACGGCCACGGCCGCCGTCGTGCGCCGCTCGGTCTCGACCACCTCGAAGTCCTCTACCATCAGCTGCCCGGGGATGCCGGCCCCGCGTCGCAGGGCGTTCGAGACGGTGCGCACCGCGTCGATCGGCAGCTCGTCGCCGAACACCCACGGCCGCGTGGTGCCGATCAGCTCGTCGGCCGAGCCGGTCCGGTGGTCCTGGTGGTCCCCCGCCCCGCCGGCGTCCATCTGGGAGAACACCCGCTTGAGGGCGCTCTCCCCCAGCCGGCGTACGGCGCGCGGGGTCAGCCGCAACCCGTCGTCGCTCCGGGTCACGAAGCCCTGCCGCTCCAGCTCGCGCTCCAGCTGCCGCAGGGCCTCGAAGTCGGTCGCCGCACCCGCCCCGAGATGCCGCTCCAGGGTCTCCACGTCGACGTCGTCCAGGGTCGAGGCGGGACCCGACTGGCTCAGGGCCTGCTCGAGGGCCTCCAGGTCGGCCAGCTCGGCCACCGCCTCGACGGCGTCGCTGTAGCCCAGGGACTCACCGCCCTCCCGCATGTTGACGGGGCCGCGCTCGAGGCCGGGCCGCAGGGCGCGGAGGTTGTCGGAGAGCTGGGCCATCTGGGAGGCCAGGTCGGGGTCCGCCATCGCGTCGCTCATCAGCTGACCGAGCTGCTCACGCTGCTCGCGGGTCAGCGAGGCCATCATCCGGTCGGCCGCGGCCTGCCGGCGGGCGAGCGCGTCGATCAGCTCGTCGACGTTCTCGGGGTTCTCCGGGAAGAGGTCGCCGTGCTTGTCCATGAACTCGCGGAACAGGTCCTCGGTGTCCTCGTCCCGGGCGTGCGCGGCCAGCAGCCCGTTGAGGTCGGCCAGCATGTCCTTGACGGCCTGCATCGCCTCGGGGTCCGGGTCGTCGAGCATCTGCTTCATGCCGGCGAACTGCGCGTCCAGCACCTCGCGCTGGAGCATCTGCTGGATCGACTCGTACGTCGCCCGGGCCTCCGGCGAGGTCCAGTCGTAGGGCGCGAGGGCCCGCACGGCACCGGCGGTGTCGTCAGGGACGGCGGCGAGCTCCATCTCCTTCCACCGGGCGTCGTCACCCTCGTCGGCGGCCAGGGCGTCACGCTCCTGGGCCAGCGCCTGGTCCAGCGCGGCCCGGACCTGGTCGAGCGTGCCACCGAGGTCGCCGCGGCGCCGGGCCGCGTTGCGCATCCGCCGCACCTTGGCCGCGAGGTCGTCGAGCCCGCGGTTGCCGTCGAACCCGCGCCGGAGCAGGTCGGCCAGCGCGTCGCGCATCGAGCCACCGGCCAGCACGTCCCGACCCAGCTCGTCGAGGGCGGCCCGGACGTCGTACGGCGGAGCGAGCGGGTCGGGACCGTCGTGCCATGGCCCGTAGCGGAACCGGCTCATGCGGGGTCCCCTCGGCGTTGTTCGGTGGAGGAGCGCAACGGGGGAGGCGATGAACGGCGTGGAGTGGTCATCAGGCTCCGTAGATCGAACGCCCGGCCACCGAGTCCTTGTCGATGCGGCGGGTGAGGTGCAGGCCCTCGAGCACGAACTCGACGGCGGCCGCGACCTCGCCGGGCGCCGCGTCGTCGCCGTGCCCGAGCCGGTCGAGCACCTTGGACAGCCCCGGCACCGTGCCGACCTGGTCGAGCAGCTCGGCCGCCGGCACGAGCTCGCCGGTCTCGACCGTCGAGCCCTCCGCGAACAGCTCGGTGAAGCCGGACAGGTCCAGGCCCTGCAGGCGGGCCCGGAACGTCTCGGCCACCGCGACCCGCAGCAGGTGCTGCACGACCTCGGCCTCGCGACCTTCCTCGCCCATCTCGAACTCGACCTTGCCGAGCAGCGTCGGGATCACGCTCGGCACGTCGCACACCCGGGCCACCGACGCGCCCTCACCCACGCGCGCGCCGCGCCGCAGAGCCGATGCGGCGATGCCCTCGGCGGCGGCGATCGCGAAGCGCGCGCTCACCCCGGACCGGTGGTCCACCGACGGCGACTCGCGCAGCCCACGGGTGAGCCGGGCGACGACCTCCAGCAGGTGCTCGGGCACGTCCGCGACCAGCACCGCCTCCTGGGAGACCAGCTCGACCTCCTGCGCCACCTCGTGCGGGTAGTGCGTGCGCAGCTCGGCGCCGAAACGGTCCTTGAGCGGCGTGATGATCCGGCCGCGGTTGGTGTAGTCCTCCGGGTTGGCCGACGCCACCAGGAGTACGTCGATCGGCAGCCGCAGCGAGTAGCCCCGGACCTGGATGTCGCGCTCCTCGAGCACGTTGAACATCGCGACCTGGATGCGCTCGGCGAGGTCGGGCAGCTCGTTGATGCCGAAGATGCCGCGGTTGGTGCGCGGCAGCAGGCCGTAGTGCACGGTCTCCGGATCGCCGAGGGTGCGGCCCTCCGCGACCTTGACCGGGTCGACGTCGCCCACGAGGTCACCGACCGAGGTGTCCGGGGTGGCGAGCTTCTCGACGTACCTCTCGTCGCGGTGCTTCCAGGCAACCGGCAGCTCGTCGCCGAGGCGCTCGGCCAGCTTGCGGCAGCGGGCGCACACCGGCGCCAGCGGGTCGTCGTTGATCTCGCAGCCGTCGACGACCGGCGTCCACTCGTCGAGGAGCTGGCCGATGGTGCGCATCAGCCGGGTCTTGCCCTGGCCGCGCTCGCCGAGCAGCACGAGGTCGTGGCCGGCGAGCAGCGCACTCTCGAGCTGCGGGAGGACGGTGTCGTCGAACCCGACGATGCCGGGGAACGCGGTCTCGCCGCTGCGGAGCCGGTCGAGGAGGTTCTCGCGGATCTCGGTCTTGACGCTGCGCGTGCGGTAGTCGGTGTCGCGCAGGGCACCCCTGGTGGTGGCCACAGGCGTGGGTCGGCTCATGCGACCGAGCCTAGGACTCCCCCTGAAACACCTCAGGTCGTCGAGGTTTCCCAGTCGTAACGGACGTCGGTGAGGTCCTCGCTGACCGCCCAGAGCTTTCCGGCCAGGGCCTCGTCGCTCACCAGCCGGCTGAGCCGGGCCGGGCCGGGCTTGCCCCGGGACTCCCGCAGCGACTGCGGCCCGGTGTAGGAACCGGGCGTGGCCTCGGTGGCGGCGTAGAGCGTGGGGTTCGCCCCGGCCTTCGGGGACTGGAAGAGCACCTTCAGCACCAGCGGGGCGAGCTGCTTGACGCCCGGGATCGCCCCGAGCCCCTGCTCGCTGGTGACCAGGTTGGTGGAGGCCACGCCGGGGTGCGCGGCGGTCGAGCTGAGGGCCGCCCCGGCCAGCGAGGCCCGGCGCTGGAGCTCCTGCGCGAACAGCAGGTTGGCCAGCTTGGAGTTGCCGTAGGTGCTCGACGGGTTGTAGCGCTCGGCCGGGTTGCCCTCGAGCACGTCGGCACGACCGGCGTGGTGCGCGATCGAGGACACCGTCACGACGCGGGCCTCGGGCGCGGCCAGCAGCGCCGGGAGCAGCCGGCCGGTCAGCGCGAAGTGCCCGAGGTGGTTGGTGCCGAACTGCAGCTCGAACCCGTCCTTGGTGGCCTGGTAGCGCGGCGGCGACATCAGCCCCGCGTTGTTGACCAGCAGCCCGAGCGGCCCGTCCCAGGCGTCGGCGAACTCCCGCACGGAGTCCAGCGAGCCGAGGTCCAGCCGGGCCACGCGTACGGCGCCGGTCGCGCCCTCGCGGATCCGAGTCGCGGCCGCCTCGCCCTTGGCGAGGTTGCGGACCGCCAGCGTGACGTCGGCCCCGTGGCGCGCGAGCTCAGCGGCGGTGTGCCAGCCGATCCCGGAGTTCGCGCCGGTGACGACGGCGGTCGTCCCGACCAGGGAGGGGAGGTCGGCCGGTGACCAGTTGTGTGCACTCATGTCGTCGAGCCTACGAGCGGGGCCTGCGGAGCACGACGACGGAGCGGTCGGAGACCTCGAACTCGATGCCCGGGAGCAGCGGGGCCGCGTCGTCGAAGAACGAGACGCTGCCGGCCGTGTCGTCGTGGGTGTCGAGCACGACGACCCAGCCCTCGCCGTACACCCCGTCGGGGATCGTGAAGGGACGGGCCACGTCCCCGGCGTTGAAGGCGATCACGAACGAGTCGTCCACGACGGGCTCACCGCGACGACCGGGCTCGGGGATGCCGTCGCCGTTGAGGAAGACCATCAGCGCCTTGGAGTCGTCGTCGCGCCAGTCGGCGTCCTGCATGTGCGTGCCGTCCGGGTTGAACCAGACGATGTCGGCCACGGCGTCGCCCGCGCGGGTGACCTCGCCGGCGAAGAACCGCCGACGCCGGAACACCGGGTGCTCGGTGCGGAGACGGACCACGCGCTTGGTGAAGGCGAGCAGCTCCTGCTGCCACTCCTCGAGGTCCCAGTCCATCCAGGACAGCTCGTTGTCCTGGCAGTAGACGTTGTTGTTGCCCTGCTGGCTGCGACCGACCTCGTCGCCGTGCAGGATCATCGGCACGCCCTGGGACAGCAGCAGCGTCACCAGGAGGTTGCGCTGCTGCCGGGCCCGCAGCGCCTGCACGCCGTCGTCGTCCGTCGACCCCTCGGCCCCGCAGTTCCAGGACCGGTTGTGGCTCTCGCCGTCGTTGTTGCCCTCACCGTTGGCGTCGTTGTGCTTCTCGTTGTAGGACACCAGGTCGCGGATGGTGAAGCCGTCGTGGGCCGTGACGAAGTTGACCGAGGCGATCGGCTTGCGCCCGGAGTGCTCGTAGAGGTCGGATGACCCGGACAGCCGGGACGCGAAGTCGCCGGTCGTGCCCTGCTCGCCTCGCCAGTAGTCGCGGACGGTGTCGCGGTACTTCCCGTTCCACTCGGTCCACAGCGGCGGGAAGTTGCCGACCTGGTAGCCGCCCTCGCCGATGTCCCAGGGCTCCGCGATGAGCTTCACCTGGCTGACGATGGGGTCCTGCTGGACGAGGTCGAAGAAGGCCGACAGCCGGTCGACCTCGTGAAACTGGCGGGCCAGCGAGGACGCCAGGTCGAAACGGAAGCCGTCGACGTGCATCTCGGTCACCCAGTAGCGCAGCGAGTCCATGATCAGCTGCAGCACGTGGGGGTGCTTCATCAGCAGCGTGTTCCCGGTGCCAGTGGTGTCGTAGTAGTGCTGCTTGTCGTCATCGACGAGCCGGTAGTAGGCCGCGTTGTCGATGCCCCGGAAGCACAGCGTGGGGCCGAGCTGGTTGCCCTCGGCGGTGTGGTTGTAGACCACGTCGAGGATCACCTCGATGTCGGCCTCGTGCAGCGCCTTGACCATCGACTTGAACTCCTGCACCTGCTGGCCGCGCTGGCCGGTGGCGGAGTAGGCGTTGTGCGGCGCGAAGAAGCCGATCGTGTTGTAGCCCCAGTAGTTCGCCAGGCCCTGGTCGACCAGGGTCGTGTCCTGCACGAACTGGTGCACCGGCATCAGCTCGATGGCGGAGACGCCGAGCCCCTTGAGGTGGTCGATCGTGACCGGGTGCGCGATCCCGGCGTACGTCCCGCGGATCTCCTCAGGCACCTCGGGGTGGGTCATCGTGAGGCCCTTGACGTGCGCCTCGTAGACGACGGTGTCGTGGTACTCGTGGCGCGGGTGCCGGTCGCTGCCCCAGTCGAAGAACGGGTTCACGACCACGGACAGCATGTTGTGACCCAGACTGTCCTTGTCGTTGAAGGTCTTGGTCTTGTTGAACTTGTAGGAGAACAGCGACTCGTCGCCGTCCATCTGCCCGTCGACCGCCTTGGCGTAGGGGTCGAGCAACAGCTTCGCCGGGTTGCAGCGGTGACCGTTCTCGGGCTCGTGGGGCCCGTGCACGCGGTAGCCGTAGCGCGTCCCGGGCTGCACGCCCGGCAGGTACGCGTGGTGCACGAAGGCGTCGGTCTCGACCATCTCCACACGCGTCTGGGCCCCCGCGTCGTCGATCAGGCAGAGCTCCACCTTCGACGCCACCTCGGAGAAGAGCGCGAAGTTGACCCCGGCCCCGTCGTACGTCGCACCCAGGGGGTACGGGCGTCCCGGCCAGATCTGCATGCAGCTCCCTCTCCTCGGCGACCGGTGGGCCCACCGGCGTCGCCTGAACCGTACCGACCGTCGGTTACCGCCCGATGACAGGTGACCCGTTCGCAGCGACCTACACGTGCGCGGACGAACTGACCCAAATGAGGTATGCCACAACAATCGTTGGGTTTCGTACCCTTGGGTCCGGCCCGCTCGGTGACGTAGACAGGCACGAACAACGCTATGAGCGGATCGAGACTGGCGGTGGCTTCACGGTGGGCACCCTGACCACGTCCCGGGTCGTTCATCGTGACTGTCGGGGACGCCACCGGTGACAGGCTCCCCGATGTCCTCGGCGCCACGCAGACATCGTTCGAGGTGCACGCCCAGCTGCCGGGCGTCGGCGGCGTCGGGTGACCCGGACCCGTCGAACGACTCGACGTCGCTGACCCTCAAGGTCGGCAACGGCCAGGGCAACTAGGGGCCGACCCGCGAGACGACGGAATCCGCACTTTTTCGCGCGCCCTGCGCGTGGAAGAGTGGGCCCATGCCCATTGCGACGACCGACCCCCGCACCGGTGTGGTGCTGCAGACCTTCGACGAGCTCTCCGACGACCAGCTGGAGGACCGCCTCGCGCGGGCCGCCGCGGCCGCGGCGACCTACCGGCTGACCAGCCATGAGGAGCGGGCCGGCTGGCTCCGGGCGGCCGCCGACGTGCTGGACAAGCGCACGGACGAGATCGCCGAGCTGATGACGCTCGAGATGGGGAAGACCAAGAAGGCGTCGGCGGCCGAGATCGGCAAGTGCTCGGCGGTGCTGCGCTACTACGCCGACCACGCCGCCGGGTTCCTCGCAGACGAGGAGGTTGACGCCGACAGCGTCAACGCGTCCAAGGCCTACGCGCACTACCTGCCGATCGGCGTGGTCCTGGCGATCATGCCCTGGAACTTCCCGCTGTGGCAGGCCATGCGCTTCGCCGCTCCCGCGCTCGCAGCCGGCAACGTCGGGCTGCTCAAGCACGCGAGCAACGTGCCCCAGACCGCGCTGTTCATGGAGGAGCTCTTCCGCGACGCCGGCTTCCCCGACGACGTCTTCCAGACCCTTCTGATCGGCAGCGGCAAGGTCGACGGCGTGATCCGCGACCGGCGCGTGGCCGCCGCCACCCTGACCGGGAGCGAGGCAGCCGGCGTCGCCGTCGCGACGACCGCGGGCGAGGTGCTCAAGAAGGTCGTCCTCGAGCTCGGCGGGTCCGACCCGTTCGTGGTCATGCCGTCGGCCGACCTGGCCGCGGCGGCCAAGGTCGCGACCACCTCGCGCTGCCAGAACAACGGCCAGTCCTGCATCTCGGCCAAGCGCTTCATCGTGCACACCGACGTGTACGACGAGTTCGTGGAGCTGTTCTCCCGAGAAATGTCGGCGCTCGTCGTCGGCGACCCCATGGAGGACGGCACAGACGTCGGACCGCTGGCCAACGAGCAGGGCCGCGAGGACGTCGAAGCCCTGGTCAAGGACGCGGTCGACAAGGGCGCCACGGTGCACGTCGGCGGCGAGCGCCCGGACGGGGACGGCTGGTGGTTCCCGCCCACGCTGATCAGCGGGATCACCGAGGAGATGGACATGTATCTCGAGGAGGTCTTCGGCCCGGTCGCCTCGGTCTTCCGCGCCGACGACCTCGAGGACGCCGTACGGATCGCCAACGTGACGCGCTTCGGCCTGGGTTCCAACGCCTGGACGAACGACCCCGAGGAGCAGCAGGTCTTCGTCCGCGACCTCGAGGCCGGTCAGACGTTCATCAACGGGATGACCGCGTCGTTCCCCGCGCTCCCGTTCGGCGGGGTCAAGGCCTCCGGCCACGGGCGTGAGCTGGCGGCCCACGGCATCCGTGAGTTCACCAACATCAAGACGGTGTGGTTCGGCAAGGGCTGACTGCTACACGCTGCGCGGCAGGACCTCGCTGGGCTTGAGCTCCCGCTGCACCAGCGCGTCCGCGACGACGCCGATCTTCTGGTTCGACCCGCGTGCGTGGGAACGCAGGGCGGCGAAGGCGGTCGGCATGTCGACGCCGAAGTGCTCTGCCAGCACGCCCTTGGCCTGCTCCACCACGATGCGGGTGTTCAGGGCGACCTGGAGCTGCTCGGCGACCAACGAGGCCCGGTGCAGGGACCGCTGCTGGAGGATGCCGATCGTCGCCACGTCCGCCAGCGCCTGGGCGATCATTTGGTCGTCGGCGGCGATCGACGTGGCACCGGAGCTGAACACGTTGAGCGCTCCGATCGTCTCCTCCCGCAGCCGCATGGGGAAAGCGTGCACCGAGGAGTAGCCGGCGGCCCGGGCCGCGACGGCGAAGCGCGGCCAGCGTCGCTCCATCTCGGAGAGGTCGGTGACCGACACCGGGGACGAGGTCCGGATGGCCTCCAGACAGGGGCCCTCGCGGTCCTCGATCTGGAACAGCTCCAGCACGCGGCTCTCCTCGCTGGAGGAGGCCATCAGCTGCAGCTTGCCGCGCTGGTCCGACAGCAGGATGCCTGCGGCGGTCACCTCAAGCAGGTCGACGCAGTCCGCCACCAGGCCGTCGAGCAGGTCGACGACGTCGTAGTCGTCCACCAGGGTGTCCGCCAATGTGACGAACCGACGGGCCAGAAGCGTGTCTCGCGACTGCCGGGACGCGTTCTCCTCGGTCATGATTGCTCCTTCGTGAGTCGACGACGGCCGCCCACCACCTCGATGGCGAGCAGGTTGATGGGGGTGCCTTCGGAGTAGGCGGTTGAACGCAGCACAACGAGGGCCTCCTCGATGGTGGCGTCGAGCTGGACCATGGCCATCCCGGCGGCCTGGTGCACGATCGCGCGGTGCCACAGGTCGTCGACCTGCTCCGGCGGTAGGACCTCGTCGTCGAGCAGGGCGATCCCGATGGCGTCGGCGAGCACCAGAAGGCGGGCCAGCCCGACGGCGCTCAGCGGCCCCGGCGTCGACCGGTAGAGGTCGAGGGTGCCCAGTCGCAACGAGCCCATCCCGAGCGGGAAGGCGAACACCGCCCGGATGCCGGCCAGGACCGCCTCGTCCACGAAGGCGGGCCAGCCGAGCTGGACCCCTTCGGCCGGGTCCAGCAGGTCACCCACCAGCACTGGCGACCGGTGCCGGGAAGCGTCGAAGCAAGGCCCGACGCCGAGCGTGAACTGAAGGTCCTCGACGAGCGCGGACAGGTCGTCGGTCGCGAACACGGGGTCCGGCGTGCCACCGGACGTGAGCACCGAGACTCCCGCTCCGTCCACTCCTGCCTCCCGCACACCGAGCACGCACAGCCGCTCCATGCGGCCCCACAGCGGATGCCGTGGCACCGGTGAAACAGGACCGCCGTCGTGGGTCATGTTTCCCGTCTGAGCTCGTCGTGCGCGTGTGACCGCGAGCGCAACGTCGGTCATCGCTTCACAGGCTACCGTCACCGGAGTACGTCGAAGGCGGCCCACACCCACTTGGTTCCGTCACCGACGTCGGTGACGCCCCACTCGCTGCTGGAGTCTCGACCAGGGCCAGGCCACGACCATCGAGGGAGTCCACGGCCACCTGCCGGAGCGTGGCCGTCCGGGCGAACCGTCGTGCTCGGTCAGCCACTCGGTCTGGCCATTGCCTCCGGTCCTGGGCGGTGCCTACCCTCGTCCCAAGGACGGGGATCGCATGCACGAGCTGGCCATCGCGGAGAGTGTCGTCTCGTCGGTGCTCGAACGCACCGGCGAGCGCCCGGTCAGCTCCGTCCGGCTCCGCGTCGGCCGACTGGCGGGTGTCGTGCCCGACGCGTTGAGGTTCAGCTTCGAGCTGGCGACCGCGGGCACCCCCCTGGCTGGCGCTTCTCTGGAGATCGTGGAGGAGCCGGGGCGCGCGCACTGCCGCACCTGCTCGGTCGACTTCGACCTCGCCGACCCGTTCTTGCTGTGCTCGTGCGGCAGCGCCGACGTGGAGCTGCTCTCCGGCCGCGAGCTCACCGTCGCCTCGGTCCAGGTGGCCTGACATGTGCGCGACCTGCGGCTGCGGCAACGACGAGGCGCGGGTCGGCACCGTGGGCCACGGCCACGGCCACGGGCACGGGCAGGACGACGGGCACGACCACGTGCACGTCGAGCCGGATCCCGAGATCCGCACGCACACGCTCGACCTCGAGGTGGCCGTGCTGGCCCGCAACGACGAGCTCGCCGCGGGCAACCGCGCCTGGCTGGCCGAGCACCGCGTCACCGCCCTGAACCTGATGAGCTCACCGGGGGCCGGAAAGACGACCCTCCTGGAGCGGACCATCGCCGGGGCCACCCGGCCGGTCAGCGTGATCGAGGGCGACCAGGAGACGGTCTTCGACGCCGAGCGGATCCGGGCCGCAGGGGCGCGCGCGGTCCAGGTGAACACCGGAGCCGGCTGTCACCTCGACGCGACGATGGTGGCGAAGGCCCTGAAGGGACTGCGTCCAGAGGACGACAGCCTGCTGTTCATCGAGAACGTCGGGAACCTCGTCTGCCCCGCGCTGTTCGATCTCGGCGAGCTGCGCAAGGTGGTCGTCATCTCGGTCACTGAGGGCGACGACAAACCGCTGAAGTACCCGCACATGTTCGGCGCCGCGGACCTCGTCGTGGTCAACAAGACCGACCTGCTCCCCTACGTCGACTTCGACATCGAGCGGCTGTCCCGCGACGCCCGCAGCCTGAACCCGGACGTCGAGGTGCTGCCCGTGTCGGCCCGCACCGGTGAGAACTTCGGCGCGTGGTCGGCCTGGCTGGGTCGAGAAACGCCCGCCACGCCGGGACCCCTTGACTTTCTCCGCACCCGGGGTCTCTCATGATCTAGGGAGTGACAGAGGTCACATCAAGCGTGACCTGCGGATCCGAGTGGGGACTCGAGCGGGGCCCCCGGAGAGCCGGCGTGTATGCCCACGGCCGAAGCAGTCAAAGCAGAAGAAACTCTGATCCACGTCCTGTGGATCAACGCAGGGCTCAGCTGCGACGGGGACTCCGTCGCCCTCACCGCCGCCACGCAGCCCAGCATCGAGGAGATCGCCCTCGGTGCCCTTCCGGGCCTTCCACAGGTCGCGGTCCACTGGCCGCTGATCGACTTCGAGTGCGGACCCACCGGCGGCGCGGACGACTTCCTGGAGTGGTTCTTCAAGGCCGACCGGGGCGAGCTCGAGCCGTTCGTGCTCGTCGTCGAGGGGTCCATCCCCAACGAGAAGCTGCACGACGAGGGCTACTGGTGCGGGTTCGGCAACGACCCGATGACCGGACAGCCGATGACCACCAGCGAGTGGCTCGACCGGCTGACCCCGAAGGCGACGGCGGTCGTCGCGGTCGGCACGTGTGCGACGTACGGCGGCATCCACGCCATGCAGGGCAACCCGACGGGTGCGATGGGCGTCCCGGACTACCTGGGCTGGGACTGGAAGTCCAAGGCCGGCATCCCGATCGTCTGCGTGCCGGGCTGCCCGATCCAGCCGGACAACCTGTCCGAGACCCTGACGTACCTGCTCTACATGGCCACCGGGCAGGCACCGATGATCCCCCTCGACGACGCATTGCGCCCGACCTGGCTGTTCGGCAACACCGTGCACGAGGGCTGTGACCGCGCCGGCTACTACGAGCAGGCCGACTTCGCCACGGAGTACGGCTCGCCCAAGTGCATCGTCAAGCTCGGCTGCTGGGGCCCCGCCGTGAAGTGCAACGTCCCCAAGCGCGGCTGGATCAACGGCGTGGGCGGGTGCCCGAACGTGGGCGGGATCTGCATCGGCTGCACGATGCCCGGCTTCCCGGACAAGTTCATGCCGTTCATGGACGAGCCACCCGGCGGCAAGCTGTCGACGAACGCGGTCGGCCTCTACGGCAAGACCATCAAGCGGCTGCGCAACGTCACGACGCAGACCCTCGACAAGGAGCCCAAGTGGCGCTCCAAGGGCTCGAAGCTCACCACGGGCGCCACGCGCACCTGGTAATCCCACCGCACCCGCTGCACAGACATCGAAGGCGAGGCGACGCATGACGTCGACCATCCCCAGTCCCAGCAAGTTCGCCGAGGACGAGAACGGCCTGACCGAGATGGCGTGGGACCCGATCACCCGGATCGTCGGGTCGCTCGGCATCTACACCAAGATCGACTTCGGCAACATGAAGGTGGCCGAGTGCCACAGCACCAGCTCGATCTTCCGCGGCTACTCGATCTTCATGAAGGGCAAGGACCCGCGGGACGCACACTTCATCACCAGCCGGATCTGCGGGATCTGCGGCGACAACCACGCGACCTGCTCCTGCTACGCCCAGAACATGGCGTACGGCGTCAAGCCGCCGCCCCTCGGGGAGTGGATCGTCAACCTCGGCGAGGCCGCGGAGTACATGTTCGACCACAACATCTTCCAGGAGAACCTGGTCGGGGTGGACTACTGCGAGAAGATGGTCGCCGAGACCAACCCGGGCGTGCTGGACAAGGCGAACAAGACGCCTGCGCCGCACACCGAAGCCCATGGCTACAAGACGATCGGCGACATCATGCGATCGCTGAACCCGTTCACGGGCGAGTTCTACCGGGAGGCCCTGCAGGTCAGTCGCTACACGCGCGAGATGTTCTGCCTGATGGAGGGCCGGCACGTGCACCCCTCCACGCTCTACCCGGGCGGCGTCGGCACGGTCGCGACGATCCAGCTGATGACGGACTACCTGACCCGGCTGATGCGCTACGTGGAGTTCATGAAGAAGGTCGTGCCGATGCACGACGACCTCTTCGACTTCTTCTACGAGGCGATCCCTGGCTACGAGGAGGTCGGCAACCGCCGCATCCTGCTCGGCTGCTGGGGCTCCTTCCAGGACCCCGAGGTCTGCAACTTCGACTACAAGGACATGACCGCGTGGGGCCGCGCCATGTTCGTGACCCCCGGCATCGTCGTCGACGGCAAGCTCGTCACCAACGACCTCGTCGACATCAACCTCGGCATCCGGATCCTGCTCGGCTCGTCGTACTACGACGACTGGGAGGACCAGGAGATGTTCGTGACCCACGACCCGTTGGGCAACCCGGTCGACCGGCGCCACCCGTGGAACCAGCACACCAACCCCCGGCCGCAGAAGCGCGACCTGGACGACAAGTACTCCTGGGTCATGTCGCCCCGCTGGTTCGACGGCAAGGACCACCTCGCGCTCGACACCGGCGGCGGTCCCCTCGCCCGGCTCTGGTCGACGGCGCTGTCGGGTCTGGTGAACCTGGACTACGTGCAGGCCACCGGTCACAGCGTGAAGATCCAGCTGCCCAAGACGGCCCTCAAGGGACCGGTCGAGCTGGAGTGGAAGATCCCGCAGTGGAGCAACACCCTCGAGCGCAACCGCGCCCGCACGTACTTCCAGGCCTACGCCGCGGCGGCGGCCCTGCACTTCGCGGAGCAGGCCCTGTTCGAGATCCGGGCCGGGCGCACGAAGACCTGGGAGAAGTTCGAGGTGCCCGACGAGGGCATCGGCTGCGGCTTCACCGAGGCGGTCCGGGGCGTGCTCTCGCACCACATGGTGATCCGGGACGGCAAGATCGCGAACTACCACCCCTATCCGCCGACGCCGTGGAACGCCAACCCCCGCGACAGCTTCGGGACTCCCGGCCCCTACGAGGACGCCGTGACGGGTCAGCCGATCTTCGAGGAGAACGGCCGGGACACCTTCAAGGGCATCGACATCATGCGCACGGTGCGCAGCTTCGACCCCTGCCTGCCGTGCGGGGTGCACATGTACCTCGGCGCGGGGAAGAAGCTCGAGCTGGTGCACACCCCCACCCAGTCCGCCGGCGTCGGCTGACCCCGTGGGTGTCGCACCGCACCACACCGAGGAGTCTGCCCCTCCCGACCTCCGCGTCACCGGCGAGCGGATCGACCTGCTCATCGACGCCGTCGCCGGGGCGGGCGGCGGCCCGGTCAACCCGGCGCGCTCCCGCGAACGGGCCGAGGAGCTCGTGCGCGTGGTCACCGATCTCTACGGCGCGGGTCTCGAACGGCTGCTGGAGATCGTCCACGAGAGCGGGCGGCTCGACGACGAGCTGCTCGGCCTGCTCGCCGCCGACGACCTGGTCGCCAGCCTGCTGCTGGTGCACGGCTTGCACCCCTACGACGTGCCGACGCGCGTGGAGCAGGCGCTCGACAGCGTCCGGCCCTACCTCGGCACCCACGGCGGGGACGTCGAGCTGCTCGAGGTCACGGCGGCCGGCGCCGTACGCCTGCGAATGCTCGGCTCCTGCGACGGCTGCCCCTCGTCGTCGGTGACGCTGGAGCTCGCGGTGCAGGACGCCATCGAGGCGGCTGCCCCCGAGGTGTCCTCGATCGAGGTCGAGACGCCCAGTGCAGACGGTGGCGCCGTCGTCGGTGCCGGCACCCTGATCCCCCTCGACGCCCTGCGGTCCCGGCTCGACGCCGGTGCGGGCGCGGCCGGCCCCGGTGCCGAGGCGGGTGGCAGCTGGCACACGCTGACGGCAGCCACCGCACTCGCTCCCGGGGCCGCGGCCATCGAGCGGGCCGGCGGCGCGACCTTGTTCGTCTGCCGGGTGGGCCAGGACCTGTTCGCCTTCCGGGACGCGTGCGCACGCTGTGCGAGCAGCCTGTCCGGCGCCGCCCCGGAACGCCGGCTGGGCGGTGCCGCCGGGGACGCCCTGCTGACCTGCCCCTCCTGCGCTGCGCACTTCGACGTCCGCCGCGCCGGGGCCTGCCTCGACGTCCCCGAGCTCCACCTCGACCCCCTCCCCCTGCTGGTCGAGGGCCTTGCCGTCTCGGTCGCCGTGCCCGCCACGGTGGGCGCATGAGCACCCGGGCATCTCTCGGAACGCTCCGACGGATCAGCTCGACCCGGCCGGCCGCACCCGTCGGCGAGCGCTGCGAGATGTGCTCGGCTCCCGTCGCGGACGAGCACCAGCACGTCGTGGACGTGCAGGGCCGCGGGATGATGTGCGCCTGCCGGCCCTGCTACCTGCTGTTCACCGACACCCAGGCCAACCTGCGCTACCGCGCCGTCCCGGACCGCTACCTGTCCTTCCCCGGCTTCGCCCTGGCCCGCGCGGACTGGGACGACCTGCAGATCCCGGTCGCGCTCGCCTTCTTGTTCCGCAACAGCGAGCAGCAGCGGGTCGTCGCGTTCTACCCCGGCCCGGCCGGCGCCACCGAGTCCGAGCTGTCGATGGAGGCATGGGACAGGATCCTGGCCGCCAACCCCGGGCTCGACACCGTGCTGCCGGACGTCGAAGCCCTGCTCGTGCGCGGCGACCGGACCGAGTCCGGGTTCACCTGCCACGTCGTGCCCATCGACGCCTGCTACGAGCTGGTGGGCCGGATGCGCAGCACCTGGCGCGGCTTCGACGGCGGCCAGGAGGCCCGCGTCGCCCTCGACGTGTTCTTCGCCGAGGTAGACGCGCGGAGCAAGCCGGGACAGGCGCGCCCCTGATGTCCGGCGACTGGCGGTTCCGGGTCATCGACATCGCGCCGACGTCGTACGCCGCGGCACCGGAGCTGACCGCGCGGCTGCGCATCGAGGAGCTCTCGGGACTGCAGGTGCATGCGATCGCGCTGCGCTGCCAGGTGCGCATCGAGCCCCAGCGCCGCGGCTACGAGCAGCGCGACGAGGCCGGGCTGGCCGCCCTGTTCGGCGACCGGGAACGCTGGCCCGACACCCTCAAGCCGTTCCAGTGGATGCAGTGCAACACCACCGTGCAGGGCTTCAGCGGCAGCACGGACGCCGACCTGGTGCTGCCGTGCACCTACGACTTCGACGTCACTGGGGCGCGCTTCCTGCACGCGGTCGAGGCCGGCTCCCTGCCGTTGACGCTGATGTTCTCCGGCACCGTCTTCACCCGCGGGACCAATGGGTTCGGCGTCCAGCAGGTGCCGTGGGACTGCGAGGCCCGCTACGAGATGCCCGTGCAGGTCTGGCGCGACATGCTGGCGGCCTACTTCCCCCGGCAGGGCTGGTTGCGCCTCGAGCACGACGTGCTCGCGGATCTCGGTGACTACCGCACGAAGCACGGCCTCGTCTCGTGGGAGGAGACGGTCACCCGGCTGCTCGCGGAGGCCTCGTCCTACGTCGATCCGGCGGGGGTGGCGCCGTGACGGTCTCCGAGAGCCGGCTGAGACAGGCCCGGACCGTCGCGGACGCGGTGCTCTACGAGGGCTACCTGCTCTACCCCTACCGCGCGAGCTCGGAGAAGAACCGGACCCGCTGGCAGTTCGGCGTGCTGGGGCCACCCGGTGCGGCCGACCGCGGGCTGGGCGAGGCCGACTCGATGAGGCTGCACGCGCTGCTGACCGGCGTCACGGACACCTCCTCGCTGACGGTGCACCTCCGGTTCCTGCAGCTCCAGCATCGCCAGGTCCTCGACGCCGCCGGGCGGGAGGTCGAGCGTCTCGGCGAGCGGATCACCTGGGACGAGGCGGTCGAGCAGGAGGTGACGTTGAACTTCCCCGTGCCCGTCGACGTGACGATCGAGCTTCCCGTGCACGTCGACGGCGGCGATGACGTCGAGACCCTCGACGGTGGCGGTTCCGTCGTACGCCGTCGGTGGGAGCTGTCCGCCCGGGTCACCGCCTCCGCCGAGCGGCACGGACCATTCACGGTGCTGACGTTGCAGGCCGGCAACGCGCACCAGGACCGACCGGTCACCAAGGAGGCCGCTACCCGCACGTCCCTGCTCGGGGCGCACGTCGTCGTCGAGGCAGACGGCTGCGCGTTCGCCTCGATGGTCGACCCGCCCGCCGAGGCGAAGCCGCTGGTGGATCCCCTGCGCCAGGACCGCTGCTGGCCGTTCCTGGCCGGCGAGGAAGGCGACACCGACCTGCTGCTGGGGTCGCCGATCATCCTCTACGACTACCCCGAGCTGGCCGCCGAGAGCGCCGGTGCGCTGTTCGACGCCACCGAGATCGACGAGATCCTGACGCTCCGGGTGATGACGATGACCGACGCCGAGAAGGCCGAGGCGCGGGCGACCGACCCGCGGGCCGCGGCGATCATCGACCGCTGCGACGCGATGACACCGGGTGACCTGCAGCAGCTGCACGGCATCTTCCGCGATCCCCGCGGGCCGCTCGGGATCCCGGACGACCTGGAGCCACCGACGTTCACCGACAGCCTCATCGACACGGGGGGAAAGCCGTGGTGGGACCCCGCCACCGACGCCTCGGTCGACCCGAGCACCGACACCGTGGTCGTCGACGGGGTGCGGGTCGGGAAGGGCAGCCGGGTGCGCGTGCGCCCGAAGCGCCGGGCCGACGCGCAGGACCTGTTCTTCGCCGACCAGGTGGCCCGCGTGACCGCCGTCCTGTTCGACGTCGACGGCGACACCCACGTCGCCCTGGTGCTCGAGGACGACCCGGCCGGCGACCTGCACGAGTGGTACGGCCGCTACTTCTACTTCGCTCCCGACGAGATCGAACCCTTGACCGAACGAGAGGAGAGCCGACCATGAGACTGCTCGGAAAGCTGACGTCCGTCGTGCTGCTGGCGGTGGGCGTCGTCGCGGCCGTCACCGGCGCGAAGTCCGTCGACGACATCAAGCGCTACCTGCGCATGCGGAAGATGTAGTCGCGGGATGACGGTTCTCGTCGCCGGGATCGGCAACCTGTTCAGCTCCGACGACGGCTTCGGCCCCGAAGTCGTCCGCCGGATGGGCGAGCGCGCCGACGCCGACGTCCGGGTCGTCGACTACGGCATCCGCGGCATGCACCTGGCCTACGACCTGCTCGACGGGTACGACGCCCTGGTGATCGTCGACGCGGTCCCGCACGGCGAACGAGCCGGCGACGTGACGGTGCTCGAGGTCGGGCCGGACGACCTCGGGACCGGCGACTTCGACCCCCACGGCATGAACCCGGTGGCCGTCCTCGCCTCGCTGGGCTCCCTCGGGGGGACCCTGCCGCGCACCTACGTCGTGGGCTGTCGTCCCGCGTCGACCGAGGAGGGCATCGGCCTCAGCGACGCGGTCGCCGACGCGGTACCCGTGGCCGTCGACACCGTGCACCGGCTGCTCGCCGACCTGCTCGTGCGAGAGGAGGCCTGAGGTGTGCCTCGGGATCCCGGGCCGGGTGGTCGCTCTCGCGGAGGGGTACGCCGGCCAGATCGCGGTCGTCGACGTCGAGGGCGCCGAACGGATGGTCAACGTCGGGATGCTCGAGGAGCAGCCCGCCCCCGGTGCCTGGGTGCTGATCCACATGGGCTTCGCCGTGGAGCTGATCGACGAGGCGGCCGCCCGGACGGCGATGTCCGGCCTGCAGCTGATGGGCAGTGGACGGGCCGACCGGGTCCGCCGGCGCTACGAGGTGTCCGGGCTCGTGCAGGGCGTGGGGTTCCGACCCTTCGTCTACGTCACCGCCTCGGAGCTCGGGCTGTCCGGCTCGGTGTCGAACACCCCGTCCGGCGTGGTGATCGAGGTCGAGGGTGCACCGGACGACGTCGACACCTTCGGACGTCGGCTCGTTGAGGACGCACCGCTGCTGGCCGAGGTCCAGGGCCTGCACGAGTCGGAGCTCGCGGCCCGTGGCGGCACCGGATTCACGATCGAGGAGTCCGCCGACGGGCCGGGCCGCACGCTGGCCTCCCCCGACGTCGCGACCTGCGAGGACTGCCTGGCTGAGCTCGAGGACCCGACCGACCGGCGCTACCGGCACCCCTTCATCACCTGCACCAGCTGCGGGCCGCGCTTCACGATCATCACGGCCCTCCCCTACGACCGCGCGTCGACGACGATGGCCGGCTTCGAGATGTGCGCCGAGTGTCGCAGCGAGTACGACGACCCGGCGGACCGCCGCTTCCACGCGCAGCCGATCGCCTGCCCCGACTGCGGTCCCACACTCGAGCTCGTGGCACCCGGTGGGCACGAGACCGCCGATGCCGCCGTACGACGGGCGCGCGAGCTGCTCGCGGACGGGAAGATCGTCGCCGTCAAGGGTCTGGGGGGCTACCACCTCGCCTGCGACGCCCGCAACGACGCAGCGGTGGCCGAGCTGCGACGTCGCAAGCACCGCGGAGACAAGCCGTTCGCGGTGATGCCGCGCGACCTCGACGTCGCCTACGGTCTGGTGTCGATGTCGGACGCCGAGCGGCTGCTGCTCACCGGGATCCGCCGGCCCGTCGTGCTCCTGCCCCGCGCCGACCTGTCGGTGGCCGAGGGGGTCGCACCCGGGAACCCGGACCTCGGGGTGCTGCTGCCCTACACCCCTCTGCACGTGCTGCTCCTCGGCCGGTCGGACGAGGGCGGGCCGGACGTGCTCGTGATGACTTCCGGCAACCTGTCCGGTGAGCCGATCGTCACCGACGACGACGAGGCGCTGTCGCGGCTCGGCGGGATCGCCGATGCGTTCCTGCGCCACGACCGGCCGATCCACGTCGCCTGCGACGACTCGGTCGCGCGCGTCGTGGCGGGCATCGAGCTCCCGGTCCGGCGCTCGCGCGGCCACGCACCGCTGCCGGTCGCGCTGCCCTTCGAGGTCGCCCCGGTGCTGGCCACCGGAGCCGACCTGAAGAACACCGTCGCGGTGGCGTCGGGGCGCTACGCGTGGCTGAGCCAGCACATCGGCGACCTGGACGACCTCGCCACGCAGGACGCGCTCGGCGTCTCGGAGCGGCACCTCGAGGAGCTCACCGGCGTGCGGCCCGGTGTGCTGGTCGCCGATGCGCACCCGGGCTACCGGTCGTCCGCGTGGGCCCGCGCGCACGCCGACGGTCGGGAGGTGCGCACCGTCCAACACCACCACGCGCACGTCGCGTCCGTGATGGGTGAGCACGGGCTCGGCCGGGACGACGAGGTCATCGGGTTCGCCTTCGACGGCACGGGCTACGGCACCGACGGCGCCGTGTGGGGAGGCGAGGTGCTCGTCGCGACGTACAAGGCCTTCCGGCGCAGCGCGCACCTCGGCTACGTCCCGCTCGCCGGGGGCGACGCCAGCGTGAGGCGTCCCTACCGGATGGCGCTCTCGCACCTGCGCGCCGCCGGCCTCGACTGGGCCGACGACCTGCCCGCCGTCGCGGCCTGCCCGGCGCAGGAACGTTCCGTCCTGGCCCACCAGCTCGAGACGGGCCTCGGGTGCGTCCCCACCTCCAGCATGGGCCGGCTCTTCGACGCGGTGTCCTCGATCCTCGGCGTGCGGCACGTCGTCGACTACGAGGCCGAGGCGGCGATCGAGCTCGAGTCACTCGCCCGGTCCTACGCCGGTGTCGCCGCGCCGTACGTGTTCCGGGTCGTCGACGACGTGGCCGACGCGGCCCCGGTGATCCGCGCCGTCGTGGACGACGTGCGGGCCGGGCGGGACCCGGCGCTCGTGGCGGCGCGGTTCCACGCGGGAGTTGCCGCGCTGGTGGTGACCCTCGCGCAGGCGGAGCGGGAGGCGAGCGGACTCGACGTCGCGGTGCTGGGCGGAGGCGTCTTCGGCAACGCGCTGCTGCTGGGCACGACGGTGCGGCTGCTGGAGGAGCACGGGTTCACGGTGCTGCGACCGCGACTGCTGCCGCCCAACGACGGAGGCATCGCCCTCGGACAGATCCTGGTCGGCTCGACGAGCTGACCGGCAACAGGAGAAAGGAGACCGCAATGTGCCTGGCAGTCCCAGGACGGGTGATGTCCGTCCACGAGCAGGACGGGCAGACGATGGCGGAGGTCGACTTCGGGGGGCTCCGCAAACAGGTCTGCCTCGCCTACATCCCCGACGTGCAGGTGGACGAGTACGTCATCGTGCACGTCGGCTTCGCGATCCAGCGCGTCGACGAGCACTCGGCTCAGGAGACGCTGGCCAGCTTCGAGAAGCTCGGGATCCTCGACCAAGAGTTCGGGAACGGCTTCGCGCGGGCCGCCCAGGAAGCGGGAGCAGAGTCATGAAGTACCTCGACGAGTTCAGTGACCCGGACCTGGCCAAGCGGCTGATCGATCAGATCCACGCGGTCACCACCCAGTCCTGGGCGATGATGGAGGTCTGCGGCGGCCAGACGCACTCGATCATCCGGCACGGGATCGACCAGCTGCTGCCCGACGGCGTGGAGATGATCCACGGCCCCGGTTGCCCGGTCTGCGTGACGCCGCTGGAGATCATCGACAAGGCGCTGGCGATCGCCGAGAAGCCCGGCGTGATCTTCTGCTCGTTCGGCGACATGCTCCGGGTGCCCGGCAGCAGCAAGGACCTGTTCTCGATCAAGAGCGCCGGCGGCGACGTGCGCGTCGTCTACTCCCCGCTCGACGCGCTGCGGCTGGCGCGTGAGAACCCCGACCGCGAGGTGGTGTTCTTCGGGATCGGTTTCGAGACCACCGCACCCGCCAACGCGATGACGGTCTACCAGGCCAAGCGGCTCGGCATCGAGAACTTCTCCCTGCTGGTCTCGCACGTCCTGGTGCCGCCGGCGATCGCGGCGATCATGGAGTCGCCCACCTGCCGGGTCCAGGCGTTCCTGGCCGCCGGGCACGTGTGCAGCGTGATGGGCACGTCGCAGTACCCACCCCTCGTCGAGAAGTACGGCGTCCCCATCGTCGTCACCGGCTTCGAGCCGCTCGACATCCTCGAAGGCATCCGGCGCACCGTGACCCAGCTCGAGGAGGGCCGGCACGAGCTGGAGAACGCCTACGAGCGGGTCGTGCCCGCCGAGGGCAACCTGCCCGCGATGGAGATGCTGCGCGACGTGTTCGAGGTGACGGACCGGACCTGGCGGGGCATCGGGATGATCCCGCAGAGCGGCTGGAGGCTGTCCGAGCGCTACGCGGCCTACGACGCCGAGGAACGCTTCTCGGTCACCGACATCCACACCGAGGAATCGAAGCTCTGCCGGTCCGGCGAGGTGCTGCAAGGCCTCATCAAGCCGCACGAGTGCGCCGCGTTCGGCCGGGAGTGCACGCCGCGCAAACCGCTCGGCGCGACGATGGTGTCCTCCGAGGGCGCCTGCGCCGCCTACTACACCTACCGGCGCCTCGACCTCCCCGACCTGTCCCCGACCCGTCTCGTGGAGACCCGATGAACGACCTCGACTTCGACGGCTGGGTCTGCCCGACCCCGCTGCGGGACACCCCGACGATCGTGATGGGACACGGCGGGGGCGGTGCGATGTCGGGCGAGCTGATCGAGCAGCTGTTCCTGCCCGCGTTCGGCGGCGCGGCCCACGCCGACCTCGGCGACTCGGCGGTCCTTACGGTCCCGGCCGGCCGGCTGGCGTTCTCCACGGACTCCTTCGTGGTCAAGCCGATGTTCTTCCCGGGCGGGTCGATCGGGGACCTGGCGGTCAACGGGACCGTCAACGACCTGGCGATGTCCGGCGCAACGCCGCTCTACCTCTCGACCGCGTTCATCCTGGCCGAGGGCACCACGATGGCCGACATCGGCCGCGTCGCCATGGCGGTCGGCAAGGCGGCCGAGGTCGCAGGCGTCCAGCTGGTCACCGGTGACACCAAAGTCGTGGACAGCGGCAGCGGCGACGGCATCTACCTCAACACCGCCGGCATCGGCGTGATCGCCGACGGCGTCGAGATCGGGCCGACCCGGGCCCGCGTCGGTGACGCCGTGATCGTCAGCGGCGACATCGGCGTGCACGGGATCGCGGTGATGAGCTGCCGCGACGGCCTCGAGTTCGGCACGACCATCGAGAGCGACACCGCGGCCCTGCACGGGCTGGTGGCCGACATGCTCGCCACCGGGGTCGACGTGCGGGTGCTGCGCGACCCCACCCGCGGCGGCGTGTCCGCGACACTCAACGAGATCGCCCGGGCCTCGAGGGTAGGCATCGAGCTGGTCGAGCGCGACCTGCCGGTGCCCCCGGAGGTCAAGGACGCCTGCGGCCTGCTCGGGCTCGACCCGCTGCAGGTCGCCAACGAGGGCAAGCTCCTCGCGATCGTGCCGGCGGACCGGTGCGACGAGGTGCTGGCCGCGATGCACTCGAACCCGCTCGGTGCCCGAGCCGTCCGGATCGGCACGTGCGTGGCTGAGCACCCCCGGATGGTGGTGGCCCGCACCGGGCTGGGCGGCACCCGGGTGGTGGACCTGCCGATCGGCGAGCAGCTGCCCCGGATCTGCTGAGGATGTCGGCCGAGGGCGCGGCGCGGTTCGCGCGGTACGCCTACCCGCCCAACGCCCTCGGCTTCTGCGGCCCCGCGGGGGCGTCGGCGATGCTCGCACCGGGGGCCACCGAGGAGATCGGCCGCCGGGCGCGCCGGTTCGAGGGGGCGTGGAGCTATCTCGAGGTGCTGGCCGAGACGACCGGACGGGACCCGCTCGACACCGACGTGGTCGAGGCCTACTGGGTGGGTGGCGACCTGCTGAGAGCGGTCGACGGCGCCGGTCTGGTCGAGCGGCTCGCGGAACGGTTCGTCGGGCAGGTCGGCGGCACCTGGCGGGAGGCCGCGGCCCGGGCCACCGCGCACCACGGCTTCCAGGTCTACGAGGTCTACCCTTGGGCCGGGCTGCTGCTGGCCGGGCGTCCGCCGGGCCCGGCCGTGAACGTCCTGGACCGGTGCCGGATCCGGGTCGGCGAGGTCGTCGCGGTCGACGGTGAGCGGGTGGTCGTCTCGTCCCGTCCGCTGGTGTGGGACGGCACCGCCCTCCACGAGGCGCAGGCCGTCACCGAGACGGCGTGCTGGTCGGTCGACGGGCAGTCGCTGATCGGTCCGCCTGCCGTCGGCAACCTGGTGGCCCTGCACTGGGACTGGGTGTGCGAGGTGGTCACGTCCGAGGCGGCCGCGTCGATCGAGGACCTCGACCGACGGGCCAGGAGCGCGGTCGGGCTCAGCCCTGCCGGTCGATGAGGCCGCGCAGGTAGGCCGCCTGCCCGGCGTGCTGGAGGGTGTCGTTGAGCACGCTCAGCAGCCGGACCGCCAGGGTCACCGGCGGGTCCCAGCGTTCGTCCACGACGCGCTCGTAGTCGTCGTCGGCCAGCGTGGAGACGTAGTCGACCGTCGAACGGTGCACGGCGTCCTGGTAGCCCGCGAGCAGCTCCGGCGTGGCGCGCACCTGCCCGACCTCGTCGGCAGTCTGGCCGTAGCCGATCGTCTCGACGTCGAAGGGCAGCCGGAACCGCTCGACCCAGCCGCCCGCGGTCCACAGCTGCTCGCCGCCGGCGACGTCGGCGACGTGGTCGTCCTGCACGCGGGTCAGGTGCCAGACCAGCCAGGCGACGGAGTTGGCCTCGGCGTCGGGACGGTGGGCCAGCCGGTCCTCGGAAAGTCCCTCGACGGCCTGCTGCACCGTGTCGCGGACGTGGTCGAACCCACCGGTCAGGAGGTCGTTGGCGGTAGTCATGACCCCGACGCTATCCCTTAGGTGCGCGGTCCGCCCGCGACGTACAGCACCTGTCCGGAGACGAAGCCCGACCGCGGCGAGCAGAAGAACGACACCGCGTCGGCGACGTCCTCTGGCTGGCCGGCGCGGCTGACCGGGATGGCCGCGACGCGCGCCGCGCTGAACTCCTCGAAGGTCTGCCCGACGCGCTCGGCGGTCGCCTTGGTCATCTCGGTGACGATGAAGCCGGGGGCGACCGCGTTGCAGGTCACGCCGAACTTGCCGAGCTCGTGGGCGACGGTCTTGGTGAACCCCTGGAGGCCCGCCTTGGCCGCGGAGTAGTTGCCCTGGCCGCGGTTGCCGAGCGCCGAGGTGGAGGACAGGTTGACGATCCGGCCGTACGACGCGGCGGTCATGTGCTTCTGCGCCTCGCGGGTCATCAGGAACGTGCCGCGCAGGTGCACCTGCATCACGGTGTCCCAGTCGTCGCCGGACATCTTGAACAGCAGGTTGTCGCGGAGCACGCCCGCGTTGTTGACCAGCACCGTCGGGGCGCCGAGCCGGTCGACGACCTCGCCGACGACCCGGGCGACGGCGTCCTCGTCGCTGACGTCGGCGGCGAACGCGTCCGCGGTCACGCCCTGGCCGGCGAGCCGGTCGGCGGTCCCGCGCGCGGAGGCCTCGTCGATGTCGAGGCAGGCCACGGCCATGCCGTCGGCGCCGAGCCGCTCCGCGATCGCCGCTCCGATGCCGCGACCGGCGCCGGTGACGATCGCGACGACCTGCTCGGGCGGGGTGTACGTCGTGTCCGTGGTCATGTCGCCGTTCTACCGGGTGTTCGTCAGGCGTTGGCGACCGGCCTCGGTGATGACCCGGTCCTGCTTCTCGGTGGCCAGCAGCTCGGCCTTGTAGAGCTCCGCGAGGGCGGCGCGTTCCAGACCGACCAGCCGCGCGACCTGGTGCACCTCGAGCCTGTGCAACCGGCCGTCAGGGGCGTCCGCGACCTGCTGCAGCAGCGCCAGCACCGGGTCCTCGTGCGTCTCCGGGGCCTCGCCCCCGATGCCCTGCCAGGTGCGCTTCGGGAAGCGGGTGAGGTATTCCTGCTCGAGCTCGAGCATCCGGCGGGTGTGCGTGGCGAACTGTGCGGCGCTGCCGTGCAGGAACACCCAGTTGCGGCTGTCGTGCAGCTGCTTGCCCTGGGTGGCCAGCTCCTCGTCGGACAGCTCGGCGGCCGGTCGGCCGGTGGGGACCTCGGTCATGGCGGGGCTCCTTCCAGTCCTGCGTAGACGTTCATCGCGTTGCCGCCCAGCACGGCCGCGACCGTGTCGTCGGGCAGCCCGAGGCCGGCGACGGCCCGGGCGTTCTGGGCGGTGCCGGGGACGCCCGGCCAGTCGGTGGCGAAGATCCACCTGCGGGCGAGGCGACCGAGGTCGAAGGCCCGGTAGTAGTCGGGCAGCCGCTTGGGCGGGAGACCGGACAGCTCGATCCAGACGTGCTCGTTGGACAGCGCCATGAACCCCGCCGCGTCGTACCACCAGCCGCGTCCGCCGTGCGCGAGCACCACGTCGAGGGTGGGGAAGTCGCGCACGACCGGCAGGAGGTACGCCGGGTCGGCGAGCTCGTTCATCGAGCCGGGGAACGAGCTGGTGCCGCAGTGCACGACCAGCGGGACACCGCGCTCGACGAGCACCTGGTAGGCCGGGTAGAGCATCGCGTCGTCGCAGCGGAAGCCGCCGTGCACGGGATGCAGCTTGAGGGCCGCGGCGCCCAGGTCGAGCTGGCGCCGCACCTCGTCGGCGATGGGGTGGTGCAGGTGCGGGTTGACGTTCGCGACCGGGCGGAACCGCGTCGGGTTCTGCTCGACGATCGGCAGCAGGTCCTCGAAGCGCTGGTAGCCGGTGGCCTTCGGGGAGTACTCGCAGAACAGCAGAGCGTGATCGACGCCCTGTTCCTCGAACAGCGCGTCGAGCCGGTCCGGGCGGGGCACACCGTCGGCGTCCCACAGGTCCTCGAGGAGCCCGTCCGGCCCGAAGTCGCGCGCCCACTCGATCCACGCCGGCGCCAGCGAGCCGAGCACCGGGACGTGGACGTGGGCGTCGACGAGGAGCGTGCCGTCGAGCATGGGGGACTAGCTCCAGCCCTGCACGAGCGGTGTGTCGGTGCCGAGCTCGCCGACCTTGCGGGCGCCGCCGGGGGTGCCGAGCGGCTCGTCGCGGCCGTCGAGCACCTCGGTGAAGAAGGCCCGGTTGTCCCCGACGAACTGCTCGTCGTCGGGGTCGACGCGTCGGTCCTGGCTGATCGCCTCGACCGGGCAGACCGGCTCGCAGGCCCCGCAGTCGATGCATTCCTTGGCGTTGATGTAGAGCTTGCGTTCCCCTTCGTATATGCAGTCGACCGGGCACTCCTCGATGCACGACTTGTCCATCACGTCGATACACGGACCGGCGATCACGTACGGCATGGGGCACAGTCTCCTCGGAGGGTCGGGATCGGCAGGGCAGGGGGTGGTGCGCCGTCAGACCCGTTTGACGTCGAAGGCGGCGCGCTGCCCGCTGCCGTAGCGGCGCAGGGCCCCGTCCTCACCGGAGGCGTTGGGCCGCAAAAAGATCCAGTTCTGCCAGGCGGTGAGCCGACCGAAGATCTTGCTCTCGACGGTCTCCGGGCCGACGAAGCGGTGGTTGGCCTCCATCCCGGTCAGGGCGTCGGGGGACAGCGACGCCCGCTCCTCCAGGACGATCCGCAGTTCGTCGGCGAAGTCGATGTCGTCCAGCGCCAACGTCACCAGGCCGAGCTCGTCGGCCGCTGCGCTGTCCAGCGCATCGGCGGAGCGGGCCAGCACGGCGGCGAGGTCGTCCTCGCACCGCCAGAAACGTGACTGCAACCGGGTCAGGCCGTTGCTCATGACCAGCGGCCCGTCGTTGAGCGGGCTGACCGAGATCGTGGCCGGCGCGTCGCCGTCGCGGTCCTCGTAG
>JBDSMW010000059.1:0-24377 GCA_039915665.1 Nocardioidaceae bacterium
CCATCAACGCCAGCGCGGTGATGGGCGAGGTCAAGGTCATCGTGAACGCCGGCACGACCGTCGTCGTGCACGGCGCGGGGGTGATGGGGGAGTACTCCGAGCAGCGCCCCCGCATCCCGTACGACGCCGAGCAGGGCGGCCCCGTCGTGCGCCTGCGCGGGTTCGCGCTCATGGGATCGGTGCACGTCGAGCGCAAGGGACCGCCCGGCGCGATCCTGCGCAAGCACCTCGGCCTGCCCGAACGCTGACCGGCCGCTGACCGGCCACGCGCCGGACATCTGAGGCTCATCGGACACGGCCCTAGATTTGGCTGCGCTGAAGAGCCCCGTGGGGCTCGAGTTGGGCTACGTTGCGAGAGAACGCCTCCGCTCGACGAGCGGGTCCGGCGTGCGGGAACCCCGGACCCTGGCTCCCATCCCCCTGCACGAGCTCGTCAGTCCCAAGTCGGAGGTGCCGTATGGCCAGAAGAATCCTGCGTGTCTCGATCGTCGCCGCGGTGAGCGTCACCGCGCTCGCCGCCTGCGCCCCACCGTCCAAGGACAGCGGCTCGAGCGGGTCGTCGGCCGACGCTGCCACCGCGACCTCCGCCGACGACCTGGGTGGCATGGACGGTCTGGTCAAGGCGGCCGAGAAGGAGGGCGCCCTCAACGTGATCGCGCTCCCGCCGGACTGGGCCAACTACGGGAACATCATCAAGGCGTTCCAGGCGAAGTACCCCAAGATCAAGCTCACCTCGGCGCAGCCCGCTGCGGCCAGCCAGGACGAGATCAACGCCGCGAAGTCGCTCAAGGGCACCGACCGCGCGCCCGACGTGTTCGACCTCGGACAGTCCGTCGCGCTCGCGAACACCGCGATGTTCGCGAAGTACCAGGTCGCCACCTGGGACGACGTCTCCGCGGACTTCAAGGACGCGGACGGCGCCTGGGTCAACGACTACGGGGGCTACATGTCGATCGGCTACGACTCCAAGAAGGTGCCCGAGGTGACCGGCCTCGACAGCCTGATGGGCTCGGAGTTCAAGGGGAAGGTGGCCCTGAACGGGAACCCGACCGAGGCCGGCGCGGCCTTCAGCGGCGTGATGATGGCGGCGCTGGGCAACGGCGGCTCGGCCGACGACATCGGCCCGGGCGTCGACTACTTCGGCAAGCTGAAGAAGGCCGGCAACTTCGTGCCGGTCGACCCGGACCCGGCCACGATCGAGTCCGGCCAGACCCCCGTTGTCATCGACTGGGACTACCTCAACGCCGCCGAGACGGCCAAGCTCCCGAGCTGGAAGGTGGTCGTGCCGGACGACGCGGTCGTCGCGGGCTACTACTACCAGGCCATCAGCAAGGACGCCCCGCACCCGGCGGCGGCTCGGCTGTGGCAGGAGTTCCTCTACTCCGACGCGGGCCAGAACCTCTGGCTCGGCGGTGGCGCCCGTCCGGTGCGGGCCGACGCGATGGTCAAGGCCGGCACGATCGACCAGTCGGCGTACGACGCCCTCCCGCCGGTCAACGGAGCGTCCGTCACCCCGACGATCCCCCAGACCGAGAAGGCGGCGACGTACCTGTCGGCGAACTGGGCCAAGGCCATCGGCTGACGGTGAGCAAGCTGTCGAAGGCCGCACCGTGGGCGGGGCTGCTCCCGTTCATGATCTACCTGGTGGTCTTCCTGCTGGCGCCGACGATCACGGTGGTCGTCGGCGCCTTCCAGGAGGACGGCCGGTTCAGCCTGGTCAACGTCAACGAGCTCTTCTCGAGCACGCTGCTGACCGTGCTCTGGAAGAGCGTCCTGCTGTCGGGGGTCAGCGCGATCGTCGGTGCCGTGCTCGGCGCCTTCCTGTCCTACCTGATCGTCACCCGTCCCGCCACGAGCGTGGTCCGTCGCGTGGTCACGGCAGCCGCGGGCGTGCTGGCGCAGTTCGGTGGGCTGTCGCTGGCGTTCGCGTTCATCGCGACGCTGGGCTTCAGCGGCATCGTCACCAAGGCGGTCAGCTCGTCCCTGGGGCTCGACATCTACGGCAACGGCTGGATCTACGCGCTGCCGGGGCTCACGCTGGTCTACACCTACTTCCAGATCCCGTTGATGGTGATCGTCTTCCTGCCCGCGCTCGACGGGGTGCGTCCGCAGTGGCGTGAGGCGGCGGTCAGCCTGGGCGCGAGCACCTGGCAGTACTGGCGCCAGGTCGCGGCGCCACTCCTCACCCCGGCTTTCCTGGGCGCGTTGCTGCTGCTGTTCGCCAACGCCTTCGCGGCCTACGCCACCGCTGCGATCCTGGTCAGCCAAGGACAACCGATCACGCCGTTGTTCATCCGGGCTGCGCTCAACAGCGAGGTGATGCTCGGGCGTCAGAACCTCGCGTTCGCGCTGGCCTTCGAGATGGTCATCGTCGTCTCGATCGTGATGGCCGCCTACGCCCTCCTGCTCCGCCGTGCCTCCCGGTGGCTGCGATGATCAGGGAGTCCGGCCGCTTCCGCGTGGTGCGCTACGTCGCCTACGTCGTCTTCGGGCTGTTCTTCCTGCTCCCGCTCTACTCGATGCTCGACTTCAGCACCCGAGACGTCGCCACCGGTGCACGCACCGGCAAGGCGTGGGCCGCGCTGGTGCAGGACGAGGTGCTGCGCGCCTCGATCGTCACGTCGATCCTGCTCGCGGTGCTGACCACGGTGCTGATGCTCGCGCTCCTGGTGCCCACGATGATCTGGGTGCGGCTCCGGGTCCCGCAGGCGAGCCGGCTGATCGAGTTCCTCTGCCTGTTGCCCCTCACCATCCCGCCGCTGGTGATCGTCGTCGGCATCTCCAACGTCTACGCGTGGGTGTCCTACCTCTTCGGAAACTCGGCCTACACGCTCACCTTCGTGTACGTCGTCCTGGTGCTGCCCTACTCCTACCGGGCGATCGACTCGGCCCTGTCGTCGATCAACGTGGTCACCCTGGCGGAGGCCGCTCGCTCGCTGGGGGCCGGTTGGTCGACGGTCATCCTGCGGGTGATCCTGCCGAACATCACCAGCGGCGTCACCAACGCGACCTTCGTGACCGTGGCCCTGGTGCTGGGGGAGTACACCTTCACCTCGCTGCTGAACTTCCCGCAGACGATGCCCTACGTCATCGCGGCGATCGGCAAGAGCGACGCGCCCGTCTCGGTCGCCGCGGCCCTGGGGTCGCTGATCTTCGCCACCCTGCTCCTGCTGCTGTTCTCCCTGCTGGGTCGCCGCAACCGTTCCGCGAAAGAGGCCTGAATGACCACCGCTCCCGAGGCGTCCTCGACCGGCGTCGGCGTCTCGCTCGTCGACCTGCGGCGCACCTACGGCACCCTGAACGCCCTCGACGGACTGAGCCTGGAGATGGCGCCCGGCGAGATGGTCGTGCTGCTCGGCCCGTCGGGCTGCGGCAAGACGACCGCGCTGCGGATCCTGGCGGGTCTCGACCGGGCCGACGCGGGTGAGGTGCGGGTCGGCGACAAGGAGATGACCCACGTCCCGGCCAACAAGCGCGACATGGGCATGGTGTTCCAGGCCTACAGCCTCTTCCCGCACATGACGGTCCGAGACAACGTCGCCTTCGGCTTGCGGCTCCGCGGCCAGGACAAGGGCAAGCGGCTCAAGCGCGCCGACGACATGCTCGAGCTCGTCGGGCTCGCGAAGTTCGCGAACCGCTTCGCCCACCAGCTCTCCGGCGGCCAGCAGCAGCGGGTCGCGCTGGCCCGCGCCCTGGCGATCGAGCCGGCCGTTCTGCTGCTCGACGAGCCGCTCTCCGCGCTCGACGCCAAGGTCCGCGTGCAGCTGCGGGACGAGATCCGTCGTGTGCAGCTCGACGTGGGCACCACCACCCTGTTCGTCACCCACGACCAGGAGGAGGCCCTCGCGGTCGCCGACCGGGTCGGGGTCATGAACGCCGGCCGCCTCGACCAGATCGCGCCGCCGACCGAGCTCTACGCACGTCCGGCGACCCGCTTCGTCGCGGAGTTCGTGGGGCTGAGCAACCGGCTGGCGGCCGACGTGTCCGGGGGAGGGGCCACCCTGCTGGGCACCCGCGTCCCGCTGCTCGACGGGTCAGTGGAGTCCGGCGCCGGGCACGCCCTCGTGCGCCCCGAGGCGCTGGCGGTCGCGGCCGACGGTGAGACGAACGCCCGCGTGGTCTCGGTGGCCTTCCTCGGACCCATCTCCCGGGTGCAGTGCCGCCTCGACGACGATCAGATCGTCATCGCGCAGGTCGCCAGCGCGGTGGCCGCGCACCTCGTGCAGGATCAGCCCGTCCGGGTGGACGTGAGCGCGGACGCCGTGCTCGTCGTGCCCGACTGAGCAGCAATCGCGCCCGTTCGTGCCCGATCCGGGTGAGATCGGTCCAGGGTGGCCGCGGATCGTTGCCATCCGGCTCGATCTGGGTAGTGTGAGCGAGACCACACCTTTACGACGGATCGTCCGGCACGTACCTGCCGGTGAAGGGAAGTTCTCGCATGGCCTCCATCAAGTACGAACACGCAGAGCGTCTGTACGCCGGAGCCGAAAAGCCCGCCGTCGACGACCTCAACCTGGACATCGAGGACGGCGAGTTTCTCGTCCTCGTCGGGCCCTCGGGCTGCGGCAAGTCCACCAGCCTGCGGATGCTCGCCGGCCTGGAGGAGGTGACCAGCGGCAAGATCATGATCGGTGACCGCGACGTCACCCACCTGCCGCCCAAGGAGCGGGACATCGCGATGGTGTTCCAGAACTACGCGCTCTACCCGCACATGACGGTCGCCGACAACATGGCGTTCTCGCTCAAGATGGCCAAGGTGCCCAAGGACGAGCGGATGACGCGCGTCAAGGAGGCGGCCAAGCTCCTCGACCTCGAGGACTACCTCGAGCGCAAGCCGAAGGCCCTCTCCGGTGGTCAGCGTCAGCGCGTCGCCATGGGCCGCGCGATCGTCCGGCAGCCGCAGGTCTTCTGCATGGACGAGCCGCTGTCGAACCTGGACGCCAAGCTCCGGGTCTCGACCCGCACCCAGATCGCGGCGCTCCAGCAGCGTCTCGGCGTCACGACCGTCTACGTCACCCACGACCAGGTCGAGGCGATGACGATGGGTGACCGGGTCGCGGTGCTCAAGGACGGGCTGCTCATGCAGGTGGACACCCCGCTGAACCTGTACGACAAGCCGGACAACCTGTTCGTGGCCGGCTTCATCGGCTCGCCCGCGATGAACCTGCTCCGCGCCAAGAACGTCGACGGGCACGCCCGCCTCGGCGACATCGAGGTGCCGATCCCCCGCGAGGCCGCCAGCAAGGCCAGCGAGAACATCACGCTCGGCGTCCGACCCGAGAAGTGGCGGACGGTCGGCGAGGGCGAGGGCATCCCGGTCAAGGTGACCGTCGTCGAGGAGCTCGGCGCGGACGGCTTCGTCTACGGCACCAGTGGTGTCGAGGGCGCGCCTGACAACGTGATCATCCGCATCGACGCTCGCCGTGACCACCACAAGGGCGAGACGCTCTACGTCACGACGGACCCGGAGCACGTGCACGTGTTCGACACCGACAGCGGGATGCGCCTCTCCTCGTGACAGCGGTGTGACGGTTCCGGGAGACTGGCTGCCATGCGACAGCTGACTGCACTCGACGCCCAGTTCCTCAACGTCGAGTCGCCCACCACGGTGGGGCACGTCGGCAGCCTGATCGTCCTGGACCCGTCCACCGCTCCCGGCGGATCCTTCAACCTGGAGTCCGTCCGGGCCGTCTTCGAGCCCCGGCTGCACCTCGCCGCGCCGCTTCGGCAGCGTCTGGTGGAGGTGCCGTTGGGGCTCGGTCGTCCCTACTGGGTGGACGACCCACACTTCGACATTGAGTTCCACCTGCGCGAGCTCGCACTGCCGGCCCCCGGGACGCGTGAGCAGCTCGGCGAGCAGGTCGCCCGCATCCACGCCCGTCAGCTCGACCGCAGCCGTCCGCTGTGGGAGGCCTACGTCATCACCGGTCTCGAGGGTGGCCGCGGCGCGTTCTACTCCAAGATCCACCACGCCGCGATCGACGGCGTCTCCGGCGCCGAGATCCTCGAGACGATCATGGACCTCGGGGTCGAGCCCCGTGAGGTGCCGCCGGAGGACAGCGTCTTCGTCCCGCGCCGGATGCCCTCGACGGTCAACCTGGTCCGACGCGGCGTGCGGCAGATGGTGCGCAACCCCGTCGAGCTCCTGCAGACCGTGCCCAAGTCGCTGCGCTACCTCGACCGGCTGCCCGGCGCAGCGAACTACCCCGGGACCCGGCTGGTGAGCGAGACCGCCGCGCTCGTGGGCCGGGTGCTCGGTGAGGAGGCCCGCCCCGAGCTCGACACCCGCGAGCTCAAGGCGCCCCGCACCCCGCTGAACGGCACCATCACCGCGCACCGGCGCTTCTCCTTCGGCTCCCTGCCGCTCTCCGACGTCAAGGTCGTCAAGAACCACTTCGAGATGACGGTCAACGACGTGGTGATGGCGCTGACCGCGTCGGCCCTGCGGCGTTGGCTGCTCGACCACGACGCGCTGCCGGAGACCCCGCTCGTCGGCGCTGTCCCGGTGTCGATCCGGACCGAGGACCAGGCCGGGTCCAACGGCAACCAGGTCTCGGTGATGCTGGCCGAGCTGCCGACGCACCTCGCGGACGCCGAGGAGCGGATGCGCTTCATGCGGGAGTCGATGCTCGACGCGAAACGTGCCTTCGACGCCGTGCCGGCCTCGTTGCTGCAGGACCTGTCCGCGCTGGTGCCGACCGCCCTGTCCGGGCTGGCGGCGCGGGCGCTCTTCAAGCTCGCCACCGTGCCCGGCGTGCTGTTCAACCTGTTCGTGAGCAACGTGCCCGGGCCGCAGCTGCCGCTCTACATCGCGGGCGCGCGCATCGAGGGCATCTACCCGGTGTCGGCCGTCACGGACATCACCGGCGGCCTGAACATCACGCTGTTCTCCTACGACGGCTCGCTGGACTTCGGGCTGATAGCCTGCCGCGAGATGGTCCCCGACGTGTGGAACCTGATCGGCTACCTCGAGGACGCGATGGCCGAGATGGTCGCACTGGTCCCGAAGCCCGCACCCGCCAAGAAGACCACGGCGAAGAAGACTGCAACGAAGAAGACTGCCGCGAAGAAGCGCTGAGCCTCAGGCGCGGTCGGCGACCCGCCGGATGGCCTCGACGAACGTGTCGTGCAACTGGACGGGCAGGTCGTGGCCCATGCCCGGGACCAGCAGCAGCTCCGAGCCGGGGATCGCGTGCGACGTCGCGCGCCCGCCGGAGACGTGCACCATCTTGTCGTTGAGCCCGTGGATCACCAGCGCGGGCAGGCCGAGCTCGTGCAGCCGCTGGGTCCGGTCGGGCTGGTTGAGGATGGCGAGCATCTGTCGCGCTACCCCGGAGGCGCTGACGCCGCGGTCGTAGGTCTCCCCGGCGCGCGCGGCGACGGCCTCCTCGGTGTCGGGGAACGCCGTCGAGCCGATGATCGCCCAGAACCGCACCGAGCCCGCGACGTACGCCTCCCGGGTGTTGGCGCGACGCTCGAGCAGCCGGGGCAGCAGCCGGGGGTCCTGCCAGCCGACCGTGCGCCGGCCGGTGGTCGACATGATCGAGGTCAGCGACCGCACCCGGTCTGGGTGGAGCAGCGCCATCGTCTGCACGATCATGCCGCCCATCGAGATGCCGACCACGTGCGCCGTGTCGATCCCGAGATGGTCCAGCAGGCCGAAGCCGTCACCCGCCAGGTCGTCGAGGGTGTACGGCGGACGGGGCGGCCGGGCCCGGCTGCCCAGGAAGGACTGCACCAGGACCCGGCGGGTCACCCGGCCCTTGTCGCGGATCCGGGAGGACCGGCCGGTGTCGCGGTTGTCGTAGCGGATGACGTAGAAGCCCTGGTCGGCCAGCATCCGGCAGAAGGCCGGGTCCCACCAGTTCATCGGCCCGCCGAGCCCCATCACCATGAGCAGTGGGTCGGCGGAGGCGTCCCCGAACGTCTGGTAGCAGATCTCCACGCCGTCCGGCAGAGGTGCGAACTGCTCGGGGGAGGCGCCTTCGGGGACCTGCGGGGGAGCCGGCGACGACGAGGGGCTGGACATCGGGACCTTCCGTCGGGAGCATTGTTACCCACGAGTTTACCGACCTACCGGTCCGGTGAAACGCCTGACCGTTCAGGTAGGAAAAGTAACGAACCGGTCGACCTCCGCTTGGTTCGACCTTCAAGTGGCTACCGTCACATCATGGAGTCGCCACTGGGGTCGTTCCTGTGCCCGCCGGGGTTCGCAGGTCCTTCGGGCCTGCGCGCGATCGCCCGCGAGGGCAGCGTCGTCGGCGAGGCGGCCCGGTCCGTCCGCCGCGGTGCCCACAACCGACTGCACCGCCGCGACACGCCCGACGCCGTCCCCGCCCCCGAGCAGGGCCTCGACCCGGTCGTGCTGGTGCCCGGGTTCATGGCCGGCGACGGCAGTCTGGTGCTGATGTCGCGGCACCTGCGTGGCCTGGGCTACCGCACCTACCGCTCCACGATGCACGCCAACGTCGGTTGCACCCTTGAGGCCTCCGACGCCCTGGAGCGACGCATCGAGGCGATCGCCCTCAAGCGCGGGCGCAAGGTCACCATCGTCGGGCACAGCCTCGGCGGCCTGATGGCGCGCGGGCTGGCCGGCCGTCGTCCGGACCTGGTGGACGGCATCGTCACGCTCGGCAGCCCGATCCTGGCGCCTGGCGCCGCGCACCCGATCCTACTGTTCGACCTCTTGGTGCTGACCCGGCTGCAGCGCGCCGGGCTCGGCCGGATGATGGGGGAGGACTGCACCTCAGGGGCCTGCGCCAGGGAGAGCTGGGCGCACTCGCAGATCCCGCTGGTCCGCGGGGTGCACTTCACCTCGGTGTTCTCGCGCCGCGACGGCATCGTCGACTGGCGCAGCTGCCTTGACCCGCAGGCCAAGACGGTCGAGGTCGCCACCTCCCACCTGGGCATGGCGTTCGACCCGGTCGTGCTCGACGTGGTGGCGCAGGCTCTCGCTGCGCACCGCGCCCGCCGGACCCGTGAGGTCAGCTCGCAGGCCAGGTTGGTGGCAGTTCCCGACGCGTCGGCGGGTTAGCCCCGCGTCGCGAGCAGGTCACCGACGCCGCCCTGGCGGCTCCCGTCACGAGCAGCCGCACCCGGTCGTCGTCGAGCGCGCGCAGGGCGCCCTCGCCTCCGCCCAGCACGCCCCAGCCGGTGAGCAGGGCCAGGGTGGCGGCCATGAACGAGTCGCCGGCGCCGACGCTGTCCACGACCTCCGTCGGCGGCGCGTCCACCGGGACGGTCGCGCCCTCGGTGAACGCGGTCGCACCGAGCGGGCCCCGGGTGAGGATGACCAGCTCGGTGGCGTCGCCGGCCAGCAGCTCGCGGCAGACCTGCTCCTCGTCGACCCCGGGCCGCAGCAGCCGCAGGTCCTCGTCGGACAGCTTGACCAGCCGGGCGCGGGCGGCGATCTCGAGCACGTCGGCCCACGCCTGTGCCACGTCGTCGAGGAACGCCGGACGGATGTTGGGGTCGTAGCTCACGAACACGTCCGCGTCCGCCGCCCGTCGTACGACGTCCACGACCGCCTCGCGCCCGGGGGACAGGGCCGCGCCGAGCGAGCCGACGTGCACGCCGAGCGCGTCGTCGGGCAGTTGCTGGACCGGGAGGTCCCAGACGAGGTCGAACTCGTAGGTCGCGGCGTTCTGTGCGTCGAGGTGCGCCGTGGCCGTGGAGGTGGATCCGCCGGGCACGACCGAGCCCTCGGAGACGGTCACGTCACTGGCCGCGAGGTGGTCGAGCACCAACCGGCCGAAGTCGTCCTCGCCGATCCGGGTCACCAGCGTGGTGGGCACGTCGAGACGGGCCAGCCCGACCGCGACGTTGAGGCAGGAGCCGCCCACCGCGTGGTGACGCGGGCCCCCGTCGGACGGGACGACGATGTCGACCAGCGACTCGCCGACGACGAGGAACCTGCTCACGGCGTCAGTGCCCGAAGTCCACGGCGGCGTAGGCCTTGAGCTTCTGCAGCCGGTGCTCGGAGGTGATGGACCGGATGGTGCCGCTGCGCGAGCGCATCACCAGCGAGTGCGTGCTCGCGCCGCCGGCGCGGTAGCGGACGCCCTGCATCAGCTCGCCGTCGGTGATGCCGGTGGCCACGAAGAACACGTCGTCGCCGCGGACCAGGTCGTCGGTCGTCAGCACGTGGTCGGGGTCGAGGTCGTGACCGGCGTCGAGGGCGCGCTGGCGCTCCTCGTCGTCCTTGGGCCACAGACGTCCTTGGATCACGCCGTCGAGGCACTTCATCGCGCAGGCCGCGATAATTCCCTCCGGGGTGCCGCCGACGCCGAGGAGCAGGTCGATGCCGGTGCCCGCGCGGCCGGCCATGATCGCGCCGGCCACGTCGCCGTCGGTGATGAACTTGATCCGCGCGCCGGTGGCGCGGATCTCGTCGACCAGAGCGTCGTGGCGCGGCCGGTCGAGCACGACGACGGTGACGTCCTCGGCGGCGCAGCCCTTGGCCTTGGCGACCTGGTGGATGTTCTCGGAGACCGGGTAGCGGATGTCGACGACGTCGGCGGCCTCGGGGCCGGTGACGAGCTTCTCCATGTAGAACACCGCGGAGGGGTCGTACATCGAGCCGCGGGGCGCGACCGCCATCACCGCGATCGCGTTGGCCATTGCCTTGGCGGCCAGCGTCGTGCCGTCGATCGGGTCCACTGCGACGTCGCACTCGGGGCCGGTGCCGTCGCCAACCTCCTCGCCGTTGAACAGCATCGGGGCGTTGTCCTTCTCGCCCTCGCCGATGACCACGGTGCCACGCATGCCGACGGTGGAGATCAGCGCGCGCATCGCGTTGACCGCGACGCCGTCGGCGCCGTTCTTGTCACCCCTCCCGACCCAGCGACCGGCGGCCATGGCGGCGGCCTCCGTCACGCGGACGAGCTCGAGAGCAAGGTTCCGGTCCGGTGCCTCGTGGGCAGCGGACAGGCCGGGCGACGTCGGGCTGGCGTCAGACATAGCCGGATACTAGGCCACGGAGGCGTCTGCGCCGTAGACGGAGATCTCGGTCGCCTTCACCGTGGCCCACACCTCGGCGCCGGGCACGAGGCCGAGCTGCGCGGCCGACGCCGGTGTGACGTCGGCGATCAGGCCCGCGACGGCGTCCACGTGGACCCGCACCGCCGCTCCGTGCGGCGCCACCGACGTGACCCGTCCCGGCCACCGGTTGCGGGCCGAGCCGCCGGGCTCGCCGACCGTGAGGGTGACCGCCGACGGGGTGAAGCAGGCGCTGACGTCCCCCCGGGCCGGGGTGGTCGACACCAGCGTCGTGCCGTCGGTCAGCCGGATCGTCGTACCGCTGCTGATGCCGCGGAGCACGTTGAGCCCGACCAGCCGGGCGACGTGGTCGGTGGCGGGTCGCTGGGCCACCTCGGCGGGCGTGCCTTCCTGCGCGACCCGGCCGTCGTCGATCACCAGCACCCGGTTGGCCACCGTCATCGCGTCGAGCGCGTCGTGGGTGACCAGCACCGTGACGCCGCCGAAGTCGGCGAGGTGCCGCGAGAGCTCGATCCGCAAGGCCATCGCGACCCCGACGTCGAGCGCGGACAGGGGCTCGTCGAGGAGCAGCAGCCGCGGCCCGGTGACCAGGGCCCGGGCGATCGCGACCCGCTGGGCCTGGCCGCCGGAGAGCTGCGCCGGGCGCCGGTCGGCGAGGTCCTCGACCCCGAGGTGGGCCAGCCAGCCCCGCGCGGCCTTCTCGGCTTCCCGGCGACCGACCCCGCGGCTGCGGGGACCGAAGGCCACGTTGCCGAGCGAGGACAGGTGCGGGAAGAGCAGGTCCTTCTGGAACGCCATCCCGAGGTCGCGGCGACGGGTCTCCCGGCGGGTGCCCCCGTCGTCCCAGGTCTCGTCGTCGCACACGACCCGGCCCGCGTCGAGCGGCACGATCCCGGCCAGCGCGCGGACGAGCGTGGACTTGCCGGCGCCGTTGGGGCCGATGACGGCGACCACGTCGCCGCGCTCGGCGGTGAGGTGTACGTCGAGCGTGTGGGTGGAGCGGCGGACGACCACGTGGGCGTCGAGGAACGCGGTCACAGCCGCACCGGGCCCTGCACGGCCTGGTCGAACCAGCGCTCCCGGAGCAGCGCGAGCACGGCGACGGACACGAGCATCAGGATGACGCTGAGCACCAGGGCGGCGTCCTGGTCGCTCTGCAGGGCGACGTAGATCGCGTTCGGCATCGTGCGGGTGGTGCCCGCGAAGTTACCGGCGAACGTGATGGTCGCGCCGAACTCCCCGAGGGCGCGCGCCCAGCCCAGCACGAGTCCCGCGAGCAGGCCCGGTCCGGCCAGCGGCAGGGACACCCGTCGGAAGATGGTCCAGCGGCTAGCGCCCAGGGTGGCCGCCACGACGTCGTACTCCCGGTCGGTGGCCCGCAGCGCGCCCTCCACGGCGAGCACGAAGAACGGCAGGGCGACGAAGGTGTGCGCGACGACCACGGCTGCGGTCGTGTAGGGCAGGCTCACTCCGAACACGTCGTACAACGGACCGCCGATCAGCCCGCGCCGCCCGAACGCCGACAGCAGCGCCACGCCGCCCACCACCGGTGGCAGCACCAGCGGCACGATCACCAGGGCGCGGACGACGGACCGGCCGGGGAACTCGACCCGGGCCAGGCACCAGGCGAGAGGTACGCCGACCAGGGTCATCAGCACGACGGCCGCCAGCGACGTGACCAACGAGAGCCGGAGCGCGTCCAGGATCGCCGGGTCGGTCAGCCGGCCGAGGAAGTCGCCCCACGGAGTCCGGGCGAGCAGGGCGACCATCGGCAGCGCCAGGAACACCGCAGCGAGGCCAGCGGGGAGCAGGAGCCGGAGAGGCGCCCGCCCGAGTGCGGGCCCACGTGGGGTCACGGTTTCCCGAAGCCGGCGTCGGCGAGGACCTGCCGGCCCTGCGAGCCGGTCACGAGGTCGAGCCAGTCCTGCGCGAGCTGCGGCTTCTT
Source organism: Nocardioidaceae bacterium (assembly GCA_039915665.1). GTDB lineage: Bacteria > Actinomycetota > Actinomycetes > Propionibacteriales > Nocardioidaceae > Nocardioides_B. The sequence continues at coordinate 12,944 of JBDSMW010000059.1, forward strand.
CGCGTCCGCGAGCGCGGCGATCGGGTAGGTGTTGAGGTTCGCCTCCGACGGGGGCACGTCGATCGCCGTGACCTTGTCGCCGCCCGCGACCGCGTCGGTCGCGTAGACCAGGCCGGCGTCGGCCTCGTCGAGCTCGACCTTGCTCAGCACGGCCTTCACGTCGACCTCCTCGCTGACCGGCTTGGCCGTGATGCCCGTGGCGGCGAGCACCTTGACGGCCAGCTTCCCGCAGGGTGCGGAGTCGACGCAGACGACGTACTTCACGCCCTGCTTGTCCAGGTCGGAGAAATCGGCGATCCCCGCCGGGTTGCTCGGTGGCACGACCATCTGCAGGTGGTTGGTGGCGAACACCTGCGGGTCGCCCTCGGCGGCCTTGGCGTCGACGACGGTCCGCATGGTGTCCTCGTCGGCGGTGGCGAGCACGTCGGCCGGCGCGCCCGCGGTGACCTGCTCGGCCAGGGTGGCGCTGGAGTCGAAGGAGAGCTTCACCTGCACACCGGAGTGGTCGGCCTCGAAGTCCTTGGCCAGGGTCGTAAACGTCTCGGTGAGCGAGGCGGCGCCCAGGACGGTCAGCGTGCCGGTCTCCTTGCCGCCCCCGCTCCCGGAGGACGAGCTCGTGTCGTCCGACCCGCAGCCGGCGAGGGCGAGGGTCGCGACGAGGGAGAGGGCGAGCGAAACGACTGGGGCGACGGTGCGGTTCTTCACGGCAGCTCCACGACGACGTTGGTTGACTTGACCGAGGCGATGGCGAGCACCCCGGGTTCGAGGCCGAGATCGTCCGCGGCCTCCGAGCTCATCAGCGACACCAGGCGGTAGGGCCCGCACACCATCTCGACCTGGGCCATCACGGTGTCCTTCTTGACCGCGGTGACGATCCCGCGCAGCCGGTTGCGAGCGCTGACCGCGGTCGCCCGGCTCACGTGGCCGAACCCCTCGTTCCCGTGGTCGGCGAGCTGCTTGGCCAGCTTGGCTAGGTCGACCCCGGCGATCCCGGTCTTCCCGTCCGACCCGGGCGCAGCCGCGACCCGGCCGGCGTCGATCCACCGGCGCAGGGTGTCGTTGCTGACGCCGAGGACATCGGCCGCCTCGGCAACTCGGTAGGTGCTCACCCGAGTATCCTGCCGCACCTGCGGCTGATTGTCTGCTACCGGGTGGCGCAGATGCGGTTTCAACCGACGATCGGGGCCCAGGCCCAGAGCACGACCACGGCGACCACCACGGCCGGCAGTGTGACGATCGCGGAGAGCACGTGGAAGGTCCGGGCCGAGGCGTCCCCGCCGTGCCGCAGCACGGTGCGCCGCCAGAGCAGGTTCGCCAGCGAGCCCGTGTAGGTCAGGCTCGAGCCGACGCCGACGCCGACGCCGAGCCCGAGGCCGGTGCCGTCCGGCACGACCCGGGCAACCAGGTCGCCCAGGAAGGTGTCGGTCAGGCCGGCCACCACGACACCGAGGCAGAGCACGAAGATCGCGAAGGACAGGTGCGTGGCCCGGCCCACGGTCGGCAGGTCGACCCGCCGGCGGGCCAGCGCGTAGCCGCTCAGTGCCACCGCCGCGACCCCGGCCACCCCGGCGGGCTCGACGTCGAGCGGGGAGAGGGCGGCGAACGCGACGAGCATTGCCGCCACCAGCACGAGGGGTACGACGGGCAGCGGCACGTCCTCGGTTCGACCCCCGCTCTCCGGGACCCGCGCCAGGTCGCCGCTGAAGAACACCCGGTGCCCGACGTACTCCACCGCGATGACGGCCAGCCACACCGGCGCCATCAGCAGGGCGAAGCCGAGGAACGACAGGTGCGGCAGCGAGGGGAGAGCGAGCAGGTTCGTGAGGTTCGATACCGGCAGCAGCAGCGACGCGGAGTTCGCCAGCCGGACGCAGGCGTAGACCATCGGGCGCGGGCTGACCATCGTGCTCGTCGCGGCGGACGCGACGACCGGGGTCAGCAGGACGACGGTCGCGTCGAGGCTCAGTGTCGCCGTCACCAGGGCGGCCGCGACGAACGTCAGCGCCAGCATCCGCTGCGGACGACGCCGACTGGCTCGCGCGACGATCGAGCCGACGGCCGCGAACACGCCCTCGGCTGCGCACACCTCGGCTACGACCAGGATGGCCGCGAGGAACGCCACCACGGGGAAGAGCAGCTCGGTCTGGTCCCACGCGCCAGCGACGTCCACGGCGCCCCCGGCGAGCACGGCGCCGGCGGCCACCACCCCGGCCAGGACCTCCACCCACGCCGGTGGGTGGACGAACGCCACGGCGAGCAGGACGAGGAGGGCACCGACGCTCAGCACGTCTAGCAGGCCAGTTGGCACCGGGGAAGGTTACGCCCCGCGAGTGGACCGGTTGGCCCGGCTTGCGAGGATGGTCGGGTGAGTGGACAGGCGGGGCAGACGGCGCGGCACCAGCAGTCCCCGCTGGGCATGGTCGGCGCGATGATCGTGCTCGCCGTGCTGCTGCTCGCCTGGCTCGGTTTTCGCTCGCTGACCAGCAACGACCCGGCCTCCGCCGTGCGGACGGTCGACTACGCGCAGGTCGTGACGCCGGCCCGCACGGCGGCTGACTTCGGCCTGCTGGCGCCCGCGAGCCTGCCCACCGGGTGGCGGGCCACGTCGGCCGGCTTCACCAACACGGTGCCGCAGCACTGGCACCTGGGCGTGCTCACCGACCAGGACCGCTACATCGGGCTCGAGCAAGGCCCCGCGACGGTCAGCTCGTTCGTCGAGAAGTACGTCGACGAGAAAGCCTCGCGGACCGGCTCCGTCGAGGTGGCCGGCCGGCGCTGGACGACGTACACCGACTCGGGGGGCGACCTCGCCCTGGTCCGCTCCGACGGTGGCGCCGCGACCCTGGTAGTCGGCCACGACGTGTCGCGGTCGACGCTCGAGGGCTACGTCGCCGGTCTGCGCTAGTCCTGGTCGCTCTCCGCGAGCGCCGCGTCGAGCCGCTTCTTGGCTCCGTCGAGCCAGCCCTGGCAGATCTGCGCCAGCTTCTCGCCGCGCTCCCACAGCGCCAGCGACTCCTCGAGGTCGGTGCCACCGGACTCGAGCCGCCGCACCACGTCGACGAGCTCCTCGCGGGCCTCCTCGTAGCTCGGCTGCTCCTCCGCCGGGCCGGTCTTCTGGCTGGTCATGGTTGCTCCTCGGGGTCGGTCAGGGAGGCGGTCTCGGTGCCGGTCACGCTCACAGCGATGCGTCCGTCGACGACGCGCACCACCAAGGGCTGGTCGGGGGCGGCCGCCGAGACGCTGGTGACGACGTGGCCGTCGGCGTCCTGCAGGACGGCGTAGCCACGCTGCAGGGTGGCGAGCGGGGACATGCCACGGACGCGGGCCAGCTGGTGGCCGAGGTCGTTGCCGGCCCGGTCGAGCTGGTGGGTCAGCGTGCGGCGCGAACGGTCGCGCAGGGCGTCGACCTCCTCCGACCGGGCCGCGAGCCCGCTGCCGGGGTCGGCCAGCGCCGGCCGGGCGCGGACGGTGTCGAGGGCGTGCCGCTCGCGGGCCAGCCAGGCCGCCATGAACTGGCGGGACCGGTCGCGCAGGTGCTCGATGCGGAGGGTCTCCTCGGCCACGTCGGGCACGACCAGCTTGGCGGCGTCGGTGGGTGTCGACGCGCGGACGTCGGCCACCAGGTCGAGCAGCGGGCTGTCCGGCTCGTGGCCGATCGCCGAAACGACGGGGGTGCGGGCCGCGAAGACGGCGCGCAGCAGCCCCTCGTCGGAGAACGGCAGCAGGTCCTCGACCGAGCCGCCGCCGCGGGCGATCACGATCACGTCGACCTCGGGGTCCCGGTCGAGCCGCCCCACCTGCTCCATGACCTCGGAGGCCGAGCTGGTGCCCTGCATCGCGGCGTACCGCACGGCGAACCGCACCGCCGGCCACCGCCGCTTGGCGTTCTCCAGCACGTCGCGCTCGGCGGCGCTGTTGGGGGCGGTGACCAGCCCGACGGTCCCGGGCAGGAACGGGAGCCGCCGTTTGCGCTCGGACGCGAAAAGGCCCTCGGCCGCGAGCAGCTGGCGGCGGCGTTCGATGCGAGCCAGCAGCTCGCCGAGCCCGACCATCCGGATCTCGCGGGCGTAGAGCGACATCGTGCCGCGGTTGGCGTAGAACGACGGTTTCGCGTGCAGCACCACCGACGCGCCCTCGACCATCGGCGGGTTGAGGGAGTCGAACACCTGGCGGGAGCAGGTCACCGGGATCGAGATGTCCGCGACGGTGTCCCGCAGGGTCAGGAAGACGGTGTTCATGCCCTGGCGGCGGTTGAACTGGGCGACCTGTCCCTCGACCCACACCGCGCCCAGCCGGTCGACCCACTGGGAGATGGCGTTGGCGATCTGCCGGACCGGTGCCGGCTGCTCGAGGGAGGTCTCCATGGGCACGCGCCTGACCCTAGGCGACGGCACCTACGATGGGGCACATGAGCACTTCGGACCTGGGGATACCGCGTCGTCTGGATGCGGCCGACCTCGATCCCGAGCAGGCCGATCGTCGGGCCGTGCTGCTGGCTGCCCCGCGCGGCTACTGCGCCGGCGTCGACCGGGCCGTGATCACCGTCGAGAAGGCGCTGGACCTGTACGGCGCCCCGGTCTACGTCCGCAAGCAGATCGTGCACAACAAGCACGTCGTGTCGAACCTCGAGTCCCGCGGTGCCGTGTTCGTCGAGGAGCTCGCCGAGGTGCCTGAGGGCGCCACCGTGGTCTTCTCCGCGCACGGCGTCTCACCCGAGGTGCACAAGCAGGCCGGCGAGCGCTCGCTGAAGACCATCGACGCGACCTGCCCGCTGGTCACCAAGGTGCACCACGAGGCCCGCCGGTTCGCCGCGGACGACTACGACATCCTGCTGATCGGCCACGAGGGTCACGAGGAGGTCGAGGGCACGGCGGGGGAGGCCCCCGAGCACATCCAGCTCGTGCAGACCCCCGAGGACGTCGCCACCGTCGAGGTGCGCGACCCGGCCAAGGTCTCGTGGCTCTCGCAGACCACGCTGTCGGTCGACGAGACGATGACGATCGTGGACGCGATCCGGACCCGCTTCCCGCTGCTGCTCGACCCGCCGTCCGACGACATCTGCTACGCCACCCAGAACCGTCAGATGGCGGTCAAGGAGATCTCGGTCGAGGCCGACCTGGTGATCGTGGTGGGGTCGGGCAACTCCTCCAACTCCGTGCGCCTCGTCGAGGTCGCGCTCGAGGCCGGCGCCAAGGCGTCCTACCGCGTCGACGACGCCAGTGAGATCGAGGAGTCCTGGCTCGCGGGCGTCGACACGGTCAGCGTGACCTCCGGCGCCTCGGTGCCCGAGGACCTGGTCGACGGCGTGCTGGCGTTCCTGGCCGAGCGGGGCTACCCGGACGCGCAGGCCGTGCACACCGCGGAGGAGTCGCTGATCTTCGCGCTGCCCCCCGAGCTGCGCCGCGACATCCGGGCCGCGCAGCAGGCCTGAGTCAGCGCGACGCGCGGATGGTGCCGGCGTTGCGTCGGGCGACCTGCCGCAGCGCGAGCAGCGCGAGCGTCAGCACGTAGCCGGTGACCAGCGCACCCGAGTGGTGCGCAAGCCCCGAGACGACTGCCTGCAGCAACCCGTCGGCCGGGTCCGCGATCGTGCTGCGTCCGGTGACCGCCAGGACCACGACGGTGCCGAGCATCAGGAGTGGCGGGAAGACGCCGATGACGAAGAAGTCCTTGGGGCGTACGGCGAGAGCGGCCGCTACGCAGATCATCACGAAGGCGATGTCGAAGAGCAGCGTCAGCTGCCGGAACACGGCCAGGTCGACGAGCACGACCAGCAGCACCAGGAGCCCGGCAGCGTTGGCGACCAGGCGACCAGGCGAACGGCCCTCTTCCCAGAGGGTCCTGTGGTGAGTCGCGCTTGTGCTCACAGGTGCACGGTAGGGCGCGACCGCTTCGGTCAGGGTGCGACGCGCCGAACCGGGGGCCGGTCGGCCACGGGCGTGTCGAGCTCCGGCAGCTCGGGGCGGGGCTCCGCGACGGACTCTAGGAGCTCCGCGGCGGTCAGCGGACGGGCCACCTCGACCACCGGAGCCGGTGACTCCAGCTCGTCACCGCCGACCCCGAGGTCCTGGAAGCGGCGGGCCGAGACGAGCACGCGGTTCTCCAGCGAGCCGACCGCCCGGTTGTAGGAGCTGACCGCCCCGGTCAGTGAGCGGCCGAGCCGGTCGAGGTGTCCGCTCATGGTGACGAGCCGGTCGTGCAGGTCGCGGCCGAGCTCGTGGATGTCGCGGGCCTTGTCGGCCAGCACCTGCTGGGTCCAGGCGTAGGACACCGTGCGCAGCAGGGCGATCAGCGTCGTCGGCGTCGCGAGCACGACCTGCTTGGCGGCAGCGTGCTCCAGCAGGCTCGGCTCGGCCTCCAGGGCCGCCGACAGGAACGACTCCCCGGGCACGAACAGCACCACGAACTCGGGGGTGGCGGGCAGCGCGCGCCAGTAGGCCTTGGCCGCCAGGGCGTCGACGTGCTGGCGGAGCTGACGGGCGTGCCGGGCCAGGTGGGCGTCGCGGAGCGCGTCGGCGTCGGTGTCCCCGGGCTCGACCGCGCAGGCGTCCAGGAACGCGTCGAGCGGCACCTTGGCGTCGACGACGACGTGCTTGCCGCCGGCCAGGTTGACCACCAGGTCGGGCCGGAGTGCGGCACCGTCGTCGTTCCTCGCGGTCGACTGCTCCACGAAGTCGCAGCGGTCGACCATGCCGGCCAGCTCGACCACGCGGCGCAGGTGCAGCTCGCCCCATCGGCCGCGGACCTGTGGCTTGCGCAGCGCCGTGGACAAGGAGGTGGTCTCGCGCCGGAGCACGTCGGTGGAGTGCCGCACGTCCTCGACCTGCTGGCGCAGCTGGCTCTGCCACGAGACCCCGTGCTGGGCCATGTCGCGCAGCTGGTCGTGCAGCCGGTCGAGGCTGTCGCGGACCACGGCGGCCTCGGCGGCTCCGGCCAGCTCGGTCGCCCGGGCGTGCGCCAGGGCGGGTCCGTCGGCGGTGCCGCGTGCCCGCGTGAGCAGGGCACCCACCACCGTGCCGAGGGCGATCCCCACAAGCAGCATGACGAGCAGCGAGAGCGTCGTACCCAGGTCCATGCTGGAGAGGATGGCGGGTGCCACCGACAGTTCTGCGCTGCGCCTCGCGTGTCGCCGTACGACGCGTGGGTAGAAGACAGCCATGTCCGTGTCCCCGACGCCCCGCGGCCTGCTCTTCGGCACGTCCGCGGAGAGCTACGAACGCTTCCGGCTGGGCTACCCCGACGAGGTGGTCGACCGCACCCTGTCCTACGCGGGCAAGCCGGTGCGGGACGCACTCGAGGTCGGAGCGGGGACCGGCAAGGCCACTCGTGCGTTCGTCACCCGTGGCGTCCGGGTCGTCGCCCTCGAGCCCGACCCGGAGATGCGCACCGTGCTCGACCGCGAGACGGCCGGGATGGCGGTGAGGACGGTGCTCTCCACGTTCGAGGCGTACGACGGACCGCCGACCCCGCTGCTCTACGCCGCGGCGGCCTGGCACTGGACCGCCCCGGAGACCCGGTGGTCGCACGCTGCCGGCCTGCTCGAGGAGGGTGGCGTGCTCGCGGTATTCGGGGGGCCGATGCGGCTCGCCGACCCGGTGCTGCACGACGCCGTCGTCGCGGTCTGCCCCGCGCTCGACGACGCGTCGTTCCAACCGCACGACGACGCCGCGGCCTCGGGCCGACGCTGGCCGACGCGGGAGATGGAGGACAGCGGACTCTTCACCGACGTCGAGGAGCACCACCTGCCGCGCGAGGTGGTCGTGCCGAAGCGGGAGTACATCGGCTACCTGTCGACGCTGTCGGCCTACCTGCAGCTGGAGCCGGTCGAGCGCGTCGACGTGCTCCGGCGCATCGAAGAGGTGGCGCCCTCCCAGGTCGGCCTCGACCTGTCGATCGGGATGCACCTCGGACGGCGCCGCTAGTCCGCCAGGTCGACAATCACCGGCGCGGGGTTGGCGGCGCCCCCGCCGCGGCCTCGTTGCACCCGCAACCCCGCGGGTGCGGACCCACTCCTCGACTCCGGGCGAGGGTGCACTGTCGTCGACGAGCTCGCCACGGCACGGGCGGCCAAGCACGGCGCAGACGGCGCGACGGTGTAGTTCGAGATGGAGCGTGCGCCCGAGGGGCCGCTCGGCCAGCGCCCCGCTTGAGGGCAAAGACGACCGTACCCCTCAAGTCACGGGCAGAGGGCGACGACCCTTCTCTTGGTGCTCAATTCGGGTGCTGGAACCGCAGGAGTCACATGCCACGCCCACTCAAGCTCATCCTCATCGCAGCGCTCGCCGCGCCCGCCCTCCTGGTCATGACCGCCGGAGAGTCCACCGGGGCCGCCGGCGTGCCTACCTGTCCGGCCTCGACGTTGACCAGGACCGGTGCCCAGAAGACGGCCGTCAACCAGGTCAACAACGCCGGCACGTGGAACCTCACCGGCGCGGTCTGGGACAAGGTCGGTCCGAGTCCGATCACCTATCCCGTCCGCTCCGACGCCTGGACCAAGGGCTGTCTCATCGGTGCCCGGATCAACGGTGACGTCGCTCGCTCCGCGACCCGCGACCAGTGGTACGACGGCGAGGACGGCGGCCCACGACTGGGCGGCGAGGCATTCCGCCAGACGCTGTCCGGCACGGCCGGCAACTTCTTGGTGATGCGCGACACCTACGCCTCGGACTACGAGGACGCCTACGACCCCAACGGGAGGAGCGCGGCGAACACGCTCTATCTCGACCACGTACAGGCCAGGTACATACGCGACGACTGCATCGAGAACGAGGGCGGCGGGTTGCCCGAGGTGCCGATGAACGTGCTCGTCAAGAACAGCCTCTTCGACGGCTGCTTCACCGGCTTCGCCGAGCGACCGCCGTATGCCGGCGGCGCGGTCCAGAACGGCTCGGGAGCGCAGTACTTCGACGTCGAGGACTCGTTGATGTACATCCAGCCCCAGCCCCTCGGCCCCAACTACTGCTCGGCGTCCAAGGTGACGAGCGGCCGCTGCAAGGCCACCTCGACGCGGAACGTCTGGCTGGGTGCGCACGGCATCTGGAAGTGGAGCGCGGCTGCGGCCAAGTCGGTGACCATCCGGAACTCGATCTTCCGGCTCGACATGGCGTCCTATTCGTCGTGCGCCGCCCAGAGGTGGCCGGCCGGCACGTACGAGAACGTGACGCTGGTCTGGGCGGGCTCGGGCGCCTATGCCACCGCCGGTGGCTGCAAGAACACGCTGCCCGCCGGGGTGAAGCTGACCACGGACGTCGGCGTCTGGGACCGTGCGAAGGAGGCCTGGCAGCTCGGCCGCACGTTCACGGGCTGAGTCCGGACGCACGTCTTGGGGACGACCGAGTGTTCGAAGACATTCCGTGTCCTTGCGAGAAGAGTTGGGCCTCGCCGTGCGCCCCGCGGCGTGGTGGATCTGCTGCGACGACCCCCCTCGCCGTTTAGGGGGGGTCGTCCTCGCCCGAGCCCGACCCGATCCCGACCCGATCCCGACTGCGTGCCACAAGATCGGCGGCTCAGTCCGCCAGGTCGACGATGACCGGGGCGTGGTCGCTGGCGCCCTTGCCGCCGCGCTCGTCCCGGTCGATCTGCGCGCCGGTGACGCGGGCCGCAAAGCCGGGCGAGCCCAGCACGAAGTCGATGCGCATCCCGCGGTTGCGCTCGTAGCGCTGCCGGTAGTAGTCCCAGTAGGTGTAGACGTCCGGGCCCGGGTGCAGCGGCCGCACGACGTCGACGTAGCCCGCGTCGACCACGGCCTGGAACGCCGCCCGCTCCGGCAGTGTGACGTGGGTGCTCTTCGCGAACTGCGCGATGTCGAAGACGTCCTCGTCCTGCGGCGCGATGTTCCAGTCGCCGGTCAGGGCGACGGGCCGATCCGGGTCGTCGGCGAGCCAGCCCGCGGCCGACGTGCGCAGGGCCTCGAGCCAGGCCAGCTTGTAGTCCAGGTGCGGGTCGCCGATGGCGCGTCCGTTGGGCACGTAGAGCGACCACACCCGGACCATGTTGCACGTCGCGCCGATCGCCCTGGCCTCCGCGGCCACCGGGTCGCCGTACCCGGGCATGCCGGCGAAGCCCTTCTCGACGTCCTCGAGGCCGACCCGGCTGACGATCGCGACACCGTTCCACTGGTTGAGGCCGAAGGTGGCGACGTCGTACCCCATCGCCTCCAGGCCCATCGTCGGCCACTGGTCGTCGCGGGCCTTGGTCTCCTGCAGCGCGAGCACGTCGACCTGGTGGCGGGTCAGGAACGCCTCCACGCGGTCGATCCGGGAGCGGACGGAGTTCACGTTCCACGTGGCGATGCGCATCACGCCAGCCTAGGCGGATTCGTCGCGGGCCCGAACCCGCCCGTAGACTCGCCGCCCGTGGCACTCACCATCGGAATCGTCGGGCTTCCCAACGCCGGCAAGTCGACCCTCTTCAACGCGCTGACCAAGAACGACGTGCTCGCGGCGAACTACCCGTTCGCGACGATCGAGCCCAACGTCGGGGTCGTGGGCGTCCCCGAGCCGCGCCTCGGCGAGCTGGCGAAGGTCTTCAGGTCGGCCAAGCAGCTGCCCGCGACCGTCGAGTTCGTCGACATCGCCGGCATCGTCAAGGGCGCGTCGGAGGGGGAGGGTCTCGGCAACAAGTTCCTCTCGCACATCCGCGAGTCCTCCGCGATCTGCCAGGTCACCCGGGTGTTCCGCGACGAGGACGTCACGCACGTCGACGGCGAGGTCGACCCCGCCAACGACATCTCCACCATCCAGACCGAGATGATCCTGGCCGACCTGCAGACGGTCGACAAGGCGATCCCGCGGCTGGAGAAGGAGGCGCGGATGAAGAAGGAGAACGTCGCCGTGCTCGAGGCCGCCAAGGAGGTCAAGGAGCACCTGGAGGCGGGCACTCCGATCATCTCCACCAAGGTCGACCTCGCCCTGGTCCGAGAGCTGTCGCTGCTCACCGCGAAGCCCTACATCTACGTCTTCAACTGCGACTCCGACGAGCTCGGCGACGAAGACCTCAAGCAGAAGATGCGCGCCCTCGTCGCGCCGTCCGAGGCGATCTTCCTCGACGCGAAGTTCGAGTCCGAGCTGGTCGAGCTCGGCGACGACGACGAGGCCCGCTCGATGCTCGAGGAGATGGGCATCGAAGAGCCTGGGCTGGACGTCCTCGCCCGCGTCGGCTTCGACACCCTCGGCCTGCAGACCTACCTCACCGCCGGCCCCAAGGAGTCGCGCGCCTGGACGATCCCCAAGGGCGCCACCGCCCCCGAGGCCGCGGGCGTGATCCACACCGACTTCCAGCGCGGCTTCATCAAGGCCGAGATCGTGTCGTACGACGACCTCATCGCCGCCGGGTCCATGGCCGCCGCGAAGTCGGCCGGCAAGGTCCGCATGGAGGGCAAGGACTACGTGATGGCCGACGGCGACGTCGTGGAGTTCCGCTTCAACGTGTGAAT
>JBDSMW010000110.1:0-22592 GCA_039915665.1 Nocardioidaceae bacterium
CACGGTCCGGCGGCGCCTGTCGTTCGTGGTGCGGTTGCTCAACTGGTGGTGAGCGAGGTGTCGTCGACCAGGAAGCTGGTCGCCGCCGAGGAGTCCTCGGCCCCGAGGAGCCTCACGGTGACCGTCTTGCCGACGTAGGCCGACAGGTTCACCGAGCGTGCGACGTAGGTCGTGCCCTTGTTCAGGTTGGAGTACGTCGCCAGCGTAGTGGTCGTGGTCCCGCTGGTGACCTGCACCTTGAGGGTGTCGTAGGCCGTCGTCGTGGTCGTCTCGTCGCTCGCGATCCTGAGGTAGAAGGCCAGCGTCGCGGCGGAGGCCGCCGGGATCGTGACGCTCTGCGAGACCGAGTCGGTGTGCGTCGTGCCGTAGCCGTCCAGCCAGGCGTAGTAGGCGCCGGTGCGCGGGGTGGCGCCGGCGTCGTTGGTGATCACGCCGGTCGTCTGGGTCCACGACGCGGCGCCGGACTCGAAGCCCGGGTTGGCGAGCAGGTTGCCACCGGTCGGCGGGGGCGTGGTGCCGTTGCACGAGGTCGCGCCGTGCGAGCGGCCGCCGATGGTCTTGGTGCCGGTGCCTTCCGCGAGCAGGTAGAACAGGTGGTTGCCGACGCCCGAGGAGTAGTGCGGGTCGAGGCTGCCGACCGACGAGGTCCAGCAGTTCTTGGAGCCACCGTCCAGCGACGGGTTGTCCATGCGGCGCAGGTAGGTGCCGTTCCCGGCGATCTTCTCGCCGATGTAGTAGTCGCCCGGGTCGCTGGCGGTGTTGGCCTCGAACTCGACCATCGTGCCGAACACGTCGGAGGTGGACTCGTTCAGGCCGCCTGCGTCGCCGCTGTAGTTGAGGCCCGAGGTCGCGGCCGTGACGCCGTGCGACATCTCGTGACCGGCCACGTCGAGCGAGGTGAGCGGGCTGAACGTCGCGCCGCCGTCGCCGTACGTCATGCAGAAGCACGAGTCGTCCCAGAAGGCGTTCTCGCAAAAGTTGTCGTAGTGCACGCGGGAGTACGCCGCGACACCGTCGTTGCGGATGCCGGTGCGGCCGAAGTGCGCCTTGTACATGTCCCACGTCTCGGCCGCGCCGTACGCCGCGTCGACGGCCGCGCTCTGGCGGCTCGCGGTCGTGCCGGTGCCCCACGCGTTGCCGGCGTCGGTGAACAGGGTGCCCTTGGCGGTGCTGGTCGAGTTGTTCGCGTCGTACGTCGAGTGCCCGCCGCGGGTGCTGTCGGTGAGCTGGTACGTCGAGCCGCTGAGCACCGTCTGCAGGGGGACCGAGCTGCTGTAGAGCGACCGGCCCGAGCCGGTGGCGTCCATGACCTGGGGCAGTCGGGCGAGCTGCTTGCCCGTCTTGGCGTCGGTGTAGACGAGGTCGCGGATCGGGGTGCCGTCCTTGTCGGTGCCGACGACCGTGGTCTGCTAGGCGAGGACGGGCTGGTGCTGCGCGGCGTACACGACCTTGACGGCACACCTGGTAACGGTTAGGCGACCTTCGCCGTCACGGGATAGCTCAGGCGGTCCGTGACCGCATAGTTCTTTCGTGCCGGTCCCACCACCTGACCTCGTCAACTTTCCGCGGATTCGGCGGTCGCGGCTGTACCGGGACCCGGCCGATCCCTAGCGTGGTGTGCGGGACACTCTGGGGGGCCGGGGAGAACACAGCATGGAGCAGACGGAATGCGTGGTCATCGGGGCGGGACCGCACGGTCTCTCGGCCGTGGCTCATCTGCGGCGGGCCGGGGTCGAGCCCCGTGTCTTCGGCCGCCCGATGTCGTTCTGGCGGACCATGCCGCGAGGCATGCTGCTGAGGTCCAACCGGACCGCGACCAGCATCGCGGAGTACGACGGCCCGCTCTCGCTCGAGGAGTACTGCCGCGGCACCGGCACCCCGCTCGTCCTGCCGCTGCCGCTCGATGAGTTCTGTGCGTACGGCGAATGGGTGCACGCCCAGGTGGCGCCGGACGCGGACCCCCGTCTCGTCACCAACGTGCGACGGGGCCGGTCGGGACTGCAAGTCACCCTCGAGGACGGAGAGGAGGTCCTGGCCCGGAACGTAGTGGTGGCCGCCGGGATCGCCGACTTCGTGCACCGCCCTGACCTGGCCGCCGACCTGCCCCCCGAGCTTTGCTCCCACACGTCCGCGCACCGGGACCTCTCCCGGTTCCGCGACGCTTCGCTGCTGGTCGTGGGCGGAGGTCAGAGCGCGCTCGAGTCGGCGGCACTCGCACGCGAGGCCGGCGCCAGGGACGTGACGGTCGTCGCCAGGACACCGAAGATCAACTGGCTGCACGGTGGCCGGTACCACCGCCTGCTCGGTCGCTACGCCAAGCTTGTGTACGCACCCACGGACGTCGGCCCGATGGGCCTGTCCCGTCTCGTCGCCGAGCCCGGTCTCTTCCGGAAGTTCCCGCAGACGCTGGCCGACCCCATGGCCGCACGGTCGATCCGGCCCGCAGGCGCCGCGTGGCTACGGCCGCGACTGGTCGACGTGCCCGTGCTCACAGGCAGACGAGTCGTCGTTGCCTCGCCCCGTGGTGACGGGGTCGAGGTGCAGCTCGACAACGGCGAGCGCCGCCGCGTCGACCATCTCATGATGGGCACGGGCTACCGCGTCGACCTCGCCCGCTACCCGTTTCTCGACCCCGACCTGCAGGTCGCGACGATCGGATCCGGCGGCTACCCCCTCCTCGACAGCACCATGCAGTCGTCCGTGCCCGGACTGTTCTTCGTGGGTGCGACCGCGGCGCGGGCGATCGGGCCGACGATGCGCTTCGTGTCCGGAAGCTGGTACGCCGGACGCGCTGTCGCGCGCGCCGTCGCCCCTCCGCGGGCCGGCGCCAAGGCCTCCCGACCAGGACCTGTGCCGAGCGCAGCATGACCACGACCCCGGCCCGGGAGCGGCTACGACCCGGGCTCGCCGGCGACCGGACGGGTGCGGTCGTCGTCGGAGGCGACTACCAGGGTCTCGGGATCGTGCGGAGCCTCGGGCGACGCGGCGTCCCGGTGATCGTGGTCGACGACGAGCCGTCCATCGCTCGCTACTCCCGGTACGCCGCCGGGCACCGCACCGTGCAGGACCTCCACGACCCGGGACGAGCACTGGAGAGCCTTCTGGAGCTCGGCCGTCAGCTGCAACCCCAGCGATGGGTGTTGTTCCCTACCCGCGAGGAGACCGTCGTCCTCGTCGCCGAGCACCGCGACGTTCTCGCTCGGCTCTTCCGGGTCCCCACGCCCGGCATGGACGTCATCCGCGCCGCGTGGGACAAGCGGGAGACCTACCGCATCGCTCGTGCCGCGGGCGTCCCCACTCCCCGATTCTGGTTGCCGAGCTCCAGAGCCGAGCTCGACGAGGTCGACCTGAGCTCGCCCGTGGTGGTGAAGCCCGCCATCAAGGAGAACTTCATCTACGCGACCGGCGTGAAGGCCTGGCGGGCCGACGACATGGCGCAGCTCCTCGATGCCTACGACCGGGCCCGGCGCGTCGTCGACCCGTCCGAGATCATCGTGCAGGAGATGGTTCCGGGTGGTGGGGACCGGCAGCTCTCCTACTGCGCCTTCTTCAAGCAGGGACGGCCGGTGGCCACGATGACCACCCGGCGGCTGCGGCAGCACCCGTCGGACTTCGGACGGGCGAGCACCTACGTCCGCACCGAGCGGCTTCCCGAGCTCACGGACCCGTCCGAGCGGTTCCTTCGGACCATCGGCTACTACGGCCTGGTCGAGATGGAGTACAAGGTCGATCCCCGTGACGACATACCCAAGCTCTTGGACGTCAACGCTCGGACGTGGGGCTACCACACGCTCGGCGCCTCCGCTGGTGTGGACTTCGCCGACCTGCTGTACCGCGACCAGACCGGGGAGCCGGTGCACGGTGGCGAGGCGCGCGAAGGCGTCGGCTGGTTGAGGTGGTCGACCGACCTGCCGAACGCCGGGCGAGACCTCTGGCACCACCGGTTGCGGGCGCGCGAGTACCTACGGAGCCTTCGCCAGGTGGACACCGAAGCGGTACTGTCGCTGCACGACCCGCTTCCCGGTCTGGCCGAAGTGGTCCTGCTTCCCTCCCTCGCGTGGCGGAGAGGGCTGTGACCGGGGGGACCCCCGAGGGTGAGGGCGAACTCGTCGCGACGCACCCGAGCGTGCTGTTGGACCACTACCGGGTGCCTCACGTCCAGAGACCTGGTCAGAGCGGCCTGCCCGCCGGACTGGAGTGCGCGTTCGTCGAACGAGCCGGCACAGCGAGCGCCCGGGTGATCTGGGTGGACACCACCCGTCGCCCGGGACGTCGTCACCAGGGACGGTTCACGGTGGCGGGATGCTCGGTCGCGGGCGTCGTCGCCACCGACCCTGCCGAGCGGCTGCTGCCCGGTCGGAGCTGGACGCTCCTGCACGAGGTCTGCTCACCGGCAGGGACACGTCTCGCGGCTGTCTGGGTCGACGACTCCGGCGACGTGCTGCTGCCGTTCGACCCTGGCGCGGTGCTGCAGGGGTTGTGGTCGGAGGCCTACCTGTCCCTGGGTCTCGCGGCGCGCGCCCGTCGGACGCTGCGTCGTGCGGCCGTGGCCGGCTACTACGCGATGCGGCCTCTGGTGCCGCGTGCCCTGCAGCTGTCGTTGAGGCGTCGCCTGGCTCACGGGCAGCAGCTGCCGTCGTTCCCGGCCTGGCCTCTCGAGACCGGGCTGCACGATCTCTGCGACTGGTTCCTGATGCTGCTAGCCACCACGACCCGGTGGCCCGTCCCGTGGATCGCGCCGTGGCCCGACGGTCTGTCCTGGGCGCTCGTCCTGACGCACGACGTGGAGACCGAGGCGGGATATCGCAGCCGAGAGGCGCTGCGCGGCCCCGAACGCGCGGCGTCGCTGGTCTCGTCGTGGAACTTCGTGCCGGAGCGCTACGAGCTTGACCCGGGCGCGTATGAGGAGATCGACGCCGACGGCTGCGAGGTCGGCGTGCACGGTCTGCGCCACGACGGCAGGGACCTGGCCAACCGACGTCTGCTGGACCGGCGCGCGCCCGTCATGCGTGAATACGCCCGTCGTTGGGGCGCGGAGGGCTTCAGATCGCCCGCGACCCAGCGGAGGTGGGACCTGATGCCGCGCCTGGGTTTTAGCTACGACTCGTCGTACGCCGACACCGACCCCTACGAGCCGCAGCCAGGCGGCTCCTGCAGCTACCTCCCGTTCTTCAACCGCGACCTGGTCGAGCTCCCGATCACGCTCCCGCAGGACCACACGCTGTTCGAGATCCTGGGCCACCAGGACGGTGCCGTGTGGGTCGCCAAAAGCGCCGAGGTGCGCCGTCGTGGGGGCATGGTGCTCGCCCTCACGCACCCGGACTACGCCCACGGTCCCGCCTTGGGGGCCTACCGGCAGCTGCTGGACGCGGTGTCGGGCGACCCCACAGCGTGGTACGCGCTCCCTCGGGAGGTCGCGGCATGGTGGCGGGACCGGGCCGCGAGCGCGGTGGTGCGCAGCGGGGTCGGGTGGGAGGTGGAGGGGCCTGCTCGCTCACGAGCCGTGGTCCGCCTGACGTCTCACGACCAGATGACCGTATGAGGCCGCCTCTCACGTCACGCGCGCGTTCAGGTGACGCCGCGTGGGCAGCCGTGCTCCGGGTGGCACGCGGGATGATCCCGGGGCCATCCGGGCTGCAACCAGGTGCGGTTGCGCAGCTCGCGTTTCACCAGGCCGATGTATTCAAGCGCGTCCCTGGATCGCCACTCCCCTGCGTACCAAGCGCCGACGCAGCCCCACAGGCGTCCGGGGCCGTAGTCGCGGCTGCCGGTCTTGTCCAGCCACCACTCCCAGCCCTCGTAGCAGCCGCGCAGCTGCGAGGCGATGTAGTCGACGGCGAAGGCGGTCGAGTCGCGGTTGAACGGGAAGGTGCCGTTCTGGTTGCCGGGCATCCGGCCCCACTCGGGTGCCTGCCAGGCCATCACGCCGGTGATGCCGAAGGTCTTCGGGCACACGCCGGCGCCGTGGTCCACCTGATAGTCGTGGCCGTGCCGGGCCAGTACCTCGCAGAACGTCCGCGTCGCGGCGTCAGGGGTGATGACCAGGTCGCCGCAGCTGTAGGTGTAGACACAACGGCCGGACGGATAGACGTCGTACTGGTACCAGGTGGACTCACGGACCGCGATCGCACGGAGGACGTTGTCGGAGATCCCCCACTTGCAGGCGGCCCACTGGAAGATCTCGTCGGTGCGCCCCGTGTAGTGGCCGGTGACGCGCTGAAGCAGCCAGCTGTCCCACCGCTTCTTGTAGGCGCCACCGATCGCGACGGGACGGGACCGGAAGGCCCGGTGGACCTGGGCCGCGCTCGGCATCCGGTGGTTCGCCCCGGTGTTGTCGGGCCGTGGCTCCCACGTGGATCTGCGCACCCGGCCTGCGCAGGCGGCGCCGGACGGCAGCGACGACCAGCTGCCTACCTTGCGGGTGACGAAGTAGCCCGAGAATCGGGGCGGGCCGGTCGCCACGGTCGCCTCAGCGCTGCCGCCCACCGTGGGCCGGACGACCACCAGCAACGATGCTGCGAGCGCGACCAGGAGCAGGACGAGGGCGTACGTCGACCGGCGCCACCAGGCAGGTCGTCGCGACGGATCGGTCCGAGGGGTCCTGTTACTCGTCATGGCTGTCTACCTCCGTGGTGGTGGAATCGCGAGGGCGGCACGGCGGCACGTCCGGCCGGCCGCAGAGGAAACGCAGCATGAGGCGCGGGAGCCACCGGGAGTCGCCGGCGCCCGACTCGTGGCACGTTGCCGTGGTCGTCGAGAATGTCCCCCTCGGCATCGACACGCGGCTGGCCAAACAGGTGGACGAGCTGTTGGCCGCGGGCTATCGGGTGTCGGTCGTGACCATGCGCGCCGACACGAACGCGGACTGGCGCCGCCGTGCCAGGGTCCGGCTGCTGGAGTACCCGGCCGCACCCGAGCCCACCGGGCCGCTGGGCTACGTGCGTGAGTTCGCGACCGCCTTCGGCTGGGCCGCCCTGCACCTCGTTCGTCTGCGACTCCGGGGCCGAGTGCATGTCGTGCAGTTCTGCCAACCGCCGGACATCTACTTCCCGCTGGCCTGGTTGATGCGACTGGGCGGGGCCCGCATCGTGTTCGACCAGCGCGACCTCATGCCCGAGCTGCTGCGAGCCCGCTACACGCGAAGCATGAGGACGGTGGAGCGAGTGCTCGCCCTGTTCGAGAGGCAGACCCAGCGA
The DNA here is from genome assembly GCA_039915665.1 of Nocardioidaceae bacterium. Classification (GTDB taxonomy): domain Bacteria; phylum Actinomycetota; class Actinomycetes; order Propionibacteriales; family Nocardioidaceae; genus Nocardioides_B. The sequence continues at coordinate 7,197 of JBDSMW010000110.1, forward strand.
GCCGCGCACGCGACCCTCACCGTCAACCACTTCCTGGAACGGCGTATCCAGGAGGCGGGGGCCGCTCCGGAGCGGGTCTTCGTGGTGTGGAACGGACCGGTCCTCACCCGCGTGCACCCGCGCAGGGACACCGAGCCGCAGGACGGCCGCCACCTCGTGGTGTGGGCAGGGAAGATGGGACGCCAGGACCGCGTCGAGCTCGTCCTCGACGTCGCCGAGCGGGTGGCTCGGGAGCGACCGCGCAACGACTGTCGCTTCGTGCTGCTGGGAGACGGCGAGTGCCTCGAGGAGCTCCGCAGCGCGGTGGTCACCCGCCATCTGGAGAAGGTGGTCTCCCTGCCCGGTTGGGTGACGGAGGCCGAGGTCTTCGGTCACCTCGCGTCGGCCACCCTGGGCCTCGACACGTCGCTCCAGGAGGAGGTCTCGCCCGTCAAGGCCATGGAGTACATGGCCCACGGGCTGGCGTTCGTCTGCTTCGACCTGCCGGAGTCGAGGGCGCTCGCCGACGGCGCCGCAGTGCTCGCCCCGTCTGGTGACATAGGGGCCTTCACCACGGCTGTGCTGAGCCTGCTCGACGACGACCACCGACGGCGCGTACTCGGAGACGCTGGGCGGCGCCGGATCGCCGAGGAGCTCGCGTGGGAGCACCAGGCCGCGGTCTACCTTCGCGTCATGTCGCCCGGATGGACCGCGTCGGCAAGCTAGGGGGGCCATCAGGTGGCACCTCGCGGGCAGCCGGCCTCCGAGCACGCGGGCTCACGGGTGGCCCACGCCGGGTCCAGCCAGGGCCGGTCGCGCAGCGCCCCGCGAACGAGCGACTCGTACTTCTCCGCGGCTGGTGTCCGCCACTTGCCGGCGTACCAGACGGCGACGCAGTCCCAGATCATTCCGGCCTTGTACGCCGAGCCGTTGTTCTTGAGCCAGCTCACCCAGCCCTCCTGGCAGCCGCGGAGGAACGCTCCCAGGTAGTCCAGGGCAAAGGCGGTCGAGTCCCGGTTGAACGGGAACGTGCCGTTCTGGTTGTCGACCATGCCGCCCCAGGCGGGGTCGTGCCACGACATCACGCCGACGATGGAGAACGTCTTCGGGCAGCGGCCCGCGCCCAGGTCGCGCTGGTAGTCCACGCCGGAGCGGGCCAGCCCGCTGCAATAGCGACGGGTTGCCGGCGTGGCTCGGGTGACGAGATCCCCACAGCCGTGCTCGAGCACGCAGGTGCCGTCGGAGTAGACCTCGTACTGGTACCAGTCCGACTCCCGGACGGCAATGGCGCGCACGAGGTTGTCCGACAGCCCCCACTTGCACGCCGCCCATTGAATGTTCTCGTCGGTGGTCCCTGCGTGGTGCCCTGTCACTCGCGGCAGCAGCCAGCTGTCCCAGCGGGGGTCGAACGCTCCCTGCACGGCTCGGGGACGCCGCGCCCATGACTCCTTCACCTGCTCCTCCGACGGGATCTGAAGGTTGGCGTTCTGGTTGTCTGGGCGCGGTTCCCAGTCGGAACGGCGCACGCGGTCCGTGCACTGCTGGTCGTCCGGAAGGCCTGCCCACGCTCCGGGAGGCAGGGTCTTGAAGTAGCCGGCCGCGGGGGGTGGTCCTTCGGCCCTACCGATGGCGGGCGTGTCGTCGGTGACGAGGGCGAACGTCATCAGGAGGGCGAGCGTCACGACCACGGCCGACAAGACCGGCAGCCGACGGCGCAGAGTGGGGGTCATGCGCCCTCACAACTCCTGACTGGACGGCAGTGAAGCCCGAGGGTGCGGTCGGTCCAGGGGCAGACCAGGGTCGACGACCGGAACGACAACCGGTTCCGGCGACGCCCACCCTGACGTCGACGTGGGATTGCGGGTCATCGGCGAACGGCGTAGACGAACGTGGCGCGGCCGGTTGGCCACCCAGCCGAGCCGGACGGCGGCGGTGGTCCCGAGCAGCCGGGTCGTCTCCCTCGCGTCCGCCCGGGTGCCCGCGCGTTCGTCGGCGACGAGAAGCACGCTGTGGCACAGGTCTGCCAGGACGAGCGCCTCCGGAGAGTCGAGGACAGGCGGCCCGTCCACCAGCACGATGCAGTGGGTTGCCAGTCGGCTCAGCGCCCGCCTCAGTTTGTCGACATCCAACTGACCGGTGGGCCTGCTCAGGGTCCCGGGAGGTACTGCATTCACGCACGCTACCGCCGTCGGCCTGACCACCTGCTCGACGGAACACTCCCCGGCGACCACGTTGGTCAGCCCGGGACGGGACCCTTGGTCGAGCAGAAGACCAAGACCCATCGCGCCGGGGTGCGCGTCAACCACGACGACATGCCGCCCGAGAGCCGCAAGTGAGACCGCCGTCTCGAACGCGACGGTGGTCGTCCCCGCGCCGGCCCGCGGGCTGACGACCAGGATCACCCTCTTCGACCGCGTGCTGCCCAGCGTGGACGTCAGCCGTGCCGCCACCCCGGCGAACTCTGCTCGGGTGCGAGGACCCGACCACGGCGGGTCGAGGTCACCCCGCAGGGCAGGCACCCGGTGCAGGACCTCCAGTCCGCTGTGACGTTCCAGGTCGGCGACGTTGCGGAACCGGTCGGACAACCGGTCCCATCCCCAGGCCAGGACCAGACCCAGCACCAAGCCCACGAGGAGCCCTACGCCCAGCATCATGATCAGGCCGAGCGACGAGGTGCCGGTCTGGTGCGCGGGGGAGATGATCTCCGCGACTCGGGTGGGCTGCTGCACGTTGCGGTAGTCCAGGTAGGCCTGGCTGAAAGCGACCGTGCCGTTGTAGGCCGCCTGCTCGTCCGTGGAGGTATAGCGGAACTCGAGGACCGTCGTGTCGACCAGTACGGCGACACTGAGTCCCGCACGCAACCGGTCCCACGCCTCGGGTCCGTCCACGTCGAGCCGGTCAGCGGCAAGGGTGGCGACCCGTCCCGACTCTGCGATCTGCTTCTCGTTGCCCATGTTCGGCGCGATGGGAGTCGTGCGCGCCGGCTCCACCTTGACCAGCACCGTCGTGGATGCGGTGTAGGTGGGCGGCTCCTTGCTGACCATCCGGTAAGCCACGAGGACGGTGACCAGGGTCGTCCCCAGCACGACCCACGTATAGGTGGCGAGCAGCCCACGCGGACGAGGATGCGGGGCGGTGGTCATGAGTTCACTCCTGCCGTGTGCAATTCGGACGCGCTGCTATGACTTCCCCACTCTGGCGTGCAACGCCGGGAGACCCCGGCGAGTGCGAGCAGGGCGAACAGGCAGTCGCCCGATCCGCGGTAGGTCAGGTGTGGGTCGAAATTCATCAGGACCACGATCACCACCACACCGCTGAACGCCGCCAGCGCTGCCACGTCGGAGTAGGTCGCCAAGCGGCGAGCAGGCGCGATCAGGTCTTTCCACACCACCCACACGAAGAACCCGAAGGCGAGCACCAGTGGGAGACCGCCTCCCCACACGAGCCACATGTAGCCGCTCTCGATCCAGACGAACCCGGTCCCCTGGTGCTCGGCGACCACCCGCGCCGATGGTCGGACCCCCAGCACGGGATTCCAACCCGAGACGAGCTCGGGCCAGAAGTACGTCCTGAGGTTGTACAACCTCGTCGTCCAACTCACGGGGAGCCCGGTGGCCAGGCCGAACCCGCTCAATCGATGCTCGACGACGGGCCAGACCGCCGCGAGCCCGACGACCAGTCCGAGTGGCGCCCAACGCAGCAGGTCCAACCGCCCCAGCACCCACGCGAGGCTCAGGACCAGGACGAGGAGCCCGAGAAAGCTGGAGAACTCTGCCGCCGCCAGGGTCCCCATCACACAGATTGCCCCGGCTCCCGTCAGCAGGGCCGGGGAACGCCGGTCCTTGGTCCAGAGCCCTACGGCCACGACGAGGTTGAGCATCATCAGATCGGCAGTGGCAGCGGGAAGGCCGATGGTCGACCCACCCCGAGCCTCGGCGAGGGCGTCGGTGTAGCCGAACGGCGCCCAGTAGTGCAGCAGGAGGCCGCGGACCCCCAGCAGGTCCAGTGCCTGTAGGAAACCGACGAGACCCACCCCGGCCGCGCTCAGGAGCGACGCCACCAGGCACCAGCGCACCGCCCGCTGCGTCCGCACGGCGTGACGGACGAGCGCGTAGACGGCGATGTACTTCCAGAGCACCATCGCGTAGCTGATGTCGTCGCCCGTGACCTCACGGCCCCGTAGCACCATGAACATCAGTGGTGAGACGGAGTTGGCGGCGGCCATCAGGATCAGAGAGACCTCGATGCGGGTGAGTCGAGGCAGGCAGAACCCGCCCAGAGGCATGCGGACCACTGCCCGGAGGACGAGGACCCCCGTTACCGCGACGACCAGCGCCTCGTTCGGGCGCAACATCGGGACCAGGCGGCCCCGGTCGATCCCTGTGACCAGAGGGGTCACGAAGAGCACGAGCACACCGACGGCGGCAGGCCATCGCCACAGCACGGCGCCGCTGACTGCCGCCAGCGCCGCACCGCCAGCAAGGCCCGGGCGTTCCGCGACGAGCACCCCTGCAACGACGGTCGCGATCCCGGCCGCGCACACGTAGGCGACCCCCACGGTGCCCCGACGCACGTACTCGCCGTTCATGTCCCCGCCTCGGCGAGCTGGTCATGCGTGGTCCTCGGTGTTCTCGCCGTTCGCAACAACGCCAGGTCAGGTGAACGGAGGAGCAGGTGCGCCAGTCCGTAGCAGACGGCGCCGGCCACGGTCGCGGTCAGCACTGCGAGGAACGCCCCGAACCGGCCTTCGAGCCGTTGCTCGGCGAAGGCGAGGATCAGGCCGACGACGACGGCCATGCAAGCGGCCGCGAGCGCCGAACGCAGCAAGGTGGCGACGACTTGTCTTCGCACGGCGCTCATCGGACGGACGACTCGCCATGTCAGCACCATCCCGCCGACGGTCGACGCCACGGCGTACGACAAGGCCACCAGTTCCACCAGCGTCTCGTCGTCGACCAGCAGGACCGCGACGCCGCAGGCACCGACGCAGACAATCGTCTGCAGGAGCATGCAACGGACCGGGGTCCGGGTGTCCCGGACGGCGAAGCAGGCTTGGCTCGCCACGAAGAACAGAGCCTGTCCGACCAGGCCGACCGCGAGCGCAGAGAGAGCGGACGCCGTCATCGCGATTCCAGGACCAGTGGCCATGGCGCCCACCGACACCACCCGGACCACCTGGTGCGCCACCAGGGCGCACCCGACGGCGGCCGGCACGATCACCACCAGCACCAGGCGCAGCCCCTCCCCGACCACCTGGCGAAACAGGTCGTCGCGACCTCCCTGGGAGAGGCTGGCCAGACGAGGGAGCACGGCCAGGCCGACCGGCGCGGCGACCAGTGCGATGGGCAGGAAGTAGAAGTTCAGCGCCACCTGCAGTGCCACAGCACCGCCCGGCACGCGGCTGGCGACCACCAGCATGACCAGCGTCGAGCCCGCGAGCAGACTGGCCTGGCCCAGTCCGTGCAGCGCGCCGCGCACGACGCTGGACACCTCCTCCTGGTGACGCCAGGCCCGAGGACGCACGATGACGCCGCACCGTCGAGCACCCCACCACTGGACGGACGCGTGCAAGGCCACCGCAACGGTCGAGCCGGCTCCCAGCACGAGCAGCTCCCAGCGCGGCGCCCCGTCCGTCGGGGTGCGGCCCTCCCGCAGCAGGGCGACCACGACCAGCACCGCCACCACGCCCAGGTTCTCTACGGCCGGAGCGGCAGCTGGGATCACGAAGTTTCGTCGTGCGTACATCACGGAGGTCGCCGAGCCGATCACGACGTACATCAAGATCTGCGGGCACGTGAACAGGATCAACAGCCGCGCGAGCTGAGCCTGTTCCCGCATGGCTGCGTCCGAGCCGGTGCCCGGTGGAGAGAGCAGCGCAGGCACGAGCAGGACAAGCACCGGCAGGATGCACAACCCGGCCACCAGCGACAGCCCCAGGATCGAACCACTCACGGCAACCGCCCGGTCGACGCGGCCAGCGTGCAGATGCCGAACCAGAACGGGCACCACGATCGAACTGGTGAGCGATCCTGCGAGGAAGCCGTAATAGACCAGGCTAGGCAGCGAGTTCGTGACCTGGAAGGCGTTTCCGACGAGCGTCGGACCCAGGACGGCACCGACCATGACCACGCGCAGCAGCCCGGTAGCTCGGCTGACCGCGGTGCACACCCCTAGGACGGCGGAGTCCCTGGCCGTGCCCTCGGCAGCCGACGGACCGGACGCCGGAGAAAGTGCGGGAGACGTCGCAGGGGTCGTCATCACCGACCACCGCCGCCCAAGATCACGGGCACCGTGCGAGTCAGGATCCACAGGTCCAGCCAGCAGGACCGCGTGCGGACGTACTTCACGTCGAGAGCCAGCGCCTCGAGCATCGTCAGGCGGCTGCGTCCGCTCACCTGCCACAGCCCGGTGATACCTGGTCGGACACTGAAGCGCGGCGTCGCCCACGGGGGCAACAGGTAGACCTCCCAGGGCAGCACGGGTCGCGGGCCGACGAGTGACATGTCTCCGCGCAGCACGTTGACCAGCTGGGGCAGCTCGTCGAGGCTCAGCCGCCGGAGCACGGCGCCCACCCGCGTCACCCGGAGGTCTCCCGACAACTTGTAGAGCCCGCCGTCGGCGTCGACCTGACCGTGCATCAGTCGCATGACGTAGTCGCGGTGCGGAGCATCGTCCGAGTCCCGGTGCATGGAGCGGAACTTCAGCATCGAGAAAGTCCGTCCTCCGGCACCTACCCGGGTCTGCCGGAACAGCGCCGGCCCAGGGGACGTGGCGCGAACGAGCGCACCGACGACGAGGAGGAGCGGCGCGAGGAGCACCAAGCCGGCCAGAGCGCCGGCGATGTCCAGCACCCGCTTGACCAGAAGACTTGCTCCGGCCGTGCCGCCCGAGCGCCCCCTGGCGCCCAACGGCCGACGGTGCCCCACTGTCGTCATGGCAGGCCTAGTTCTCCTCAGGGTCGTGCACGCCGGCCAGCCGGTAGCGGGAGGGCGAGGTCTCCTCCGACACCAGCCGAGAGTCGATCGGTCGCAACGCGTCGACCCGCCCCCGGACGCGGGCGGGGTTGCCGTACGCCACGGTTCCGGCGGGCAGGTCGCGGGTCACCACGGCTCCTGAGCCCACGAGGCAGTCGGCGCCGACCCGGACGTAGGGCAGGAGCGTGACGTTCACGCCGATCTGGGCGCGCGGCCCGATCGACGGGCCCGCCATCAGCCGCGCCGACTCCTCCTGCCCGGGGTACAGGTCGTTCGCCACGGTGACGCCGGGCGCGAGAAAGGCCCCCTCGCCGATCTCGGTGTACTGGGCGACGTAGCAGTTGCTGTGGATCTTGACACCCCTCCCGATCCGACACCCGTAGTCCACGACGCTGTTCGACCAGATGGACACGTCGTCCTCGATCTCACAGTCCTCTCGGACCACGACGTGGTGGCCGGTCTCGAATCCTTCGCCGATCCTGCTGCCGGTGTAGAGGACGGTGCCACTCCGCAGCCGCGCGCCCCGCCCGAGCACGAGCTCGCCGTCGTGTCCCCGGCCGCTGGGGTAGCCGAGGACGACACCGGCGTCGCACACCGGTGCGTCGGCACCCGTGCCCGTTGCCCCCTGGGCGCTCACGCCGACCCGCCCACCAAAGACGTCAGGACGTCACACACGCGATCGACGTCGGAGACGTCCATGTGTGGGTGGAGCGGCAGCGACAGGATCCGGGAGGCGTTGGCCTCCACGACCGGAAGGGGCCCGTCCGCATAGGCGGCGTACGGCACCATGACGTGGCACGGGGTCGGGTAGTGGATGCCGGTCGCGATGCCGCGGGAGGCGAGCTCGTCGCGGCAACGGTCCCGATCGACCACGCGCAGCACCGCGAGGTGGTTGCTGCTGCTGGCTTCCGGGTGCTCCACCACGAGCCGACCGACGCTCTCCGGCAGCGCTTCGCGGTAGCGATCGACGAGCACACGTCGCGACTCGTTCCACACGTCGAGCCGGCCGAGCTTCACCTCGAGGACTGCGGCCTGCAGGGCGTCGAGCCTGCTGTTCGTGCCGAGCCGGTCGTGGCTGTAGTGCCCGCCCGAGCCACGGCCGTGATCCCTCAGGGACCGCAGCCGGGCCGCGACCCCGACGTCGGAGGTCGTGACGGCCCCGGCGTCGCCGAAGGCCCCCAGGTTCTTGCCCGGATAGAAGCTGAAGCAGCCGGCGATACCGAGCGACCCAGCGCGCCGGCCCCGCCAGGTGGCACCCTGGGCCTGCGCCGCGTCCTCGACGACGAGGAGGCCGCGCGACGCCGCAACGGCGAGGATCCCGTCCATGTCCGGGACCTGGCCGTAGAGGTGGACCGGCACCACGGCACGGCACTCGGCTGTGGCGACGCGGTCGACCGACTCCGGTGTCAGCAGAAGCGTGTCCGGGTCCACGTCGGCGAACCGAGGGCGGGCGCCGGCCAGGAGGATGGCCTCCACCGTGGCGACGAACGTGTTCGCCGGGACGACGACCTCGTCACCGGGCCCGATCTCCAGCGCCCGCAGCGTGAGGTGCAGGGCGTCGGTGCCGTTGCCGACACCGACGGCCTCGGCCGAGCCGCAGTAGCGCGCGAAGGCCCGCTCGAAGGACTCGACGTCCGGTCCACCCACGAACGTGCCGGTGTCCAAGATCCGCGCCCAGCGCGCCATCACGTCCGAGCGCACCTCCCGGGTCACCGGCGCGAGGTCCAGGAAGGGCACGACGCGCGTCTCGATGACGCCGGTCATCCCGGCTCCCTGACCTCGAGGGGGCGACGTTGGGCAGGCACGTGGGTGACCGGGCTCGCGTGAGCGCCGCGGACCTCCTCTACCTGGACCACACGGCGCTCGAGCATCGAGAGACGGGCGGCCTCGAGAACCTCGACCACCGCGACCCCGTTGTCGGCTCCGGTGAGCGGCGCCATCCCGGTCAGCACGCAGTCCACGAAGTGCTCGTCCTCGATAGCGAGCGGCTCGTTGACCACCAGGTAGGGCGCCACCACCTCGCCGTACCGGTAGGACATCGGCGGCATGGTGAGATCGGCCGTCTCGAGGGGCTCGACCACCCCCTTGTTGTGCACCCGGATCCGCTCTTCGGCTGCGAGGTCGTCGAAGACCACCATCTTGGAGCTGCCCACCAGGGTCATGCGTCGGACCTTGCACGGGTCGAGCCAGCTCACGTGCACGTTGGCGATGACCTTGGGCGACTCGTAGAACAGCCTGAGGTAGGCGACGTCCTCGAGCCGGCGGTGCGCATGCCGAGACGCCCACGACTCCACCGCCACCGGCTGGGATCGCAGCACGTAGTTCAGGATGGAGATGTCGTGCGGGGCCAGGTCGACCACCACGTTGGCATCGTGCTGGTAGAGGCCGAGGTTCAGTCGGGCGGTGTCAACGTAGTACAGCTCCCCCAGGTCGCCCGCATCGACCATCTCCCGCAGGTGCCACACGGCGGCGTGGTACTCGAACGTGTGACCGACCATCAGCGTCACTCCGCGCTCGGCAGCGGCCGACCGTATGGCGAGGGCGTCCTCCAGTCGCGTGGCGAAGGGCTTCTCCACCATCACGTGCTTGCCCCCCTCGATCGCCTGGAGCGCCAGGGGCGCGTGCGTCGTCGGCGGCGTGGCGATCACCACGGCGTCGACGTCGTCGAGCGCGCTTGCCAGGTCGGGGAACGTCGTCAGCCGCGGGAACACGCGCAGCAGGTTGCTGGCCCGATCCGGACGCGGCTCGACGAGCACGACCGATTCGACCGAGTCCAGAGCGAACAGGGTTCGCACATGCTTCGACCCCCAGTAGCCGCCGCCCACGACCCCGACACGGAGCCCTGTCGCCTCTCTCATTGCTCGTCCTCCTTGGCCCCCCAAGGGTGCAAAACAGACCGGGCACCTGAACCCCCACCGGCACCCAAGAAGGACCCTAGGTTCGGCGCGGTAGAAATACGATGATTGCGATCTGAAATGATCTGAAAGGGCTACAAGCGATTAGCAGCCAACCCCATTAGTGGTCCTGTCGACGAGATTCTCTGACTCTTTCGGACCATCCATTTTGGGTGCAGATGATAAATTCAATGCCGTCTGGAAAGATCCTTTCGAGACTTCTTTCAGACTATGGATAGATTTATCGCAAAATTGCCGAAAAATGGGACCCGGTGCATTTGCCGGTCCTCGCCGATGGTGTGGGGGCAACCCAGGGGGTGCCGGGGTCCGACCGCTCGGGGCGCGCCACGCACGCGGGCACCCGGTCGGCCGCCCGCGGGGGGTAGGCGAGTCGGCCGACCGGGCACGTCTAGGGGTCAGATCACTACGCTGAGGGCGTTGACCAGTGCGCTCGTGCCCTTGGTGGTGCCGCTCGTGACGGTGACCGACCGGCCACCGAGCGCAGCGCCCGCGCCGACCCGCACCGTCAACGTGGCCGACGTGGGCGAGACGTACGTCAACGAGACGATCGTGATGCCGCCGCCGGCGACCGTGACGCTGATCGAGGGGTCGAAGGACGTACCCGTCAACGTGACGGTGGTGGTGAGGCCCCGCCGCACGGTCGAGGGGGACACCGCGGTGACGCGCGGTTCGTCGAGCACCGTGAAGCAGCCCGTGCAGACGCTGCGACCACCGTCGTTGCTGGTCAGCGTGAGATCTCGCGGGCCGACGGCTGCGCCGGCGGTGACGCTCACGCGCAACGAGATCGACGAGGCCGTCCGGCTGGTCACCGGCACCGTCACGCCTGCACCGGAGACCGTCACCTGCGTGCTCGTAGTGAAGCCGCCCCCCGACAGGACCACGGTCTGGTTGGTCGCACCGCGTCCCAGCTGGTTGGGCGTGACGGCCGCCACCGTGGGTGCAGCCGTGACCGTCAGGCAGGCCCGACAGGTTGCGTCGGACTGACCCGGAGCACTCACGACGACGTCACGGGCTCCGACGCCTGCTCCGGCATCGGCGGCGAGAACCAACCTCAGCGAGGTCGCGGAGACGCGGGTGGAGCTCGTCACGGGGACGCCTCCGCCGAGGACCACTGCGGTCGCACCCACGGGGATGCCCGAGCCGGCGAGGGTCACGGTGCGGCCCGTCGCGCCCTGCCCCACGGTCGACGGGTTGGCCGAGGTGATCGCCATGCCGGCGGCCGCGAGCGTGACCGTGACCGTGCTGCTGCTGCCCACGTTGCCGACGTTGTCGGTCTGCCGTGCCACCAGTGTGTACGTGCGGGCGGTGAGTCCGGTGGCCGTGGCCGTCCACGCCCCTCCGGTGACCGAACCCGACACCTGGCGCACGGGGGTGCCGGTGGTCGCGCTGCCGGCGTAGACCGCCAGAGTCACCGTGACAGCATCTCCCGGCGACGAGCTGGCGGCGCCGGAGGCGGTCAGGCTCGTGCCCACCAGGGCGGATCCGGGGGCCGGGCTGGTGAGCGTGACCGCCGGTGCCACCGTGTCGACCGAGAAGTGCCTGGCCCCGCTGGTGCCGAGGTTGCCGGCCGCGTCGGTCTGCTCCGCGGTGACCACGTAGGCGCCGTCAGGCAGGGCGGCGAGTGCGACCGCCCAGGTCCCACCGGCCCCCACCGCGACCACGCGGGACGCGATGAGGGCGCTGTCCGGGTCACGGACCGTGACGGCGACCGGGCCGTCGTCCGTCGCCGTCCCCGCCGTGCCTGTGACGCTCGGAGTCGCGGTCGCCACCGTGGCACCCTCGGCCGGCGCTGTGATGGTCACCGCGGGCGGACTCGTGTCCTGTCCGACCGTGAACGACACCGGGGTCGAGGTGCCCACGACGCCGTTGCTCTGCTGGCTCGCGCGGGCCGTGTAGACCCCTGCGGCGAGATCGGCAGAAGTTTGGGCCGACCAGGCGCCGGACGTGACTCCCGCGGTGAGCGTGGCGAGCGGGGTGCCGGTCGAGTAGGTCCCGGAGTACAGCGAGACGGTAACGTCGCCCCCGCTCGAGCTCGTGGTCCCGTTCAGCACCGGTCGCACGGCGGTGACCGTCGAGCCGGTCGCGGGCGAGGTGACCTTGACGACCGGCGGTGTGGCCCCGCCGCTCATGACGTCGGTGATCGTGCGGACCGATACCCCGTTAGCCTGCTGCGTGTCGAGCCAGCCGAGGAACGCGTCGAAGACGGCGCTGCTGACCGGCCGGTATCCCGCCATGCACGAGTTGAAGGACGGGTTCCCGGGGTAACAGATCTCGTGGAAGAGGGTAGGCAGCCAGCCGCCGCCGTGCGCCATCGCCGCGGTCACCGCGTCCTGCAGCACCTGGAGGGTGATGGGACCGTTGTAGGTGGTGCCCAGGGTCCAGATGGCGAAGGGATCCTTGGGAGGCATCGTCTCCGCGTAGTGCGGCCCCGCAGCCGACAGCGACCCGCCCGAACGTCCGGACTGGTAGCCGCATCCGCGCACGATCTCCTCCGCGGTGGCGTTGAACGCAGCGAAGGGGTAGGCGAAGGCGGCGGGTGAGAAACCTTGCTCGACGAGCCGGGCCCGGTCGTCACACACCTGGTGCCACCGCTGGTCGTAGGTCCCGTACGAGGTGACGTCGATGTGGTCCCGCGTGTGGCCGGCGATATCGTTGCCGCCCCCACGGAGGTCGTGGATCTGAGCCCAGCTCATGGCGCCCGGCTCTCCGGCATCGACGGCGCCGGAGTTGATGTAGAAGGTGCCGTGGTCGCCATGGGAGCTCAGGATGCCTCGGACCGCGTACTGCGAGGCGAGTCCGTCGTCGAACGTCAGAGAAACCGTGGTGGGACGAGGCGCGGCAGGCGGGCCTGCCGAGGCGCCCATCACGTCGCGCACGGTCCGCACGCTCGTGCCCGCGGGGCCAGCCGTCTGCAGCCAGTCGAGGAAGGAGGACAGCACCGTGCTGTCGACGGGCTTGGGGGCGCTCATGCAGGTCGAGTAGTCAGCCGCACCGGGACTGCACACGTCGTTGAAGGCGATGGGGAGCCAGCCGCCGCCTGAGGACGACGCCTGGATCACCGCATCCTCCAGTTCGCTCAGCGTCACGGCGTCGGCCGGGGTGTTCAGGGCGTTCAGCGCGAAGGCGTTGATCGGCGGGACGGGCTCGGTGTACGCCGGTCCGGCCGGCGACAACCCGCCGACCAGCCGACCGGAGAGATACCCGCACCCGGAGACGACGCTTGCGGCAGCGCTGCTCCAGGCGCCACCGGGGTAGGCGAAGCTCTGAGGGTCGTAGCCGAGGTCGGCCAGCTTGGCCCGGTCCCCGCACACCTGGTCCTGCTTGTAGGCGAGGTCGGCGTCCGGATCGGAGGAGTAGGTCCGGGTCAGCTCCTGGTGGTCGCGCCCCATGCCCCCGACCTCGTCGCCCTCCCGGTAGAGCGTGTCGAGGTCGAAGAACTGCATGTACTTCGGATCGCCGCTGAGCATGTAGTTGCTCGCGACGTAGAACGTCCCGTTGACACCGTGCGCGCGCAGGACCGGCCTCGCGTTACGGAACTGCGTCGAGAGGCTGTCGTTGAAGGTGAGCGACACCATCACGGGGCCGGCCGCGCTGCTCGAGGGCGCTAGGACGCCCACCGTCAGGGTGGCCGCAACCAGCGTCACCGCGAGAATTCGCGACACACGCGAGATTATCGGAACGAGGAGCATCGAATCTCCCAGCGCTGGGATGCTGTCAGCCAGCTGCGCGCTGCAGCCCTGCTTACACAATCAGATGAATCCGATGAGATGAATAACCCAAGAAGGCTAGAAAGAGTTCGGCCCACTGGTCAGAATGGAAGTCTGATCAAGGTTGCTTTACCAACTTCGATTTCCGGGGCCGCCCTTGCCCATCTATTTCTCCCCCACCTGCGGCCCCGTGTGCAACGGAGGCGGATCAGACGATTTCCGGGACCGCTTTTATCAATAGATTTCTCCCGGCCTGCGCCCTTTGTCCAAACGGAGTGGCCTCAGATGATGTCGGGGGCCCGGACGCGGGCCTCGTCGGCCTCCTGGTCGGTGCGGGCGAGCTGGCTCTGCCGCTCGGCCTCGACCCGGCGCAGGTAGTGGTCGACCTCGTCGTCGAGCCGGGCGGCGTCCCAACCGAGCTCGCCGGCCATCAGCTCCGCGGCGGGCCGGGCCGCGGCGACCCCGCGGTCGAAGGCCTCGATGGAGATCCGGGTGCGGCGGGTCAGCACGTCGTCGAGGTGCCGGGCACCCTCGTGGCTGACGGCGTAGACCACCTCGGCCCGGAGGTAGTCCTCCGCGCCGGGCAGCGGGGCGGCCAGGTCGGGGCGCTCCGCGACGAGCGCGAGCACCTCGTCGACGAGCCCGCCGAAGCGGCCGAGCAGGTGGTCGATGCGCGCGACGTGCAGCCCGGACCGGTGCGCGAGGGTGTCGCGCTGGTTGGTGCGCGTCTCGAACCCGTCGGCGCCCGCGAGCCGGACGACGTCGGTCACGCTGGCCGGCACGGATCCGCCCAGCGAGTGCGCCGCGGCGTCGACGGCGTCGCGGGCCATCACGCGGTAGGTGGTGTACTTCCCGCCGGCGATCATGACCAGGCCTGGCACGGGGGCCACGACGGTGTGCTCGCGCGAGATCCGGCTGGTCGGCTCGGACTGCCCGGAGGCGAGCGGCCGGAGACCGGCGTAGACGCCCTCGACGTCCTCGTGCCGCAGGGGCTCCTTGAGCACGGCGTTGACGTGCCCGAGCAGGTAGTCGATGTCGGAGCGGGACGCCGCCGGGTGGGCCTTGTCGAGGTCCCAGGGCGTGTCCGTGGTGCCGATGATCCAGTGCCGTCCCCACGGGATCACGAACAGCACGGACTTCTCGGTGCGCAGGATGAGGCCGGTCTCGGAGCGGATCCGGTCACGGGGTACGACGAGGTGGATCCCCTTGCTGGCTTGGACTTTGAGTGCACCTCGTCCGCCGACGAGCTCCTGGATGTCGTTAGTCCAGACCCCCGCGGCGTTGACCACGACCCGGGCCCGGACGTCGAACGAGCGACCGGTCTCGAGGTCCACGACGTGCGCGCCGGTCACCCGCTCGCCCTCGCGCAGGAAGCTGATTACCTTGGTCCGGGACGCGACGTGCGCGCCCTGTGCGGCAGCCGTGCGGGCGACCGTCATGGTGTGCCGGGCGTCGTCGACCCGCGCGTCGTAGTAGCGGATCGCACCGACCAGGGCATCGGGACGCAGGTCGGGCGCGAGCCGCAGGGCGCCGCGCCGGGTCAGGTGCTTGTGCCGGGGCACGCCCATGTCGTACTTCCCGGTCATCGCCATCGCGTCGTAGAGCGCGAGGCCCGCTCCGACGTACGGTCGCTCCCAGCCGCGGTGGGTGAGCGGGTAGAGGAACGGCACCGGCCGGACCAGGTGCGGAGCCAGACGGGTCAGCAGCAGACCGCGCTCCTCGAGCGCCTCCTTGACCAGTCCGAAGTCCAGCATCTCCAGGTAGCGCAGTCCCCCGTGGATGAGCTTGCTCGACCTCGAGGACGTGCCGGACGCGAAGTCG
>JBDSMW010000096.1:0-17115 GCA_039915665.1 Nocardioidaceae bacterium
GGCCGCGGCGTCGTCATCGGGATGCTGGGCAGCTTCCTGATCGGCCTGGTGTGGATCGTCGTCTACTACGTCACCGGCTCCGACCTCACGCTGCCGCTGTTCACCGACCTCGGGCAGTACAACCTGATGATCGGGATCGGCTTCATGGCCGTCGGCTTCGTCTACGCCACACACTGGGAGTAGCCCCGCCCCCGCCACGCACGGGTGATCGAACCAACGGGACCGGTGTCGAGGAGTGATCCGCGGCGCCGGTCCTGCACATCTGTGGACGGCCCTGTGCGCGAATTACACCCCTGGAATTTCGTCCACAGGGTTTATCCCCATTGTGGATGACCCGGTCGTGGGCACGGGTGCCGCGGCGCCGGACCCAGGCCTACGTAGTCAAAATGTCCGAAACGCGAGGTTCGGTATCCGGACCGGACCGCGGTGCCGCTCAAGCGGCGAGGACGGCGATCCGGGCGACCGTGGCCACCAGGACCGCCAGCGCGACCAGGACGATGCCGCCGACCTGCCAGCGGGTCCGGTTCGTGCGCGGCGCGTAGACGATCGCGGCGCCCAGCAGCAGGCCGCCGACGAAGCCGCCGAGATGGCCCTGCCAGGAGATCAGCCGCACCAGCACGAAGGTGATGACGAAGTTGATGCCGATCCAGGTGAGCATGCCCCGCACGTCGCCGCGGACCTTGATCGCGACCACCAGCAGCGCGCCCATCAGGCCGAAGATGGCACCCGAGGCACCGAGGGTCTGGCTGTTCGGGGCGGAGAACCACAGCACGGTGGCACTGCCGGCGAGGCCGGACAGGAAGTAGAGCGCCAAGAAGCGGATCCGCCCGATGGCCACCTCGAGCTGTGGACCCAGGGTCCACAGGGCCAGCATGTTGAACCCGATGTGCCAGATCTCGATGTGCGTGAACATCGAGGTCAGCAGCTGCCACGGTGCCCCGTCGGCGACGCCGCGGACCAGCGTCGGCGTCCCGTCGACCAGGGTGTAGGCGCTCGAGGGCAGCAGTGCGAGCGCGTCGAACAGCCGGCTGCTCGCGCCGCCGGTGGCGACGATGGCGAGCCAGACCACCACGTTGATGCCGATCAGCACCTGGGACACCAGCGCGGGGTTTCCGGACCGCTGGCCGCCGTACGCCGTGCGCCCCGACCGGGTCGACTTGGCCCCCTCCGCGATGCAGGACGGGCACTGGAACCCGACCGACGCGGGTCGCATGCAGTCCGGGCAGATCCGCCGCTCGCACCGCTGGCAGCGGATGTGCGCCTCGCGGTCGGTGTGCCGATAGCAGACCGGGGCCTCCTGCTCGGGGGCCCCGGTCGCGGGTGTCTCGGGTGTGCTCATGTCGAAGCGGCGCGGGTCAGCGCTTCTCGACCTCGACGGTCTCGAGGACCACCGGCTCCTTGGGTCGGTCGCCCGCACCCGTCGGAGTCGCGTTGATCTTGTCGACGATCGCACGGCTCTGCTCGTCCTCGACCTCGCCGAAGATCGTGTGCCGGTTGTTCAGCCACGGGGTCTCGGCGGTCGTGATGAAGAACTGCGAGCCGTTGGTGCCCGGGCCGGCGTTCGCCATCGCGAGGAGGTACTTGCGGTCGAACTGCAGCTCCGGGTGGAACTCGTCCTTGAACTGGTAGCCGGGGCCACCGGTGCCGGTGCCCAGCGGGCAACCGCCCTGGATCATGAAGTCCGAGATGATCCGGTGGAAGCCCAGCCCGTCGTAGAACTTGTCGGGGGACTTCTTGCCGGTCTCGGGGACCTGGTAGTCGCGGGTGCCTTCCGCCAGGCCGACGAAGTTCTCGACGGTCTTCGGCGCATGGTTCGCGAACAGGTGGATGACGATGTCACCCTGGTTGGTCTTCAACGTCGCGTAGGTCTCTTCAGCCACCACGCCACCTCCTTGCTAGATCAATGGACTTGGTTCGCTGTGCTCGTCCGTGTCGGGTCGATCCTGTCATGTCGGCCAACCCGCGTGGCGTCTGGTGCGCGGACCCTGTGTTTCATCTCGCGCGGGGAGCGGGCATGATCGACACGAGAACGGGCACGAGCACCACGACCGGCCCCCGACTGCTCGCACGGAGCGACCACCCCAGACCCGGACGGCGGATCTGAGAAGAGAGGACCTCTCCACCATGATCGGCACGAAGAAGACACTGCGCGAGCAGATCCTCGACCAGGCCAGCGACCTGGCCGGCAGCGCCCGCGACAAGGCCGGGCCCGTCCTCACCGAGGCCCGGGACCGCGCCGTCCCGGTGCTCACCGACGCGCGCGACCGCGCCGTCCCGGTGCTGAGCGACGCCCGCGACAAGGCAGCCCCCTACGTCTCGGACGCCCGCGACAAGGCGGCGCCCTACGTCTCGGACGCGCGGGACCGTTTCACCGACGCCGTGCTGCCGGTGCTGACCGCCGCGCTCGCCAGCGTCGAGGACGCCACCGAGGACGTCCGCGGCGAGACCAAGAAGCGCGGCAAGGCCGTCGCGGCCGCGCTCAAGGGCGAGGTCGAGGCTCCCGAGAAGAAGCACCGTGGCCGCACACTGCTGGTGCTGCTCGGACTCGGCGGGATCGGCTACGCCGCCTACAAGAAGTTCGGCGCCAAGCAGCCGACCACCAACTGGCAGTCCTCCTACACCCCGCCGCCCGCCCCGGCCCCCGCGCCGACCGGCGGTCCCGTCGCCGGTGGCGGTATCGGTGCGCACCGCGCCGAGGGTGCCGACGACGTCGCCGCCTCCGACCCGGGCGAGGCCGCCTCCGACGCCACCGACGTCCCCCACGACGCCACCACGCCCGACAACCCGGTCGAGGACGTCGACGTCAGCAAGTCGTAGTCCCAGCGCCCAGCCCGCGGCCCCCGTCACCTCTCGGTGACGGGGGCCGCGTCGTTCGTCAGGCCGCGTGGCGGCGCCACCCGCGGGGCGGCAGGTCGACGGGGCGGTGCTCGGCGACCCAGACGTCGATCTCCTCCCACCACGAGAACAACCAGTCGATGCGCGCCTCTCGGCCCTCGGGGATGTCCTCCCGCGGCACGCGCCACCAGCGCATCAGGATCTGCTTGTCCATCGGCAGCTCGCGCCAGATGTCGCGGACGGTGAGCAGGTGGTCGAGGCCGGTGTGCGCCACCAGGACCACGTCCGCGTCGGGGGCTGCGTCCAGTGCAGCGATCAGACCTCCGGGGCGCGGCGCCAGGACGTTCTCCATCCGCTCGGCCCGCTGCGCCATCGACTCCAGGCCGAGGCGGCGCAGCTTGTCGATGCCGCGCTGACGTCGCTCGGGGGTGAAGTTGCCGCCCTCCGGGAAGATCACGAAGGCGTCGTTCTCGTCGAGGTTGCGGGCCAGGTCACCGACCTGCTGCTCGATCCCCTCGGCGGCGCCACGGCCTGGTGAGATGAACCGGCTCGGCAGCCGGTTCAGGATCACGTCGATCGCCGGGTCCCACTGCAGCGTGTCCTTGAGGACGACGCGCGGCTCCCGCCCGTACCAGTGCATCAGCGCGTACATCAGCGTGAAGGAGTCGGCCGGCCCCGCGTGCCGGCAGCAGACCAGCAGCGGCTCGCCCGGGAAGGCGTCGGGCGGGGTGCCCTCGGTGACGATCTTGAGGCGTACGACGCGACGGGCCTCCCGGAAGAAGATGACCAGGTAGCTCTGTACCAGGTCGTAGTGAATCCGCTCGAAGAACGGCCGCCGGATGAGGACGCCGAACCCGGACGCGATCCACAGCCCGAACAGCTCGACGAGCATGACGCTCTCGAGGATCAGGTGCAGCAGCAGCAGGGACAGCAGCCGCAGCGGCCGGAGCCGACCGGGTACCACGGGCGAGAGCACGGTCGCGACCAGCAGCCAGAGCGGGACCGTGCTCAGGATCAGCACGGTCAGGCCGATCACCGCCGGGGCGAGCACGATCCGGCGGAACCAGTGCCTCACAGGTGGTCCCGCAGGTAGGCCGACGACGCGTCGTACGCCACGTCGATGCGGCGCATCACGGCGGCGAAGTCGCGGTAGGCCAGCACCGAGTCGTCGCGCCGCCCGCCGGCCGAGCCCGTGGGCAGCACGTGCGCGGTGACGTGCTCCGGCACCTGGGCCATCTCGCGGTGGAAGCGGTGCCGCCGGGCGATCTCGAAGGAGACCCGGGCGACCTCCCACGGCTTGGTGGGCACGGTCAGCGGCTGGTCGACCCGGCCGACCTGGAGCACGAAGATCCGGGTGGCGCCGCACTCGACGGCGCGGCCGACCGGGATGGAGTTCACGATGCCGCCGTCGAGGTAGTGCTCGCCGTCGACCTCCGCGGGCCGGAGCAGGCCCGGGACCGCGGCCGACGCCATCACCGCGTCGGTGACCCGACCACTGGTGAACCAGTGCTCGGCGGCCCGCTCGATGCTTGCGGCGCAGCACTGGAACGGCACGACGAGGTCGGCGAACGTGAGGTCACCGAGCTCGGCGACCAGCCGGTCGCGCAACGGCTTGGCCGAGTGAAGATGGGTGCCGGTGCGGACGGCGCGGCCCACCTGGCGCATCGGTCCGTCGCCGTACACCTCGCCGCTGCCGGCCGCGCTCTCCCACAGCGCCATCAGCCGCTGCACGACCGCCGGCGTCGGGTCCTTCGCCACGAGCACCCCGTTGAGGGCGCCGACCGAGGTGCCGAGGATCAGGTCCGGTCGGACGCCCTGGTCCAGGAGCGCCCGGAGCATCCCGACCTCGACGGCGCCGAGCAGGCCGCCGCCGCCCAGGACGAACGCGGTGTCGCCCATGGAGCGGTGGTCAGGCCCCGACGGGAGCGGCGGGCTCGTGCTCGGCGAGCTGCGCGCGGACCTGCGCGGTGGCCCGGTGCTCGGCCCAGAAGGACAGCACCGGCACGGTGCCGCAGGCCAGCGTGACCAGGGTGAATCCGATGCTCCAGCGCGCCTTGCGGGACAGCATGAAGGCCATCACCAGGAAGATCATGTAGAGCCAGCCGTGCGCGATGCCGAGGTTCTGGGTGATCCACTCGCCGGTGAGCTGCGGGTTGGTGCCCTCCTCGGTGAGGTACTTCAGCGGGACGCCGACGAGGATCAGGATGATCAGCAGGACACCCACGACGTTGGCCATCACGCGATACCGGGTCAGGGCGGACTGCAGCGGCGTCTTCACGGTCCCGACGCTACTCCGGTGACCCCGCTCACCTGGGGGGCCGCCTCCTCGTCCGGCTCCCCGTCCGGACCCTCCCGCTCGATGCGCTGGCGCTCCAGCTCGTCGCGGCACCAGCGCCACCAGATGAACACCGCGAAGCCGCCGAACACCCACCACTCGATGGCGTAGAGCAGGTTGCGCAGCGCCGTGAACGTCTCCGCCTGGGGCAGTGACGCGGGGGTCACCGCCTCCAGACCACCGTCGATGGTCGAGCCCGATCCGTTGGTCGAGCTGGTCGAGATCCGCTTCGCGATGACGTAGCCGCCGTAGAGGTCCTGGTCGACGTGCTGGATCGCGTCCGCGATCCGCAGCTCCGGGATGACGTCGTCGGTCGGGTCCGGGTCGGTGGTGCCGGAGCCCTCGCCGGGCTGCAGCCACCCGGTCACGGCCACCCGGCCCGTGGGGGGCGCGGGGGCGGCCGCGACCGTCGGGGTCCAGCCGCGTACGACGAGCACGGCCGACGCCCCGGCGCAGCTCGTGGCCGTCCCGCAGACCTCGACCGGAGTCACGGCCCACACGCCCCGCCGGCCGTGCAGCGCCCGGTCGGCCACGTAGATCGTCGACCGGGTCAGCCACCGGCCCTGCAGCTCGACGGGCTGCCCGACGGCGTCGCCCGGGAACGGGTCGTCAGCCGACATCACCCGCGACAGCGGCTTCGCGGGCGCGTCAGCCAGGGACGTCGCCTGGTCGTCGCGCCGCGAGCCCCACGCGTCGTACTGCCAGATCCCGAGCAGCACCGCGGCCGTCGTCGCCAGGACGGCGAGCACGTGCAACCCCCACAGGCGAGGGGCGAGCAGGGGCGGGACGGGCACACCGAGAGCCTACGTTCGGGCCCCGGAGCCACCGCCCACGGTGTGACCCTGCGAATGGGGCGATTCGGACCCATCCGGGCATCCAACCCCGTAACGTCTTTCTCTGCACATCGCGCCGAGAGTCCTCGGCGTGCATCGAAGGGGCCGAGGAGTCCGGTGAAGAAGTCGCCGTACCGCACGACGGGCCTGGTGGACGAGCTCCAGAGCAGCCACCGGTTCACCGTCGGCGTGCTCTTCTCGGTGCTGATCCTCAGCCTGGCGACCTCCGGCTACCTCATCTTGATCAGCCAGCCCCGGCTCGCGAACTACGTCGAGCTGGCCCGGGAGGCGCGCGACGTGCACGAGGCGATGCTCGACCAGGAGACCGGTCTGCGGGGCTGGCTCGCGACCGGGGAGCCGGTGTTCCTTGCGTCGTACCAGGAGGGCAAGACGAACGCCACCTCGTCGGTGTCGGCCCTGCTGCGCGACGTCCGCAGCAGCCCCGACGTGACCGACCGGGTGGTCGGCACCTTGCTGGCCCGCCAGGAGTGGCAGGGCTGGGCGAGCGAGGCCGCGCAGAAGCGGTTTACCGTCCAGCAGCGCACGGACGGCAACCTCACCGCGTTCCTGCTCGAGGGCAAGACCCTCTTCGACGCCTACCGCGCCAAGGACATGATCAGCGCCGACGTCATCCGGGCCCGTCGTACCCAGGCCCTGGCCCGGCAGCAGCAGGCCCTGATCGCGGTGTTCGGCAGCTACCTCGTGCTCCTCGCCGCCTCGGCCTTCATCACCGCCCACCGGCGTCGCCGCCTGCAGACCGTGGTGCTCGCACCGATCTCCGACCTGCACGGCACCATCGCCCGGATCCGCGGCGGCGACCTCACCGCCCGCGCGCAGGAGACCTCGGTCCCCGAGCTCTCCGAGATCGGCACCGCGCTGGGCCGCCTGGCGGCCGAGCTCGACGAGGCCGGCACCGAGGCGACGTCCCGCGAGATCCGGCTCGCCTTCTTGGCCAACCGGTTCGAGACCGTGGTCCGGGTGGGTCGCGAGATCGCCGGCAGCCTCAGCATCCGCTACGTCTCCAGCACCGTGACGACCGCGGCCGCCGAGCTGCTGGGCACCTCGACCACGCTCTGGCTGCGCGGTGACAACCAGGAGTTCCAGGCGGCGCACCGCAGCTCGGACCCGCACGGCGTGGTGGCCCCGGCGACGCTGGTCCCGCCCACGATCGTGCTGACCGCGGCGGCCGACGCCCTACCGATCACGACGGGCAACCGGAGGGCCTACCCCCTGGTGCTCGCCGGCATGGTGACCGCCGTGCTCGAGGTGGAGACCCCGATCGTCGATGAGGACACCGAGCAGGTGCTCACCTCGCTGCTCTCGACGGCCGCCGCCGCGCTGGAGTCGGCCCACCTGCACAGCACCGCCCGCGAGCTCGCGGACATCGACGGGCTCACGCACCTGCCGAACCGTCGTCGCTTCGAGCTCGACATCGACACCGAGTGGGAGCGCTGCCGTCGCTACGGCCGGCCGCTCAGCCTGGTGATGATGGACCTCGACCACTTCAAGCGCCTCAACGACCAGCACGGCCACCTGCTCGGTGACCAGGTGCTCCGCGAGGTCGCCGTCGCCATCGGCAAAGCCCTGCGCTCGACCGACACCGCCTACCGCTACGGAGGCGAGGAGATCGTCGTGCTGCTCCGCGAGACCGGGCTGGAGGACGCCGCGGCCGCCGCGGAACGCCTCCGGGTCGCCGTCGCGAAGGTGAAGCTCTCCGACCACCCGGACATCGCGGTGTCCACGTCGGCGGGCGTGGCCGCGCGGCACTCGACCATGTCGCACTACACCGGGCTCGTCGCCCAGGCCGACAAGGCGTTGTACGACGCGAAGCGAGCCGGCCGGGACCAGGTCGCCGTCGAGGGCGGACCTCACGCGTCGGTCGGTGAGACCCTGTTCCATGGTGCGCCGGACGTCGTACCCGCTCCGCTCCCCTGACCTCCCCGGATCAGTGCGAGGCGAGCTGTCCGCTGAGCCGGCCGTGCATGCGAGCACTCGCCTCGTTGAGGCCGTGGATCTCGACGGTCTTCCCCTTGGTCGCGTACTTCGTGGTGATGCCGTCGAGGGCAGCGACCGTCGAGGCGTCCCACACGTGCGACCCGGTCAGGTCGATGACGACCCGAGGGGGATCGGTGGCGTACTCGAACTGGGTGTAGAGGTCGTTGCTGGAGGCGAAGAACAGCTCCCCGAGCACGGTGTAGACCGCGGTCGTCGTGCCGTCGGTCGCCTCTAGCAGCTCTCGTCGTACCTCGGCCAGGTGCGCGACCCGGCGGGCGAACAGCACCATCGCGACCAGCACGCCCACGATCACGCCGATGGCGAGGTTGTGGGTGGCGACGACCACGGCGACGGTGGAGAGCATCACGGTCGTCTCGCTCCTCGGCATCCGGCGCAGGGTGGCCGGCCGGATGCTGTGCCAGTCGAAGGTGCCGACGGAGACCATGATCATCACCGCGACGAGCGCCGACATGGGGATCAGGGAGACGACGTCGCCGAAGCCGACGACGAGGACCAGCAGGAACACTCCGGCGAGGAACGTGGAGATGCGGGTCCGGGCCCCGGATGCCTTCACGTTGATCATCGTCTGTCCGATCATCGCGCAGCCGCCCATGCCGCCGAAGAGGCCCGTGATGATGTTGGCGGCGCCCTGGCCGAGAGCCTCACGGGTCTTGACCGAGTGGGTGTCGGTGATGTCGTCGACGAGCTTGGCCGTCAGCAGCGACTCGAGCAGACCGACCAGGGCCATCGCCAGCGCGTAGGGGCCGATGATGCGCAGGGTCTCGAGGTCGAGCGGGACGTTCGGCATGAACAGGGAGGGGAGGCTGTCCGGCAGCTTCCCCTCGTCACCGACGTTCGGGACACTCAGTCCGACGAACAGCGTGGACCCGGTCAGGACGACGATGGCCACCAGCGGGGCCGGGACCACCGTGGTGATCCGCGGCAGGAGCACGATGACGACGATGCCGACGGCGATCATCGGGTAGACCAGAGCCGGGACGCCGATCATGTGCGGCACCTGGGCCAGGAAGATCAAGATGGCCAGCGCGTTGACGAAGCCGACCATCACCGACCGGGGGATGAACCGCATCAACCTCGCGACGCCGGCCAGTCCGAGCGCGATCTGCAGCACGCCTCCAAGGATCACGGTGGCGATGAGGTAGTCGAAGCCGTGGTCGCGGACGACGGGGGCGATGACCAGCGCGACCGCGCCGGTGGCAGCGGAGATCATCGCGGGGCGTCCGCCCAGGAACGCGATCGACACCGCCATCGTGAAGGAGGCGAACAACCCGATCTTGGGGTCGACACCGGCGATGATGGAGAACGAGATCGCCTCGGGGATCAGCGCGAGGGCGACGACGAGGCCGGCGAGGACCTCGGTGCGGAGCATCCGCGGCGAGCGCAGTGCGTTCCGCACAGAGGGCTCCAGGGTGGTGGCTCCGGAGAAGGGTGCGGTGGTCACGGGAATCCGTTCGGGGGAAGAACGCCGGGTCGAGCCGGCACGGGATCGGCGCCGACGGCGGCGGGGTGAGAAGTCCGCGGCCAACTCTACCTTCACGTAAAGGTAGAGTTGAAATCGACCGAGCACAGAAGGAGCCGCCGTGACCGGCACCACGCCCGCACCGAGCGCCATGCACATCGGTGAGGTCGCCCAGCGCACCGAGCTGTCGCTGCGCACCCTGCGCCACTACGACGAGGTCGGACTCCTGCGCCCGAGCGGCCGCAGCGACGGTGGCTTCCGTCTCTACTCCGTGGAGGACGTCGACAAGCTGCTGGTCATCCGGCGGATGAAGCCGCTCGGTTTCACCCTCGAGGAGATGGTCGAGGTGATGCGCAGCATCGAGGTGCTCCGGAGTCCCGGCCCCACCGGCGCTCCGGCCGTCGAGCGGACCGACCGGGCGGACGCCGCGCGACAGCACCTCGCCGCCACCTTGGACCAGGCCTACGAGCGTCGCGACACGCTGCGACGTCAGCTCGCGATGGCCGACGAGTTCATCGCGCTCCTCGGCACGCAGCAGGCCTGATGCTCCTGGCCAGGAGGGCAGCCGAACAGTCCTGCGCGGATCCCCCGGAGGGGAGGGGCGTCGACCCTCTCTCAGCGCCGTCGAAAGCGACCCAGCGCGCGCGACGCCCCTGCCTTGGCGCGGTCGACGCGCGGGCGCTCGCCCGGGGCTTTCGGGTCAAGGTGCAGTCGCCGCAACCGTGCGTTGACCGAGCTGGCCCGAGCGGTGCGCTCCGTGAGGGGCGTGCGAAACGTGATCGACAGTGAGATCGAGGGCTGTGAGCCGTTGCGGACCAGGTGCGGGGCGTGCGGCGGGACATAGACACCGTCGCCCGGTTCGAGGCGGAAGGTCTGCGGACGCACCGGCGTCCAGTCGACGTTGCGATGACCACCACTCGACTGGTTCTCGATCTCCAGCTGCCGCGTCCGTCGGTCCGGAAACTCGCCGACCACCATCTCCTTGACGCCGCGGATCTGCAGCAGGAAGTTGTGCTCCGGGTCAGTGTGCGACGGCGTCGTTGCGTGGGGGGCGGAGAGGAAGATGAAGCCCTCGCGCTGCATCATGCCACCCTCGTTGCTCGCCACGATCGGCGCGACCTCGTCGAGGAGCACATCGAGCAGACGCTTGTACTCCGGGTCGCGCTCGATGTTCTTCAGCACCATCCAGAGCCCGTTGGAGTCGATGGTGCGCACGATCTCCGCAGGAGGGAGCGCCGAGACGCGAGCATCGCCGGCTGAGGCGACCTCCGCGATCCCGCCATCATTCTGCTCGATGAGCTCACCAGGGTGGCGCTCCGCGAGCCGCGCGAGGTGCTCGAGCTCCAGTCTCGCGTCGTTGAGGAGATGGTGTCTCACGGCCACTGCTGCGCTGCCGAAGCTCTTCCCGAAGGACGTTGCATCGATGTCCAGGTTCTTCGATCGCTCGGTCGTCACTTCATGACCTCCTCTTCAGTTCGTTCACACGGTTGGCAGCGCGTAGTCCCGCGCGCACTCCTGTGCCCAGAAGGCCGGGCGAGGTCAGAGCCAACGTCGAGACCGTGCGCCGGTCCGGCCACAGCGAGTTGATCATAGGGTTGTCCGACGCCGCGCATGAGTCGATCCAGTCCAGGCCCTCGGCGTGGAACAGGTCGACGTTGTCGATCAGCAGGAGGATGCCCGGGGAGAAGTGGGCAAACTTCTCGTCGAAGCCGATCTTGAACATGAACTGCCCGTCTCCGGACTGGAGACTGCTCAACGCAGCCATCACGTGGCCTCCCCCGCTCAGCTCCAGCATCTGCAGTTGGCCGCGAGCCTCGAAGTTGGCGCAGATCGACCGAAACATCGTCGCTTCGGCCACGGTCGACGCCATGGCCGTCTCGCGAAGCCCCTTCCAGCCCGAGGCCTCGATCCTCATGAACCGGTCGGGTGCTGCTCGATCGTCGGACACATCGACCGCCGCCACGGCGGCCCCGACCTCGTCCGCGAGTCGCCTCCGAAGGCGGCCGAACTCTTTGGTCCGCTTCCGTGAGAGATGGTCGAGGTAGGCCGAGTCGTCGCGCCGCCGCAGGGCGGCTCGCTCCTCGCAACGGTTGAGCGCCGTTGTCCACCCGGAGGCGGTCGCGGCTTCGAGCAGACATCTGTGAAGCGGCCCGTCGGCGCCCATCTGCTCGAGGATCAGAGTGCGACGCCCGGTCGCCGCCGGCAGCGCGTGCAGCAGACTCGTGAAGACGGCACCTGCGTCGACGTCCCTGTGGACGAGGGGTGTTCCCAAGAAGCAGTACTTGTGTCGCCAGCTCGACAGGGCCGGCAGTGCCTGGCGCCATCGTCCGGTCGTGGCCGGAAAGGCGGCCACCAGCCTGCCCGCCTGGTGAATCGTGACCAGCTGAACCACCCCGGGACGAGCCAAGGCGGCGGCCGCGGGAAGAACGAAGCCCGGCTCGTAGAACGGGTTGGCTTCGACGGCCTGGTCGGACAGCGCTTGCCACTCGGCGACAGCCTTCTCGCTCAGATGGGTCAACGCCGTCATCCCCACCTGCATGGCCCCAGGCTATTTCACGAGGTGTCGCGCTGTCGCCAGACCGTGAACTTTTGCCTCTGTCGGTCACACACGAACGGCGTGCGCGAGATCCACGGTCGCGTCCGTCAGGCGTCGACGACCAGGTCCTCGAGAGGCCGCGAGCAACACAGCAGCACTTGCTGCAGCGCGATCTCCCGGGGACGGATGCCGCCGCCGTGCTGCATGTCGACGCTGCCCGCCAGGAGCGTGGTCCTGCAGGTGCCGCAGACCCCCTCGCCGCAGGAGGAGGGCAGCGCGATGCCCGCGGCCGCGGCCGCCTGGAGCACCGTGGTCCTGCCGTCGCAGACGACGGTCCTGCCGCTGCGTCGCAGCTCCACGGAGTAGGGCGCGACCCCGGGTGGTGCGGCACCGGGAGGGGGGAGGTCGGGGTCGGTCCGGGAGCCCAGCAAGAAGCTCTCCCGGTGAACCCTCGCGGGGTCGACGCCGGCCTCGTCGAGCAGGACGCGGACCGACTCGAGGTAGAGCGGCGGCCCGCACGTGAATATCTCCCGCTGGAGCAGATCCGGAACCAGCCGTTCGAGCATCGCCCGCGTCAGCCGGCCGACAACACCATGCCAGGTCGGGTCGCCGGGGTCGGTCTCGCACACCGTGGCGACCGCGATCCCCGCTCCGTCGGCGTGCATCTGCTCGAGCTCGCGACGGAACACGATGTCCGCGGGGGACCGCGCGCTGTGCACGAACACGACGTCGTGTGGTTCGGACAGGTCGTTCAGTGTCCGGGTCATCGACATCATCGGCGTGGCTCCGCTCCCGGCCGAGAGGAACAGGTGCCGGGTCGCGGGGTGAGCGTCGAGGGTGAAGTCCCCGAGCGGGCCGGAGACTCGCAGGCGGGCGCCGACCTCGAGGTGGTCGTGGAGCCAGTTCGACATCGGGCCGCCGGGGGTTCGCTTCACCGTGATCGCGAGCGACTCCGGCCGCGTCGGCGCCGAGGAGATCGTGTAGCACCTCTCGAGGGGCACACCGAACGCGTCGACGTGCACCGTGAGGTACTGACCGGGTCGGAAGCCGAAGAGCCGGCCGACCGGTGAGGAGAGCACGAAGGTCGCCACGTCGTGCGTCACCGACAGGACGTCGGTGCACACCAGCTCCTCGTCGAAAGCCTCCTCCAGCAGGGCAGGTTCGTCGCGGACGTACGCCGCCGTCACGGGCCGACCTGCGCGAGGAGTCGTTCGACGTACCAGGTGCAGAACAGGTCGACCTGGTACTCGCTGGGCGCATAGGGACCGGGTTCGTAGGCGGGGCTGCCCACGCCCGCCTGGGCGCGCGCCACGAAGGAGCCGTCCTGGAGGTTCGTCTGGTGCCACACGTGGGTCAGCTCCGCGAGGTCGTAGTCCTCGCCCTCCACCGCGTCCTCGTGCACCAGCCAGGTGGTGCGCACCAGGGTCCGGTCCGCGGCCAGTGGCAGGACGGAGAAGGTGACCGCGTGGTCGGAGAGCAGGTGGAACCAGGCGTTCGGCTGCAGATGCATCGAGAGCCGGCCCAGGCGCGGGGTGTCGAGCCCGCCGAGAAGGCGACGACACACGGCACCTCCGTCGGGGGTGAACGACTCACCGGCCCCGTCCAACGGCTCGCGCTGGATCCGGAAGCCCGTGGCCCGGCCCGACAGCTCCTCGATGCGCGCGAACGGGAGAGCGCGCTGCTCACAGGTGTCTCGCAGCTCGTGCTCGGCCGCCGTGTAGCGGTCGAAGGCCAGCCTCAGACGCGGCGGGAGCGTGTCCTGGTCGTAGCCGTAGGTGGGGAACAGCGAGCAGCCGAGCTCCGGGTGGCCGCTCTCGCAGTGGTAGCACTCGCGGTTGTTCTCGATCACCAGCTTCCAGTTGCCCTCCTCGACGAGATCGATCTGGGCGGCCACCTTGGTACGACGCAGCCCGTGTGGCGCTAGGTACGGGTCGATCCGGGACGCGTAGTCGTCGAAGTCTGCCGGCGGGTCGGCGGCCAGGCAAAGGAAGAGCAGCCCGGCCACGCTGCGCACGTGCGCGGACTTGAGGCCGAAACAGCTCCGGTCGAAGGTCGACGGCTGTGGTCCCGCGTGGAGGAGCGTGCCGTCTACCCCGTAGGTCCACTGGTGGTAGCCGCAGACGATGTTGCCCACGGAGCCGGTCCCGTCGAGGATCCGTGCTCCCCGGTGCCGGCAGACGTTGTGGAAGGCCCGCACCTCCTCCTCGTCGTCTCGCACCAGGATCACCGAGGACGAGCCGACCTCCACGGTGCGGAAGTCGCCCGGCTCGGGGATCTCGGCGTCGTGCCCGACAAAGATCCAGTGCCGCCCGAAGATGACGGCCACATCGGTCTCGAACACCTCGTCGTCGGTGTAGAAGGGCGTGTCCAGCGGTCGGCCGGGCACGCGAGCGGCAGCCATCTCGGCCACGGCGTCGCGGCTGGTGAGGGGTGGGGACTGAGCGGTCATCGAGGTCTCCGTCGGGCCGGGGGCGGTATCGGGTCAGATGGCGAGGCAGAGCCGCAGCGCGTCGTAGATCGCCGCATGGACGTTGCGGCTGGTGACTGCGTCACCGATCCGGAACAGCTGGTAGCTGCCCTCCGAGTTGGTGGCGACCGTCTGGGGCCGTCCGGCGACCAGGGCGTCCTGGTCGACCTCCCCCAGGTTTCGCGAGCCTGGGACCAGCTCGAAGTAGAGCTCGTCGTTGGGCAACGTGCCCAGCTCGACGACGACGGCGTCGACCAGGCGTAGCGACTCCCGCTCGGCGTACTCGTTCCACAGATGGGCGACGAGCCGGCCGTCGGCGCTACGGCTCACCCGACGCAGCTGCTGCGCCAGGGTGATCACGACGCCCTGCTCGGCGTAGGCGCGCAGGTAGGCCGGGGAGTTCATGGAACCCACCCCCGGTGCCAGGGTGCGTTCGGGGGTCACCAGCTCGACCCGAGCCCCACCACGGGCCAGCAGTTCGGTCGCGTCGTGGGCGGGCTCGGCACCGTTGTCGTCGTAGACCAGCACGGCACCGGTAGGTCGCGAGGTTCCGGCCATCACGTCCCAGGTGTCGAGCACCAGGTCCTCACCCGAGTGGAGCAAGGACCGGTGGGGACGGCCACCGGTGGCCACCACGACCAGGTCAGGCTCGTGCGCCAGGACGTCGGCGCGCCCGGCAAAGACCCCGTAGCGGAACTCCACGCCGGCGAGCTTGGCCTCCGCGACCCGCCAGTCGACGATTCCGATCAGGTCCCGTCGCCGTGGGGAGGCCGCGGCGAGACGCAGTTGGCCGCCGGGTGCATCGGCGGCCTCGAGCACCACGACGTGGTGGCCGAGCTCACCGAGGACCCGTGCGGCCTCCAGCCCCGCGGGGCCGGCGCCGACCACCACGGCCCGTCGTCCGGCTGCTAGGCGCGCAGTGATCTGGTGCACGAGGGTCTGTTCCCGGCCCGTCGCCGGGTTGTGGATGCACTTGGCGTCACCGGAGTCGTAGATCGAGTCCAGGCAGTAGTTGGCACCGACGCACGGCCGGATCCGGTCCTCGTCGCCGCGCGCCAGCTTGCGGACCAGATGGGGGTCCGCCATCTGGGGGCGGGTCATCCCCACCAGGTCCAGCATTCCCTCGCGCACCGCGTAGCGGGCCGTGGCCACATCGGCAATCCGGGCAGCGTGCATCACCGGCACGTCGACCCGTCGGCGCACCTGCGCGGCGAAGTCCAGGAACGGGGCCGTCCGGGTGCCCATGCCCGGGATCACCCGGGCCAGGTGCGCATCGCTCTCGATCGTGCCCTTGACCAGGGACAGGAAGTCGATGCCGTCGTCGACGTAGGCCGAGAGTGCGGTCAGGGCCTCGGCCGGCTCCAGCCCGCCTGGGAAGTCTTCGTCCATGGACATCCGGATGCCCACCACGAAGTCCGGGCCCACCGCGGCCCGCACCGCACGGAAGACCCGTCGGGGCAGGGCCATCCGGTTGTCCAGAGCGCCCCCGAGGCTGTCGGCGCGGTCGTTGGTGGCGGGAGAGAGGAAGGCGTCGACGAGATGGCCGTAGTGCTGCATCTCGATCCCGTCGAGCCCGGCGGCCTGGCAGCGCAGGGCCGCGGACACGAAGTCGTCGACCACCCGGTCCAGGTCCCACGCCTCGGCCCGCTTGGGGAAGGACCGGTGGGCAGGCTCCTTGGCCGCCGACGGGTAGATCAGCGGGAGCCAGTCACCGGTGTAGTTGCTGGTCCGCCTGCCCAGATGGGTCATCTGGCACATGACCGCGGCGCCCTCCTCGTGCACGTCGTCGGCCAGTCGCCGCAGCCACGGAACCACATCGTCGCGGTAGAGCAGGAGGTTGCCGAAGGCCGGCGGACTGTCGCGGGACACGACGGCGGAACCGCCGATCATGGTCAGCGCCACCCCGCCTCGCGCCTTCTCCCGGTGGTAGAGCCGGTAGCGATCCTTGGGCATCCCGTCCTCGGCGTACGCCGGCTCGTGCGAGGTGCTGACGATGCGGTTGCGCAGCGTGAGGTGCCGGAGCCCGAAGGGCTGCAACAGCGGGTCGAAGGAGCGCACGACTCCGAGTCTGGACCGGAAAACCTTCAAGGAACAGCAAACGGTTTTACTGACAATCATGCAATAGTTGTTCATGATCGACCACCGTCTGCACGTCCTTCGCCTGTTCGCGGCGCACGGGACCGTTACCGCCACCGCCCGCGCGCTGCACTACACGCCGTCGGCCGTCTCGCACCAGCTCCGGACCCTCGCCGAGGAGCTGGGCGAGGTGCTGCTGGTCCCCGAGGGGAGGGGCGTCCGGCTCACCCCAGCCGCGCGGACCCTGCTGGCCCACGCCGACGGACTCTTCGAGCGCTGGGAGGAGATCCGAGCGGCGGTCGCCGCGAGCTCGGGTGAGCAGTCCGGGTCGCTGCGGATCTGCGGCTTCTCGACCGCCGCCGCCGCACTGCTTCCTCAGGTGGCGGCCCACTTCGCACGTGCGCACCCGGCTGTGACCGTTCGGATCATCGAGGCCGATCCGGAGGAGTGCTTCGAGCTGCTGCTGGCCGACGAGGCCGACCTCGCCGTGGTCGTCGCGACGGCGACCCTGCCGCCCTCGATCGACCCGCGCTTCGACCAGCGCCCGCTGCTCGACGA
>JBDSMW010000005.1:0-51160 GCA_039915665.1 Nocardioidaceae bacterium
CCTGCGCGAGCGCCCGCAGGTCCGCGCCGAGCAGCGCCTGCGGACCGTCGCACAGCGCGCTCTCCGGGTCGGGGTGCACGTCGACGATCACACCGTCGGCGCCCACCGCGATCGCGGCCCGCGACAGCGGGACGACCAGGTCCTTGCGGCCCGCGGCGTGCGACGGGTCGACGATGATCGGCAGGTGGCTGGTCGCTTGCACCACCGGCACCGCCGAGATGTCGAGGGTGTTGCGGGTGGCGGTCTCGAACGTGCGGATGCCGCGCTCGCACAGCACCACGTCGAGGTTGCCGCGTTGGGCGATGTACTCCGCCGCCATCAGCCACTCCTCGATCGTCGCGTTCATGCCGCGCTTGAGCAGCACCGGCTTGCCACACTCGCCGACCGCCTGCAGCAGCCCGAAGTTGGCCATGTTGCGGGTGCCCACCTGGAGCATGTCCGCGTGCTCGGCCACGATGCCGACGTCGCGGGCGTCCACGACCTCGGTGACCACCGGCAGCCCGGTGGCCTCGCGCACGGAGGAGAGGATCTCCAGCCCGGCCTCGCCCAGACCCTGGAAGGCGTACGGCGAGGTCCGCGGCTTGTACGCCCCGCCGCGCATCAGCGTCGCGCCGGCGGCCTTGGCCATCTCGGCGGCCTCCAGCGTCTGGGCCGGCGACTCGACGGCGCACGGGCCGGCGATGAAGGTGAAGGTGTCCGGGCCGATCGGCACGCCGCGGACCCAGACGGTGCTGCGGTCCGGGTGGTGCTGGCGGCTGACCAGCTTGTAGGGATCGGAGATCCGGTGCACGTCCGCGACGCCCGGCATGCTGCGCAGGTTGAGGCCGTGGAAGGTGTCCAGGTCGCCGACCAGGCCGATGATCGTGCGGACGACGCCCTTGCTGACGAAGGCCTCGCCCCCGGAGCTCTCGACCTTCTCGACGACGCGCTCGACGTCCTCGGCGGTGGCCTCGGGTTTCATGACGATGACCATGGTGTTCCTCTCGATGTGTCCCCGCCGCCGGCTCGGCTGATCTGCCGGGCGTCCCACGCGAAACGCCCCTGCCGGAAGGCCAGGGGCGTTGGTGTCGGTGTGCGGGGAGGACCTAGTGGCCGTCCCGCTCGGATGCCCCGGGCGAGAAGCCGAAGAAATAGGTCCACGTGGTCTGCACGGGAGAACGGTAGCCCCGCGCGTCCGAGGCCTGGCGGCGATATCCAGGATGCGGACTTCCTCGTGCTCTCACACGGCGAGGTGCGGTACCTCGGCCTCGATCCGCCGGCGCGGAGCCAGCTCGACCACCAGCATCGCGGTCAGCACCATCACGCCGCCGACGAGCATCCGGCCGGTCGCCGACTCACCGCCGAGGAGCACCGCGAACAGGGCCGCGAACACCGGCTCCATGCTCATGATGATCGCGGTCCGGGTGGGCGCGAGGTGGGCCTGCGCCCAGGTCTGGGCCACCATCGCCAGCGCACCGGCGAAGAGCGCCATGTAGACCACCGAGAGCCAGTCGCCGGTCCGGGTCGGCAGCACGATCCCGTCGGGAGCGGTCGCCACGAACGACACCAGCGCGATCATCACCAGCTGGACGATCGCCATCCCCATCGTCTCGGCGGCGTTGCTCCAGGCGCCGAGCCCGACGATGTGCAGCGCGTAGAGCAGCGCCGCCACGAACGTGATCGCCTGCCCGTAGCCGACGGTGAGCCCGCTCAGCGACAGCACCGCCAGACCGCCCATTGCCATCGCCACGGCCAGCCAGGTCACGCGGGTGATCCGGCTGCGCAGCAGGACGGCCGCGAACAGCGGGGTGGCGACCACGTAGGTCCCGGTGATGAACCCCGAGACGCTGGCCGGCGTGTGGGCGAGCCCCGCGGTCTGCAGGATCTGCGCGACGCCGTACAGCAGGCCGAGGACCACGGCGTGCCGTAGCGACGCGCGACTGAGCCGGCGCACCGCCTTGGGCGCGATCGCGCACAGCGCGGCGCTGGCGATCGCGAACCTCAGGGCCAGGAAGTCCAGCACCGGCACCCGGTCGAGCAGGTCCCTGATCAGGAAGAAGGTCGAACCCCACATGGCGGTCACGGCGAGCAGTGCGAGCGCGGCCAGCAGGGAGGTACGACGGTCCGGGCCGCTCACCGCTCGCGGAGCTTCTGGAGGGGTGCCCGCGCCCGGCCCGTGGCGTCGCAGGTCGTGGGTGGGGGCATGGATCCGAGCCTACTTTTGACGAAGTGGCCAGGCGTGCCCGGGATGAGCACATCTGCGCCATCCGGACGATGTCCGGACGTGTGGTCTGGCGTAGTTTTGGCGGTTGGCCGTGCTGACCCGTGCTCATGCGGGACAGCACGTCGCCTGATCCCCTCGGAGGAACCCATGCCTCACTCCCAATCGATGTTCCGGGCACTACTCGTCGGTGCCCTGTCGACCGCCGTGCTCGTGGCGGTTCCCGACGGCGCCGAGGCCCGGGCGCACTGCGGGCAACGGATCACGCACAACTTCACCCTGGGCAGGAACCTGCAGGACTGTCGTGGCAACGGGCTCGTCGTGCGCGCCAGCAACATCAAGATCAAGCTGACGGGCCACACCATCGATGGGCGGCGTAGAAGCAACACCGCCGGCATCCAGCTCACCGGGGTGCACGGTGTCACCGTGCAGGGCGGCGTGATCCGCCAGTTCGGCCGCGGGATCTGGCTAGTCCGGTCCGACGACGACAAGATCCTGTCCAACCGGGTCAGCGGCAGCGTCGACGAAGGCATCTTCACGAATGAGTCGAGCGCTCGACCGCTGATCAAGGGCAACTCGGTCAGTTGGAGCGGGACCCACTCCCGAAGGCTATGGGCGGACGGGATCGATGCACGAGGCGACGGCGTTGCCGTTGTCGGCAACAGCATCCGGCACAGCTTCGACGACGGCATCGACGTGGGAGGCGAAGGGTCCACGATCCGCGGCAACCGGGTCTACCGAAGCGGACAGGACGGCATAGATGTCGACAGCAGGGGTTCGCTCGTCCAGGGCAATGTCTCGACCGTCAATGGCGACGACGGGATCGGGGTCGGTCGCGGGGCCAGCAGCGTGACGGTCGCCGGCAACGTGGCGAACACGAACGCCGACCTCGGCATCCAGCCGATCTCCGGCACGGCCATCGACGGCGGCGGCAACCACGCCAGCGCAAACGGGGACGCCCGCCAGTGCGTGCGGATCATCTGTGTGCCGTGACGTGCATGCGAGCCCTCGCCGGTGCAGCGGCCCTTCTGATGAGCGCCGCCTGCAGCGGCGGCAACGCCGGCACCTCGGCGAGTGTCCCGAGCCGTGAGTCACCACCACACGCCTTCGAAGCCATGAGTGGCGTCCGGGTCGCGGCAGCGGGGGACATCGCGTGCGCGCCCGGGGAGAAGGTGTCGGCCACGACGTGCCGTGCAGCTGACACGGCCAGGCTCGTCCGGCAGTTCCGCCCGCGCTACGTCCTCGCGCTGGGCGACATCCAGTACGACGACGGTCGGCTGGCGGACATGAGGACGGCTTACGCCACGACCTGGGGCAGGTTCACGTCCAGGACCCGGCCGGTGCCGGGCAACCACGACTATCACCAGGACAGGGCGGCGGGGTACCTGGCGTACTTCCAGCAGCAGACCGGTGGACGCAGCTACTACGCCTTCGACGTCGGACGCTGGCGGTTCTACGCGCTCGACAGCAACTGCTCGGACATGGACTGCGACACGGAGGCGGCGTGGCTCGAAGAGGACATGGCGGCAAATCCGCGAGCGTGCACCGCCATCGCCATGCACCATCCGCGCTACTCCTCTGGCGCGGAACACGGCGACAGCACCAGCGTCCGCGCGTTGTGGGCGGTGGCCCTGGACCACCATGTCGACCTTGCCCTGGCCGGCCACGACCACGACTACGAAAGATTCGTGGCGATGGACGCCGACGGCCACGTCACGCCCAGCGGTCTGGTGTCGTTCGTGGTGGGCACCGGTGGCAAGAGCCTGTACGACGAGGGGCGGCGCCACGAGGGGTCCGTCGTCTTCTACAACGACCGTGCAGGCGTCCTCGACCTGAAGCTGGGAGCGGACAGCTACGGCTGGCGGTTCCGAAGCGTCGACGGGACCCGGGTCGACTCCGGCGTCAGACGATGTAGATGATGACCGTGCTGCCCTGCGGCGCCTTGTCGCCGGAGCCGGGGCTCTGGTTCACGACGTACTCCAGGCCGACGTAGTACTGCGTCTTCTCGGTCTTGACCTCGAAGCCGGCCGCCTGCAGCGTCGCGGTCGCAGCAGCGGTGCCGCTGCCCTCGACCTTGGGCACCTCGACGAGGACCGGTCCCTTGGAGACCACCAGCTTGACGGTGTCGCCCTTCACCAGGGTGCCGCCGGACGGGGTCTGGGAGATGACGTCGCCCTCGTCGACCGTGTCGCTGTTCTCCTCCGCGCGGTCGTCGACCTCGAATCCGAGCTTCTCGAGCGCCTTGGTCGCGGAGGCGGCGCTCTTGTCGCTGTAGTCGGGCACCTTGACCGGGCGTTGCCCCTTGCTGACCACGAGGTCGACGGCGGCCCCCCGCTTGAGCTCGACGCCCGGCTTGGGGTCGGAGGCGAGCACGACGCCCTTGGCGACGGTCTCGGAGTAGCGGTAGCTCGCGTCACCGAAGGTCAACGAGGCCTGGTCGAGCTGGGCCTGGGCGGCGTCGAGGCCGGTGCCGCGCAGGGCGGGCACCTCGTGCCGCTCGGGTCCCTGGGACAGCACCGCCGTCACCGTGCCTTCGCGCAGCACGTTCTTCCCGCCGCTCGGGTCGGTGCTCACGACCCGGCCGGGGTCGACGTTCTCGGAGTAGGCCCGACCGCCGACCCGGAAGGTCAGCCCGGCCTTCTCGACCTCGGCCCGGGCCTGGGTCGAGGTCAGGTTGAGCACGCCCGGGGTGTTGACAAAGCGCCCGGCCCCGAACCACCAGCCGCCGACCCCGGCACCCACGGCGAGCAGCAGGACGAGGACCAGCAGGATCGGGCCGCGACGCGAGCGACGGGGCCGGGGGACCGGTCGGGGTGCCGCTGGCCGCCTCGGCGAAGCGTCCGCCGGCCGCGCACCGAAGATGCTGGTGTCGTCCGTGCGGCCCGCGTGCGCGGCCTGCGCCGGCGTCAGGATCGTCGGGACGTCCTCGCGGACGTAGTCGATGTAGTCGTCCTCCGCCGCGCGCTGCACCGGCAGGGCCGGGGTCAGGTCGGCGGTGAGCTCGGGGTCGTCGACCAGGTCGTCGGCGAGGGCCGCGCGGACCCGCCGCACCTGGTGCAGCAGCACCCGCGCGTCGGCCGGTCGCAGCTCACGGTCCCGGGCGGTGGCGCGGGCGACCAGCGCGTCGACGTACGCCGGGAGCCCGCGGACCGTCAGCGAGGGGGCCGGGACGTCCTCGTGCACGTGCTTGTAGGCCACCTGGATCGGGGACTCGCCCTCGTGCGGCTTGCGGCCGGTGAGCATCTCGTAGAGCACGACGCCGGCGGCGTACACGTCGGAGCGGGCGTCGGCCTTGCCGTCCACCACGAGCTCGGGGGAGAGGTAGGAGACGGTCCCGATCAGCACGCCGCCGGTCGCGGTGTGCTGGGTCTCGGCGCTGATCGCGCGGGCCAGGCCGAAGTCGGCGACCTTGATGCGGCCGTCGTCGGCCAGCAGGACGTTCTCCGGCTTCACGTCGCGGTGGATCATGCCGGCCGCGTGCGCCGCGGCGAGGGCCGAGAGCACCGGGTCGATCACCGCGAGCGCCTTGGCCGGCGACATCGGGGCTTCCTTGCGGATCAGGTCGCGCAGGGTGTGGCCGGGGATGTACTCCATGGCCAAGAAGAGGGTGCCGTCGTCGTCACCCTGGTCGAAGACGCCGACCACGTGCGGGTGCGAGAGACGGGCGGCGGAGCGGGCCTCCCGGACGAACCGGGCCGCGAACTCGTCGTCGTCCCCGAGACCCGAGTGCATGATCTTGAGCGCGCAGAGCCGGTCCAGGCGCAGGTCGGTGGCCTCGTAGACAACTGCCATGCCGCCCCGGGCGATGCGCGGGCCGACGCGGTAGCGACCGTCGAGCACGCGCCCGATCATCGGGTCCGCGACAGTCCTGTCCACGCCGGTCGTCCTCCGTCGGTCGGCCAGGGGAGGGGAAGAACCTGGCTCGATGAGCCGATTCTAGGTGCGCGGAGGGCGTCGGGACCCCGTGGGCGGCGGTCGGCGTGGCGAGCCTCATCCGGGAGGGCGCCGGGTCAGACCGGGTTCCAGCCCCGCTCCATGCGCGACCGGAGGCTCGTGACGTTGTGCACGTAGGCCTTGGTCGAGGTGTACATGCCGCGCTCCTGGACCGACCCGAGCCCCTGGAAGTACGACGCCACGGCGATCTTCGGCCGGGCCTGGGACCGGAGCACCTTGATCAGGCTCACGCCCGCGGTGACGTTGTCGTAGAGGCCGTAGGGGTTCAACGGCCGGCCGATCCGCTGGGCCATCCAGCGCGAGGTGCCCGGGAGCACCTGCATGACGCCGATCGCGCCGGCCGACGAGATCCGGCGCTGCTGCCACCCCGACTCCTGCCAGGCCACGGCCAGCGCCAGGTGCGGGTCGACCCCGCGGGCCCGGGCGACCTTGACCACGACGCGGCGGACCTTGGCCTGGCTGACGTCCGCCAGCTTCCAGGGGTGGGTCACCCGGTGCGGCCTGTTCGGGTGCCGCGACGCGTGGTGCCGGGTGCGCTTGCCGACGGTCGGCCTCGGCTTGGCGTGGTGCTGCGTCTTGCGGGCGGCCGCGACCACGACGGGGATCCGGATCCGCTGCCCGACGTACAAGGTGCCGTGCCGGCCGAGGTGGTTGAGGCTGCGCAGCTCGCGGGTCCACGCGTGGAAGCGGACGGCGAGGCCGGTCGCGGTGTCCCCGCGCCGCACGGTGTAGCGCACCAGGCGGCGGCCGGGGTGGCCGGGCCAGCGCTGCGGGTCGGCGGCGACCAGGGACAGGCCGTCCTGCGCGGTGGCCGCCACCGGCTCGGGGGAGCGGGTCGCCTCGGTGAGCGGGGAGCCGAGCACGAGGACCGCCCCGGCGGTAGTCGCGGTCAGGGCCGCGGTGCACCGGCGCAGCCAGTGCAGCGCGGGCTTGTCGGTCGATCGGCCGGTGGGCGAAGGCACCTGCGGGTCCCTTTCCGAGAGAGGACGGCGACGCCGGTCACGGGTGGTGACCGCGAGACGCAAAGCAACGACTGTGACCCATGGGGCGATGCGGGTCAAGGTGTGGGGTGCCTCAGTCCGGCCGGCCGGCGGGGATCTTCACGGCCGGTGACGTGGTCTGCAGCGACCGGGGCAGCGGCTGCTGGCAGCCGGCCCCGCGACAGTTCCGCAGCACGTCGAGCTCGTGCGCCAGCCGTCGTACGACGGACCGCATCGCCGGCCGGTCCACCAGGTTCGTGACCTCGCGGGGATCGGACCGCAGGTCGTAGAGCTCGCGCTCCCGGCTGGCGTGCTCGACGTAGAGGTAGTCACCGGTGCGGACGCCCTGGGAGAACCGCAGCGGCGAGGGACCGGTCTGGCTGACCAGGAAGTTGTCGCTCTCCTCCTCGTCCTGGCTGACGGCGCGCGGGCCGGTCTCGGTGAGGATGCCGCGGGTCCAGCCCCGGTCGCCGTGCTTCGCCACGTCGAGCAGGGTGACCCCGTCGACGGTCGCCGGTGGCTGCACGCCCGCGGCGGCGGCGATGGTGGGCGCGAAGTCGATCATCGTGAACGGGTCGGTGCGGACCACGCCCCTCGGGATGCCCGGGCCGCGGATCATCAGCGGCACCCGCAGGGACGGCTCGTAGGGCAGGATCTTGCCCTGCCGCATCCGGTGCTCCCCGAGGAAGTAGCCGTTGTCGGAGGTGAACACCACGTAGGTGTTGTCCAGCTCGCCGGTCTGCCGCAGCGTCCGGATCGTCAGCTGGACCTGGCGGTCCACCAGCGACAGCGCCTCGGCCCGCTGTCGGGCGTCCTCCCGCACACCGGTCTGCTCGGCCGGCGTCAGAGCAGGCAGCCCGCGGATGAAGAACGGCTTGTCCGCGACGTCGGCCTCACCCTCGTAGCCCGGGGCGTGCGGGATCTGCGCGTCGAACCGGCCCCACACCCGCTTCGGGCGGGCCGGGTTCTGGAACACCTGGGTGGTGCCGTCGCTGCGCAGCACCGGCTTCGGGTCGTCGGCCTCGGCGGGACCGCCGTGGTGCGGGGCGACGTACGACACCCAGGTGAAGAACGGGTCGGGTGACGCGACCTGCTGCCGGAGCTCGTCGCGGGTCAGCCCGCCGAGCAGTGTGGTCTGGTAGACGCCCTGGTGCGGGGTGAGCCGGCCGTTGTCGTTGAGCGTGGTGTCGAAGTAGCGGTAGGTGCCGCCGTCGAGCGCGGGCTCGCCCTCCGCTCCGCCGTCGACCGAGCCCCGCCAGTCGTTCCAGCCCGGGGGGACGTAGCGCAGCGACGGCTGCCCGTCGCGGAGTCGCTGGATGCCGTAGCCGTTGAGGTACTTCCCGAGGAACGACGTCTGGTAGCCCGCGCGGTTCAGCCACACCGGCAGCGTCGAGCCGTCGTGCAGCGCCTGGAAGCCGTACGGCGGGGCGTGCGACCAGACGTGGTGGTTGTGGGAGTACTCCCCGGTCAGGAACGACGCGCGCGCCGGGCAGCACAACGGCTGCGGCGAGAAGGTGTTGGTGAACGTCGCGCCCTGGTCCCCGATCAGGCGCCGCACGTGCGGCATGAATCGCAGGTCGTCGTCGCGGGCGTCGTCGGTCATCACCACCAGCACGTTGGGCCGCTCGACGGCGCCGGTGAGCGGCGCGACCGAGACGGTACGGCGCGACGTGTGCTGGTCCTGCCGGGCGGTGCGCGGCGTCGTCGGCGCACTCGCTCGCGTCGTCGTCGAGGCGGGTGGACCGGTCGGCGTACCCAGCTCGTCGGCCTCGGTCTCGACGCCGGCGGACCCGATCACCAGCATGACCCCGGCGGCCACGAGGGCCAGCGCTCGGGTCATGCGGCGGCTCCGTCTCTGCTGCGGGAAGGGGGTCGAACCGGCTGACATCGTACGGGGCCGTCGTGGGACAGTGGTCGGGTGGACGAGACGCGCACCGAGAACACCGCCGGACCGGCCGACGTCGACGGGCTCGCCGAGCTCGTGGACGAGTGGATCGACTGGGGAGAGGCCTCCGAGCTGCTCGGCATCAGCGTCAGCAAGGTCCGCCAGCTGATCCGCGAGAACCAGCTCGCGGCCGCCGTGCCCGTGCCCGGCGGGGGCCAGAAGGTGCCCGGTGCGCTGATCCAGGACGGCCTGGTCGTCAAGGGGATCCCCGGGGTGCTGACCGTGCTGCACGACGGCGGCTACGACGACCGCGAGGCGCTCACCTGGCTGTTCACCGCCGACGAGACGATCCCCGGCCGACCGATCGACGCGCTGCGCGAGAACCGTGGCTCGGAGATCAAGCGCCGGGCCCAGGCGATGGCGTTCTAACCCTGTTCGTGGCCGATCCGCGGGACTAGCCTCGCTGTCATGAGCGGACTCGCAGCACTCCTCGCGGGGCACAACCGCCCTGACGTCTACCAGTGGCACAGCGCGGCCCACGTCCCCGACGTGGAGCACGCGGTCGACAAGGCCGGCTGGACCTTCGTCTACCTCGACGGCTGGACCGTCGAGGACAAGGTCGGCTTCCTCAAGGCGGCCGTCGCGGCGTTCGGCCTCGACGACGACCGCGGTGCCAGCTTCGACTCCCTCTCCGACGGCCTGGCCGACGTCGACCCCCGCGACCGGTCCGGCGTGGTGCTGCTGTGGGACGGCTGGAGCCCGCTGGCCCGGCACGACGAGCAGGCGTTCCACGTCGCGCTGTCCGTGCTCGGCGGCCGGGTGAACGCCGACCGGGGCTGCCCGTTCGCCGTGCTGCTGCGCGGCGAGGGCCCCACGGTCGACGTACCCGAGCTCCCGGCCAAAGCCTGACCCGAGTTGTCAGGCGCTCACGTCGCTGGGGCGACGCCACCGCCTGACGACTCGGTCAGAGGGTGCGCTGGGTGGCGGCCGCGGCGAGCTCGCGGAGCACGGTGCGGGCCGCGTCGGTGACCGGCGCCTGGTCCAGGGCGGCCAGCGACTCCGTGGTGAGTACGTCGATGCGGTGCTCGACCTCGGCCTGCGCGCCGGAGACGTCGATGATCCGGCGCAGCTCGGCCACCTCGGCCTCGGACAGCGAAGAGCCGAGCGACTCGTCGAGCCGCTTCGCGTCGGTGGGGTCGGCGCGCTCGAGGGCCAGCGCCACGAGCACGGTCCGCTTGCCCTCGGTGAGGTCGTCGCCGGCGGGCTTGCCGGTGGCCTCCGGGTCGCCGTACACGCCGAGCAGGTCGTCGCGGAGCTGGAAGGCCTCACCGAGCGGGAGCCCGAAGCCCGTCAGCCAGGCCAGCACCCCGGGGGAGGCGCCCGCGAGCGCCGCACCGATGTGCAG
Source organism: Nocardioidaceae bacterium (assembly GCA_039915665.1). Classification (GTDB taxonomy): domain Bacteria; phylum Actinomycetota; class Actinomycetes; order Propionibacteriales; family Nocardioidaceae; genus Nocardioides_B. The sequence goes on from JBDSMW010000005.1 coordinate 10,425, forward strand.
CGGGCGCTCGATGGAGTACTTCGCGGACTTGTAGCGCAGCACCCGCATCGCCTGCTCGACGTCGGACCCGCCGCGCGCCTGCACCGACACGTCGAGGAACTGGCCGGCGATCACCTCGCTGCGGGTGGTGTCGAAGAAGGCCAGGGCGTCGCGCACCACGTCGTGCGGCATGCCGCACCGGCGCAGCAGCTCGTCGGACCAGGACAGCAGCAGGTCGCCGAGCAGGATCGCGGCGGACGCGCCGTACTGCTCCGGGTCGCCGGTCCAGCCCCGCTCCCGGTGCAGCGCCTCGAACGCCTTGTGGGTCGCCGGCCGGCCGCGGCGGGTGTCCGAGGCGTCCATGTAGTCGTCGTGCACGAGTGCGCTGGCGTGCAGCACCTCGAGCGAGGCGGCTGCCCGCACCAGCGCCTCCGCGTCCGGCCCCTCGTCGCGCACGGACCGGAAGCCCCACAGGCAGAAGGCCGCCCGGAAGCGCTTGCCGCCGGACACCGACGCCCGCGCCGCCGCCACCAGCCGGGCCGCGTCGTCCCCGAGCGGCTCGAGGCGTCCCGCCTGCTCGTCGACGAAGACGTCGAGGGCGGACTGGATCGCGGCGCGGAAGGTGTCGGCGTCCCAGTGGGCCGGGGCGGACGGGTCAGCGGGGGACGTCACGCGCCGAGCCTACGGTCGGCGCACGGGCCGCGGCTCGCGGGGCGTGGACGCGCGCGGGACGGGAGGTCAGGCCCACCTATGCTGTTGCGTATGACGCTCGGATCTGACTCCACCAGCCCGGTCGGCGGCTCTCGTCGCGTCAGCGACCTGATCGCCGCCGGCGAGCGGTCCATCTCCTTCGAGTTCTTCCCGCCCAAGGACGAGGCCGGCGAGCGGCAGCTGTGGACGGCGCTGCGCGAGCTGGAGCCGCTGCAGCCGACCTTCGTCTCGGTGACGTACGGCGCCGGGGGCACCACCCGCGACCGCACGGTGCACATCACCGCGGACATCGCCACGCAGACCACGCTGACCCCGATGGCGCACCTGACCTGCGTGGGGCACTCGCGCGACGAGCTCCGCTCGGTCATCGGGGCCTACGCGGCGGCCGGTGTCAGCAACGTCCTCGCCCTGCGCGGCGACCCGCCCGAGGGCCCGACCGCCGGCTTCGTGCCGCACCCCGAAGGTCTGCACAACGCCGTCGAGCTGGTCGAGATGACCCGCGAGCTCGGCGACTTCTGCGTCGGCGTCGCGGCGTTCCCCGAGGTGCACCCGGCCGCCGAGTCCGCCGACTCCGACGCGCGCTACCTGGCCGCCAAGGCCCGCGCCGGCGCCGAGTTCGCGATCACCCAGCTGTTCTTCCGGCCCCAGGACTACTTCGCCCTGGTCGAGCGGGTCCACGCGCTGGGCGTCGACATCCCGATCATCCCGGGCATCATGCCGATCACGAACCTCGCGCAGATCACCCGGATGGCCGAGCTCTCCGGCGCCGCGTTGCCCGACGAGGTCGTCGAGCGCGTCAAGAGGTACGACGGGGACGCCGCCGCCGTACGCGCCGAGGGGATCGCCGTGGCCACCGAGCTGTGCGACGACCTGCTCGCCGGGGGAGCGCCGGGGCTGCACTTCTACACGCTGAACCGGTCCAAGGCGACGCGCGAGATCTACGCGGGCCTGCGCACGACCGTCGCCTGACCGCTAGACCTTCGCGAGGAAGGCCAGCACCCGTTCGGTCAGCAGGTCGGCGGCACCGGCGTCGTAGGACGAGAGCGAGCTGTCCGCGAACAGGTGCTGGTCGCCGGGGTAGGTGAACAGCTCGGCGGTCCTCGCCTCCGCGACCAGCTCCTTGGCCACCTCGAGGTCGCCCGAGGTCGCGAACTCCGGGTCGGCGTCCATGCCGTGGACCTGCAGCGGCACGTCGTCCGGCCACGTGTCTGAGAACTCGGTGGCCGGCACGGCGGCCTCGAAGAGCAGGGCGCCCCGTGCACCCGGGCGGGTCTGGGCCAGCCTCTGGGCGGCCATCACGCCGAGCGAGAAGCCGGCGTAGACCAGCCCGCCGGGCAGGCCGTCGGCGGCACGGGTGCCGCGCTCGACCAGCTCGCCGAAGCCGACCTGCTTGGCGTAGGCGATCCCGTCCTCGAGCGAGGCGAACGTCTGTCCGTCGTAGACGTCGGGGGTGTGCACGGTGTGCCCGGCCTCGCGCAGCCGGTCGGCGAACGCGGTCAAGCCGGTCGTCAGTCCCTGGGCGTGGTGGAGCAGCAGGATCTCAGCCATGAGTGGGTGCCGGCCTTCCGAGTGGAGGAGTGGAGCGCCGAGGCTAGACGAGGGTGCCGACAGGTGGTCTCGACCGGCCGCTCACGCGGGGCCGATGCGCTCGGCGGCGACGGCGGCGGACAGCCCGACGAACGGCAGCCCCGCCCCGGCCGCGGCGTGCGCCCCGACGCCGTACACCCCGGAGTACGGCGTGGCCTCGCGCTTGCGGTCGATGGTCACCCGGCCCTGCCAGAGCATGCCGTAGGCCGACCCCGCCAGCTCCTCGACCTGGTCGCGCGGCGAGCGGTCGACGCGCACCTCGAGCTGCCGGCGCACGTCGACCCCCGACCGGGCCATCGCCACCAGCACGTCCTCGGCGAGCCGGCCCCGGGCCAGCACGGTCCACGCCGCCCCACCGGACGGGGCCGTCCCGTTGGTGCGGATCACGATCGTGGGATCACCGTGCAGCACCACCTCGTGCGGCAGGTCGGGGACCTCGCCCGAGAGCCCGATGTGGCAGATGACCGGAGGGATCGCGGGCATCGTCCGCGAGACGTGCGGCGCCAGCACCGGAAGGACCCGGGGGTCGACCGCGACCACGACGACGTCGGCGTCCAGGGAGCCGTGGGTGGTGTCGACGCCGACGACCCGGTCGCCCTGCACGCGCAGGTCGACCGCCGTCGTGCCCAGCAGCACCTCGACCTTGCGCTCGCCGAGCCGCTTGGCCATCGCGCCGGCCAGCAGGCCCATCCCGCCAGGCACCGTCCAGACCCCGAAGTTCTGCTCGACGTAGGACCACATCCCCATCCAGGCCGGCACGTTGCGCGGGTCGTGGCCGTCCATCCGGCTGCCGAGCAGAGCGACCTCGCGCAGCCGCTCGTCCTTGAACGTCCTGGTGACCACCTTGTGCAGCGTGGCCCGCGTGCGCAGCAAGGCGTTCGCGTCCTTGTCGACGTGGTCGGGGGACCAGGGGTGTTCGAGGTAGGTGCGCCGCAGCGCGTCCCACGTCTCCGCGAAGGAGTGCACGTGGTCGACCCACTCCTGCCCGCGTCCGGATCCCAAGGCCTCGTCGACCGCCTCGAGCTGCGCCGACCGGCTGCCCGAGGGCATCGCCAGCACCGCGCCGTCCGTGAACCGGTGCTCGCGCATCGGCTCGACGGGCACCAGGTCGAGCTCCCGCTCGAGCGGCCGGCCGGACTTCCGGAACAGGTCGCGTACGACGGCGGGCAGGGCGGTCGACGTAGGGCCTGCGTCCCAGCGGAAGCCGTCGCGCTCCACGAACCCCACCGCGCCGCCGAGCCGCTCGAGCCGTTCCACGAGGGTCACCTGGTGACCCTGCTTGGCCAAGCGGGCGGCGGACGCCGTACCCCCGAAGCCACCTCCGACGACCACGACGCGCGACATGCGACGACAGTAGTCTCGACGCCATGGCCCGCTACTTCGACGTCCACCCCCAGGACCCGCAGCCGCGCAGCATCGCCCAGGTCGTGCAGATGCTGCGCGAGGACGGACTGGTGGCCTACCCGACCGACTCCTGCTACGCCCTCGGCAGTCGGCTCGACAACCCGGAGGGCACCGAGCGGATCCGGCGCATCCGCAAGCTCGACGACAAGCACCACTTCACGTTGATGTGCGCGGACTTCGCCCAGCTCGGCCAGCTGGTGCAGCTCGACAACGCGGCGTTCCGGGCCGTGAAGGCGGCGACCCCCGGGCCGTACACGTTCATCCTGCCGGCGACCCGTGAGGTGCCGAAGCGGCTGTCGCACCCCAAGAAGCGCACCGTCGGAGTGCGCATCCCCGACCACCGCGTCGTGCGGGCGCTGCTCGCGGAGCTGGGCGAGCCGATGCTGTCCAGCACGCTGCTGCTGCCGGACGCCGAGGAGCCGATGACCGACGGCTGGCAGATCAAGGAGGAGCTCGACCACCTCGTCGACGCCGTGGTCGACGCGGGGGACTGTGGACTCGAGCCCACCACGGTGGTCGACTGGTCCGAGGGTCACCCGGAGGTCGTCCGGGTCGGTGCCGGCGACCCGAGCCGGTTCGAGTAGGGGGACAGACATGGAGACCGTGCACGAGGCAGCCGGCGGTCACGACGGGATGGTCCGGCTGGCCGCGGCCTGGCACGAGCGGGTGCTGGCCGACGGGGTGGTGAGCCACGCGTTCAGCCACGGCTTCCACCCCGACCACACCGAGCGGCTCGCGGCCTACTGGGACGAGGCGCTCGGCGGCTCGACGGCCTACACCGACCGCTACGGCGACGAGACCTCGGTCGTGCGCATGCACAGCGGCAACGGGGTGCACGAGGAGATGGACCGACGGGCCGTCGCGTGCTTCGACCAGGCGCTGACCGACGTCGGACTCGTCGAGGGTGTCCCCGTGCGCAGCGTGCTGCACGACTACTTCGCCTGGGCCACGACCTCGACGATGTCGGCCTACCACCAGGCCGCCGACGACGTGCCCGACGGCCTCCGGATCCCGCGCTGGTCGTGGGACGGCCGTCAGGACTGACGCCCTACGTCGCCTCCCGCTCCACGGTGACCGTCGCAGGGTCGACCCGTGTGCCGCGGAGCTCATCGGCGTACGTCGGGAGGTGCGACCACCTCGCCGAAGTCCGTGCCGACCTCGGCGTCGAGGAACCGCATCAGCGCGACGTTCACGTCGGCGACCCGGTGACCGTCGAGCGCACCTGGGGGCGGGTTCACCCGGCAGTAGGTGCCGGCCGGGTTGGGACCGAGCGACACCGACCACCCGGTCTCCGGCCACGAACGGCTGAAGGCCGTGCCGTCCCAGGAGACGTGCACGTCGAACGGGTCGGCGCCGACCCGCCGCGGACTCATCGCGATCGGCTTGGCCACCCGCTGGGAGTCCAACCGCGGCAGCGCCCACGCCTCCTGGGCCGCGACGTCGACGCCAGGGTCGCGGCCGGCGAGCAGGTTGTGCTGCAGCAGCGTGAACAGGGTCGCGTCCACCACGCGGGCCAGTGTCGCCAGGCCGCCGGACATGCGGGCGTTCAGCTCGGTGGGCCGAAAGCCGTCCTCGGTGAGCACGCCGTCGATGCCGAACGCACCGGCGTAGCCCGCGGCGGCCCGCAGGTGCTCTCCCGTGCGACGGGCCAGCGACCGCATCTCGTCCCGGTCCCGCTCCGGCGGGTCCCACGTCGTGCCCAGGCCGCCGTACACGAACCGGTGACCCGCACCGCGCAGGATCGCGAGCTCCACCGGCCGGAACACCGCCGTGCCGTCGGGCAGCACCAGACCGTGGATGCTGCACGGCACGCCCTCGAGGAACGGCATCACCCGCACCCGGTCGCACCGCGGGGCGAAGAACGCCAGCGCCGCGGCCTCGTCCGCGGCGTCGACGACCCAGCGGACGAAGTCGCCGCCCCCGTTGAAGCCGTCGCGCGCGTCGCCGGCCCACACGACACCGGCGCTCGTGTCGAGGGTGCGCGACGCCGACCGGAGGGCGCCGAGGTCGACGGGCACGATCACCGACTCCGCCCGGCGGCCCCCGGCAGCGTCCCAGATCTCGTCCGCGAGGAGCTTGTCCTCCAACGCGGTCCACGCCGCGGGCCGTCCGCCCACCACCGGGCGCCCGTCTATCGGGGCGGTGCCGATGTACGGGCCGACCAGCCAGATCGCCTCGTGGTCCGGGTCGTAGGCGTCGACCACGTCCCGCACGTCCTGCGGCAGCGCGTGCGCGATCGCGTCCTGGCGCCGGAGGTCGTCGGTCATCGTCTCCCGGGAGTCGACATCGAGGTGCACGACCTCGGCCTGCTCCGGCCGGGGGACGGCTCCGGCCCCGATGGACGTGGCGACCAGCAGTGGCTTGCGGGCGCCGGACAGCTCGAGGAGGGCGACGAGGTCGGGGTAGGCCGCCAGGGGCGCGATGCCGCAGATCACCAGCCGGTCGCGCAGCAGTCCGCCGAGGTGGCGTCGCCACTCGTCCCGGGTGGCTTCGTCGTCGAGGTTCATGCGCCGACGCTACGGGCGGGCGCCGTCCTCCGCGACCGGATTCGCACGCCGCGACCAGCGTCGCCACCCGCGGCGGATGCGACGCACCAGGAACAACACCAGCACGGTGCCGGACACCAGCAGCGTCAGCGCGACGGCGACGGCGAGCCACGGGTGCGCGACGGCGAGCAGCAGCACGCCGACCACGGCGACGTCCTCCAGCACGCTGGTGCCGACGTTCGTGACCGGCTCGGGGGAGGTGTTCACCGCCAGTCTCAGCCCGGCCTTGACGCCGTGCGAGGCGAGCGCGGTCCCGCCACCCAGCACGGCGTACGTCGCCTGCTGCAGCGTGCCGACGTCGCCGGACAGCATCAGCGCGATGACCGCGCCGACCGTCGGCCGGATCGCGGTGGAGACCGCGTCCCACGACGAGTCCAGCAGCGGGATCTTGTCCGCTACGAACTCCAGGGCGTACAGCACGCCGGCGACCGCGAGGACGTCGGCGCGGGTCAGCACGAGTGGCACACCCTCGACCCCGAGACGACCGCCGATGCCCAGCACCAGCACGACGAGGTAGGAGTTCACCCCGCTCGCCCAGCCGCTCGTCACCACCAGAGGAAGCAGATCCACGCGAGCGATCGTAGGGCCTGTCCGGGACCCCTCGGTCCGCTCTCGGGAACAAGGGGCCTCCTTCATGGTGCACAGGAACAGATGGGCAGCGGCTGCGGCCGCGACCGCCCTCGCAGCCGGAGGGTTGACGCTCGTCGCCTCCCCCCAGGCCCAGGCTGCGGACTGGAACCGCTGCCTCAGCGGACCGACCGAACGGCAGGCGGTCTTCCAGCGAGCCAGCGACGTCAGCGGTGTCCCGGTCAGGGTGCTGCTCGGCGTCTCCTACAACGAGTCCCGCTGGGACGACCACGGCAGCCAGGTCAGCAGCTCCGGTGGGTACGGCGTCATGCACCTCACCCAGGACGAGGCCGCCGCGCACGCCCGTCAGGTCGCGCAGGCCAAGGGTGACCGAGCACGCGCGAGCCTCGCTACCGGCACGCTGACCGCCGCCTCGAAGCTCACCGGCGTCGACCGCGCGACCCTTCGCTCCGACGACGTCGCGAACGTCTGCGGTGGTGCGGCCGTCCTCGCGTCGTACCAGCCGCGCACCACCTCGGCGGCGCCGTCGGCGTGGAGCAAGGCGGTCGGCACCTACGCCGGCACCGCCGACCAGCAGGAGCGCCTCGACTTCGCCCGGCAGGTCTGCACCACGATCCGCACGGGGAAGTCGCGCACCACCAACGACGGCCAGCACGTGACACTGGCCGCGACGCCTGACGCCCAGGTCACGGCGGCCGCGGTCGCTCCGATCGCGAGCGGCGACGAGGTGCTGGACTGCCCGATCACCCTCGGGTGCGAGTCGCTGCCGGCGCCGTACGAGCAGTACGGCTCGACCCCGAGCCAGTACGGCAACCACGACATCGCCAACCGTCCCAAGGACGGGTTGAGCATCGACTACATCGTCATCCACGACACCGAGGGCTACTACGACACCGCCCTCAAGCTGGTCTCCGACCCGACGTACCTCGCCTGGCACTACACCGTGCGCTCGTCCGACGGCCACGTCGCGCAGCACACCAACCCGAAGAACGTCGGGTTCCACGCAGGAAACTGGTACGTCAACATCCACTCGGTCGGCATCGAGCACGAGGGCTTCGCGGCCACCGGCGCCACCTGGTACACCGAGTCGATGTACCAGGCGTCCGCCAAGCTGGTGAAGTACCTCTCCGCGAAGTACGGCGTCCCGCTCGACCGCGCCCACGTCATCGGGCACGACCAGGTCCCGGGCATCCTGACCGGCAACATCCCGGGCATGCACTGGGACCCGGGGCCGTACTGGAACTGGGAGCACTACCTGGCGCTGCTGGGCAAGCCGCTCGCGCCCCAGCACGGGAAGAGCCACGCCAAGAGCCACGTCGTGACGATCGTGCCGGGCTTCGCGGACAACCCGCAGGCCGTCAGCAACTGTGACGGCGCGGGCACGGCGACACCCTGCCCGACCCAGGGCACGAACTTCGTCTACCTGCACACGGCTCCCTCCGAGAGCGCACCCCTGGCCAACGACCTGGGTCTGCACCAGTCGGGGCAGCCGGCGACCACTGAGGTCTCCGACATCGGCCCGCGCGTCGCGGCCGGCCAGATGTTCGACGTGGTGAAGCACCAGGACGGCTGGACCGCGGTCTGGTGGCTGGGTGAGCTCGCGTGGTTCAAGGACACGAACGCGTCCGGGCAGCCGGTGGCGCGTCCCTCGCGGGGCGACGTCGTCACGGCCAAGGGGTCCGCCGAGGTCCCGGTCTACGGCCGTGCCTACCCGGAGCAGGCCGCCTACGCGGGCACCCAGGTGCCCTACCAGACGGTCACGCCGCTGCTCTACCGCATCAAGCCGGGGCAGTCCTACGTGCTGGCCGACCGGTCCTTGCGCACCGACTACTACTACGCGAAGACCTACGACTCGTCGCTGCCCGACGACCACACGGTCGTGGTCGGCCAAGACCACTACTACCAGATCTGGTTCGGTCACCGGATCGCCTACGTGCGCGCCGCGGACGTGCGCATCGCGAAGGGCTGACCCCGCGCCACGACGACGAGGCCGTGTGCGACTACTCCGACGGCGCCGGGAACATCAGCGCGGGTGCCGACGCGATCTCCCCCAAGGTCGCGGTGTCCAGGTGCCACAGCTTCTCGGCGCTCGCGAGGTCCGGGGCGTGCACCCAGCTCCGCGCGGCAGTAGGCGTCCGGGTCGTCCTCCGGCTCCGAGCCGCTGGGCAGCAGCGCAACGCGCAGCAGGTGCTCGCTGCCCCACTCGTAGGACCCGACCCACCTGGCGGTGCTGCGGAGGCCCTCCGCTCGACCCGGTGCCCCTGGTCGTCCTCGGCCACGACCGTGCCGTGCTCGAACGTGGGTGCGGTGTCCTGGACGGCCTGGCGGACGGTCTCGTCCACGAGGGCCGGCATCAGCGTTGCGTCGTACTCCTTGAGGGCGGCGCGGGAGGCCGCGTCCAGCCGCGGGCCGGACGATCCGTCGTGCGACAGCGCCGGCACAGCGACGACGGCTACCACCACTGCGGCGGTGGCCAGGCCGCGAAGTACTCCTCGACCTCCGCCTCACGAACGTCTCGTCTCATCTGCTCCCCGTCCCCGGTGTCCTGACACGGTTCCTACGCGGCAGACCCCCGATCAGGTTCGCATCCCGCGGCCGAGATGGTGCTAGCCGGCGTCGCCCTCCACGGCGGTCTCGACGGCGCCGGTCATCGCGACCAGCTCGTCGAACGTCGTGGAGAACACCGCCGCCGGGTGGCCCGCGGCGGCCCACACGACGTCGTACCGACGCAGCCACGGGTCGATGTACGTCGGGACGGGCGACGGGTGCGCGAAGGGGGAGACCCCGCCGATCACCTGGCCGGTGTGCTCGCGGACGAACTCCGGCTTGGCCCGGCGCAGCGAGTCGACGCCGACCGACGCGGCCACCAGGTCCGTGTCGACGCGGTGCGCCCCGGAGGTCAGCACCAGCACCGGAGCACCGCCGGCGTCGAAGAGCAGGCTGTTGGCGATCGCGCCGACCTCGCAGCCGAGCGCCTCGGCGGCCAGCACTGCGGTGTGCACGGACTCCGGCAGCACGACGACCCGGCCGGTGCCGCCGCGGGCAGTGAGCTCGGTGCGGAAGTGGGCGAGGGACGGGTGCTCGGCGCTCACACCGCGACCCTAGTGGCCTCCCGTGCGTGGGCAGCCGGGAGGAGCGCGAGCACCATCGCCCCGGCCAGGACGTCGCCCACGCCCTGGAACGCGAGCACCGAGATGATGCCCACCGAGCCGCCCAGGAAGCCGGCGCACGTCGTGTCGACCACCATCGATCCCGCGCCGAGCATCAGCACGGGGGAGACCCGCTCGCCCAGCCCGGCGACCACGAAGCCGCCCACGATCCCGCCGATGGCCTGGACGCTGGTGATCACGCCCAGCGTGGCCGGCCCGCTGTGCAGCCCCTCGGCCCACTCCGACCCGAGCTGCGCGAGCCGGCCGTGCACTTCCGGCTGGTCCGGCTCGTAGAAACCGTCGACATCCGCTCGTCCCGTCGTCCGGATCCGCAGCAGCAGCACCGTCGCGACGGCGGACGTGACCGCGTCGAGCAGGGCCCCACAGCGGTGATCCCGCCGACCGCCGCGGCCACCTCGCCGAGCGCGCCACCCACCAGCCGGGACAGCTGCTGGACCTGACCGTTGAGCGCGTTGGCCGGTGACCAGGAAATTGGTGGTTGACGGGCTCTCCGCGGGCGGGTGTAGCGTACGAAGTGTTCGAACACGTGTTCGAACAACCGGCTCTGGTGGGGTGACCTCGACCCCCACCTCCACCAGGGCCGGACAGATCAGCCGACGGGGTCGAGCCGTGGATGCAGACGAACACTCGAGCCCGGAAGGTGGCAGCGATGCGACGGTACGACGACCCCGTGGACGTGCGCAGGGGGCGCGTGGCGGGAGCCGGTGACGGGTCCCTCCTGGTGGAGGGACCCGAGCAGTTCCTGTGGCGCGGCCGGCTCTGGAAGGTCTCGGCCGTGGTCGCGCACTGGGTGGAGACCGGTGCCTGGTGGCAGTCCGCCGGCGCGGACGCCGTGCGCGGGACCGATCCCGGGAACGATCTCGAGACAGGTCCCGAGACAGGTCCCGGCCACGTCGACCTGTCCGCCGAGCGTGAGGTCTGGCGCGTGGAGGCCGGCCGCGGGCTGTCCACGGTCCCGTTCGGCCGCGGCGTCTTCGACCTGGTCTTCGACTGGGCCGACGGCAGCTGGCGCCTCACCCGGTGCCTGGACTGAGAGGGACGACGATGACGACCCAGCACGAGATCCCACCCCCGCACCGCCATCCGTTCGACCGGCAGCACCCGTTCGACCTGCCGGCGGCCACGCACTCCTACCTCGCCCGGTCCGCCGCGTCGCTCCGGGAGGCGATGACCACCTCCGAGGTGCCGCTGCGCTACGCCACCGCGCACGTCGCCGCTCTCCGCGCCACCGCCGCCCTCCTCGCCGCCCGGGCCACCCCGGTCACCGGCCGCACTCCGGGCCGGGCCCGGCAGAAGAACGCCTGGGTGCTGCTGGCCGAGGTCGCTCCCGAGCTCGGCGAGTGGGCGGCGTTCTTCTCCGCCGGAGCCGCCAAGCGGGCGGCCGCCGAGTCGGGCTCGAGCCGTGCGGTCACCGAGCGGGAGGCCGACGACCTGGTCCGGGACGCCGACCGGTTCCTCGCGGTGGTGGAGGAGTCCCTCGGGATGACCCGGCACGTCCCGCTGCAGCCGCAGCTGCCTGCTCCGGTGGTCACGCCAGTGGTCGGGGAGGTGGTCGGGGCGGTGGTCGAGGCGGCCGGCGGAGCCCGGCGACCGGGACGGCGCGATCACGTTGCCTGACCCGTTCGTCCACCTCCGGGTCGCCTCCGGCTACTCCCTGCAGCACGGCGCCTCCCACCCGCACATCCTCGTGGAACGGGCCGTCGAGCAGGAGATGGACACCCTCGCGCTGACCGACCGCGACGGCGCCTACGGCGCGGTCCGGTTCGCCAAGGCCTGCCTGCAGGGCGGCGTCCGACCGGTGCTCGGGGTGGACCTCGCCGTCGCGCCGCTGCACCCCTGGTCCGGGGCCCCGTCCGCACCCGGCCGGGGACCGGCGCGGGACCGCACCCCGGCCCGGGGTGGCGCCTTCCGCGACCAGCGGCTGCCCCGGGTGACCTTCCTCGCGGGCAGCAAGCGGGGCTGGGCCGCGGTGTGCCGGCTGGTCTCCGCGACCCATCTCGAGGGGGAGCGGGGTGCGCCGGTGAGCACCCTCGACCTGGTCGCCGAGCACGTCTCGTCCGCGGTCGGGAGCGGGGACGTCCTGGTGATGCTCGGCCCCGGCTCGGAGCTGGGCCGGGCGGCGACGCTGCGCCGCGACGACCTGGCGCACGCCGCGCTGGCGCCCTGGCTCGAGGTCGTCGACCGGGCCGACCTGCTCGTCGAGGTGGTCTCGCACCGGCTGCCCGGGTCCGGACCGGGCAGCTCGCCGCACGCCGCCCGGATGGCCGCGCTCGCCCGGTCCACGGGGCTGGGCGTGGTGCTCACCAACGCCGTCCGCTACGCCGACCGGCTCGACGCGCCGACCGTCGACGTCCTCGACGCCGCCCGCCGGCTGGTGCCGCTCGACCTGCGGCACGTCGACCGGGGCAACGCCGAGGGGTTCCTCAAGTCCGGCAAGCAGATGGCCGAGGTGGCCGAGGAGATCTGCCGCTACGCCGGCCTCGGGTCCGACAGCACCCGTGAGGCCCGCCGGCTGCTGGCCCACACCCGCACGGTCGGCGACCGCTGCGCGCTCGACCCGCGGCACGACCTGGGTCTCGGGGAGGTGCACTTCCCGGAGTTCGGCTTCCGGCAGGAGGGCGTCGCCCAGCAGACCGCGGACGGAGCGCTGCGGGCCCGGTGCGAGGGGGCCGTCGGACGGCGCTACGGCTCGGCTCCCCGGCAGCGGATCTGGAAGCGGCTCGACGACGAGCTCGGCGTGATCGGCAGCCTCGGCTACGCGCCGTACTTCCTCACCGTCGCCGACGTCACCGACCTGATCAAGGAGATGGGGGTGCGCTGCGCGGCGCGCGGGTCCGGGGCGGGCAGCCTGGTCAACTACCTGCTCGGCGTCTCCGGCGTAGACCCGCTGCGGCACAACCTGCTGATGGAGCGGTTCCTCTCCCCGCTGCGGCAGGCGCTGCCCGACATCGACGTCGACGTGGAGTCCGCGCGACGGCTCGAGGTCTACGAGGCGGTCCTCGACCGCTACGGCGGGGAGCGCTGCGTGTGCGTCTCGATGATGGACACCTACCGGGTCCGGCACGCGGTGCGCGACGTCGGCGCCGCCCTCGGCATGCCGGTCGGCGAGATCGACGCGATCGCCAAGGCCTTCCCGCACATCCGGGCCCGCGACGCCCGGGTCGCGCTGCGCGACCTGCCCGAGCTCCGCGCATCCGGGCTGGGGGAGCAACGGCTCGACCTGCTGTTCCGGCTCGTCGAGCGGCTCGACGGCCTGCCCCGGCACATCGCGGTGCACCCCTGCGGCGTGCTGCTCTCCGACGCGACCCTGCTCGACCGGACCCCGGTGGAGGCGTCGTACGCCGGGTTCCCGATGAGCCAGTTCGACAAGGACGACGTCGAGGACCTCGGGCTGCTCAAGCTCGACGTGCTCGGCATCCGGATGCAGTCGTCGATGGCGCACGCGGTCGACGAGATCGAGCGGCTCGAGGGGATCCGCCTCGACCTCGACGACGAGGCGCAGGTGCCCTTCGACGACGCGACGACCTTCGAGATGATCTCCCAGGCCAAGACGCTCGGCTGCTTCCAGATCGAGTCACCCGGCCAGCGCGAGCTGGTGGGCAAGTCCGGGATCGACTCGTTCGAGGACATCATCACCGACATCTCGCTGTTCCGGCCGGGGCCGGTCAAGAGCGACATGATCACGCCCTACCTGGAGGCCAAGCAGGGCTGGGGGATGCCGCGCTACCTCCACGACGACCTGCGCCCGATCCTCGGGCCGACGCACGGCGTCGTGGTGTTCCACGAGCAGGTGATCGAGATGATCGCGCAGTTCGCCGGGTGCGACTACCAGGTGGCCGACGAGGCCCGGCGTGCGCTCGGCGACGTCGAGGGGATGGCCGAGACCAAGGTCTGGTTCTTCCCGCGGGCGCTGGGCCAGGGCTACACCCGCCGGGTCGTCGAGGAGATCTGGAAGATCCTCGCGGCGTTCGCGTCCTTCGGGTTCTGCAAGGCGCACGCCGCGGCGTTCGCGCTGCCGACCTACCAGTCCGCCTGGCTCAAGGCGCACTACCCGGCGCACTTCCTGTCCGGGGTGCTCACCCACGACCCGGGCATGTACCCCAAGCGGCTGATCCTCGACGACGCCCGGCACTTCGGCGTCGCGGTCCTCGGCCTCGACGTGAATCGCAGCGAGAAGGCGTTCGTGGTCGAGCGGCTGGACGAGGGCGACCCGGCCTACGGCATCCGGCTGGCGCTGTCGGAGGTCAAGGGCATCTCCGAGGCGGAGGTGGACCGAGTCGTCGCGGCCCGGCCCTACCAGTCGCTGACCGACTTCTGGCACCGCGCACAGGTGTCCCGGCCGGTCCTGGAGCGGCTGGTGCTCGCGGGCGGGTTCGACACCGCCTACGGCATCGGGTCGCCGGTGGGCGTCCGGCTCCGCGGCACCGTCACCCGGCGCGACCTGCTGCTCCAGGTGGCCGACCTCGACCGGCACGGACGGGCCGTCGACCGGGCCAGCAAGGGCCGGGGTCGAGGCCTCGCCAGCCGGGGCGTGGCGCCGGGGGGCCGGGTGGCGGCCGTGGCCAAGGCCGAGGACGCCGCGGCCGGCAACAGCTCCGAGGCCCTGGTCCGGGACCGGCAGCGCGACCAGCAGCCGCACCTGTCGGGTCGTTCCGACCAGCCCTGGGACCGCACCTCCGGGCTGCACCCGAGCCGGCAGCAGGCCGGGGTCTGGGAGCAGTCCCAGCGCCAGTCCCGGGCCACCCGCAAGGCGGCCCCGGTGACCTCCGTCCAGCTCGCGCTCGACCTCGGGGACACCCCGGTCGACGGCGAGGCCAGCGGCCTCCCGGAGATGACCGGCTCCGAACGCGTGCGCGCCGAGCTGGAGATCCTCGGGCTCGACGTGAGCCGGCACGTCGTGGAGTTCTACGACCCGTTCCTCGACGCCCTCGGGGTGACCCGGTCCCACCAGCTGCTCGAGCGCCGCAGCCGGTCCGAGCTGCTGGTGGCCGGGGTGAAGGTGGCCACCCAGACCCCGCCGATCCGGTCCGGGCGGCGGGTGGTGTTCCTGACCCTCGACGACGGCACCGGCCCGGTCGACGCGACGTTCTTCGAGGACGTGCAGGGGCCCTACGCCGCCACGGTGTTCCACTCCTGGCTGCTCGTGGTGCGCGGCGAGCTGCGGCGCACCGGGCGGCGCGGCGTCTCGCTGCGCGCCACCGGCTGCTGGGAGCTGCCGGTCCTGCACGAGGCCTGGCGTGCCGCCGGGCCGGACCGCGGGCTCGATGCGGTCCACGACCTGATGGCCGCGGTCCCCGAGGGCTTCGGCGCGGCCGGGGAGCAGGCCGGGCAGGGGGCGGCCGAGAGCCGCTCGACCCGACCCGTGGTGGCCCGGCCCGGCGACCAGGAGACCGACCGGCAGGGGAACGACGGTCCGGGGGCGGCCGGTGGGATGGGCCGGCGACGGGTGCTGGTGCACTCGAGCGGGTTCACGATGTCGCCCTACGCCGACATCAAGCCGCCCGGCGAGGACCCCAAGTCCGCGCCCCGCAAGCTCTGGCACTCATCCCCCGGCAGCTCCGGTGCCTAGGCCGAGCGCACGACGCTCGATGGTCGTGGTGGTCGGCCCACTAGGGTGGGCGCCATGTCAGCCGACCGCTCCGGCACCAGTCTCCAGCGGCGCAGCGCCGCCCGCACCGCCGTGGTGTGGCACGCCCTGCGTGAGGTGCTCGAGACGCGCTACGCCGACCGCCCGGCCGCCGTGGTCGACATCGGCGGCGGCACCGGCGGTCTCGCGGTCCGGGTGGCCGAGCTCGGTCACCAGGTGGTCGTCGTCGATCCCAGCCCCGACGCCCTGGCCACGCTGGCCCGACGGGCCGACGAGAGCGGGGTCGCCGACCGGGTCACCGGACGCCAGGGTGACCTGGCCACCGTGTCCGACCTGGTGCCCGACGGCAGTGCCGACCTGGTGCTCTGCCACGGCGTCCTGGAGATCGTCGAGGACCCGGCCGCTGCGCTCGCGGCCCTGGTCGGCGTCCTGCGTCCCGGCGGCACCCTCAGCCTGCTGGTCAACCAGCGGCACGCGGCCGTCGTCACCCGGGCGATGGCCGGCCACTTCACCGCGGCCCGGTTGCTGCTCGAGGACGGCACGCCCGACGGCACCGCCGGGACCGGCCGCCGGTTCACCGCCGACGAGGTCACCACGGTGCTCGACGCGGCCGGGTTCGACACCGCGGCCCTGCAGGGCGTCCGGGTGTTCGTCGACCTGGTGCCGAGCTCGCTGGTCGACCTCGAGCCGGGTGCGGCCCAGGCCCTGCTCGAGCTCGAGCGCGCGGTCGCGACCCGCCCCGAGTACCTCACCCTCGCCACCCAGATCCACGCGGTGGCCACCCGCCGCTGAGCCGGCCCGGCCCGTGAGCGGGGTGGCCCGGTGAGCCCCGCGTGGTCCCGCGAGGAGGCCTCGTGGGAGTGCCCGATCCTGCACGTCGACATGGACGCGTTCTACGCCTCGGTCGCGGTGCGGGACCGACCCGACCTGCAGGACGCCCCGGTCGTGGTCGGCGGCGGCCACCGCGGGGTGGTGCTGTCGGCCAGCTACCGCGCCCGGGCCTACGGCGTCCGCTCCGCGATGCCGATGACCCGGGCCCGGCGGCTGTGCCCCAACGCGGTGGTGGTCGCGCCCGTCTACGAGACCTTCGACGTGGTGTCGAGGTCGGTGATGGAGACCTTCCGGCAGGTCACTCCGCTGGTCGAGGTGCTCTCCCTGGACGAGGCGTTCCTCGACGTCTCCGGCTCCGTGCGCCGGCTGGGGTCGCCGTACTCCATCGCGTCGCTGCTGCGCGCCCGGATCTACGACGAGCAGGGCATCACCTGCTCGGTCGGGATGGCCGCCACCGTCGCGGTCGCCAAGCTCGCGAGCCGGCGGGCCAAGCCCGACGGGATCGTCGTGGTGCCTCCGTCGGAGGTGACCACGTTCCTGCACCCGCTCGACGTCGGCGAGCTGTGGGGCGTGGGGGAGCGGACCGCCGACCTGCTGCACCGGCTCGGCCTGCGGACGGTCGGGGACGTCGCGCACGCACCGCTGACCACGTTGCAACGGGCGGTCGGCGTGCACCTGGCCACCTCGCTGCACCAGCTCGCCTGGGGCGAGGACCGGCGGGTGGTCACTGCCCGCCGGGGCGCCGACGAGCCGGACAAGAGCATGGGGGCCGACGAGACCTTCGGCCGGGACACCGACGACCCGGCGGTCGTGCTGCGTGAGGTCCTGCGGCTCTCGGCCAAGGTCGGCGCCCGGATGCGGACCGCGCGGGTGGCCGGCCGGACGGTGACCCTCAAGGTCCGGTTCGCCGACTTCACCACGATCACCCGCTCCAAGACCCGGGGCGAGGCCACCGACGTGACCCGGGAGATCTACGGCACCGCGACCGACCTGTTCACCGCCCTGGGGCTGCAGCGGGCGCGGATCCGGCTGGTGGGCGTGCGGGTCGAGGGACTGGTGCCGCGGGCCGACGTGCAGCGGCAGCTGGTGCTCGGCGAGCGGGAGCGCGGCTGGCCGGAGGCCGACGGGGCCGTCGACCGGGCCACCGCCCGGTTCGGTGCGGCCGCCGTGCGTCCCGCGACCCTGATCGGCACCGACCGTGCCTAGGACATGGCAGCGGCCCCGGGTCCAGAAGGACCGAGGGCCGCCGTGGGCCGGTGCATCGGGGGGCTGATGAGCCGGCGCCGCGGGGGAAGGGGGGCTTTCCCGGATCCGCGGTAGGGGTGCCGCACCGCCGGATGCTGCCGATCTCCCAGGGAGCGACACGTCCAGCGGGGCTTGCACAGAGAGTGTCGGCAACCGCACGGGTCAGTCTTGATAGCCCGAAAGGACTATTTGAAGAAAACTTTTCGGACCTTTCCGGGCACCACGCCCCCTGACGGCAGACCGAATCCGCAATCGCCGGACCCTGGCCCACTTGGCTGAGAGGATCGAAGAACCAGGGGAGGCATCGGCCGCCCCGCCGCGCACGACGGAGACCCGCAAGCCATGACCCCGCTCGGAGACAACGAGAGCAGCCTCGCGCTTGCCGATGTTGCCGCGGGCCCGGGTCCCTGGGCGGGCCTCTCGCTCGACGACGTACGCCTCTACCGGCGTCGCGTGGCCGAGGAGGAGGAGAAAGTCTCCTACTGGCGCCGTCTGGTGCACGCCCGGATCGACGTGCTCGAGGCCGAGGCCCACCACGAGCGTCCGCTCCGGCTCGACGAGCTGATCCGGGTGCTGGGCGACACCGGCACCGGTCGCACCCGCACCGCGCTGGTCAACGTCCGCGCCGCCGACGACCTCCCCGAGCTCCCGGTCCTCGCGGACATGTGGGTCACCGAGCTCGACCCCAACGACACCGACGCCGTCGCCGCAGCCATCGGCCGGCTGCGGGACGCCGAGACCCAGCTGACCGACTACCGCCGTGCGCTGCACGAGCGGCTCGACGAGGCGACCTCCGAGCTCATCGCCCGCTACCGCGAGAGCCCGGTCGACGCCCTGGTCGCGTTCCAGCGTCCCCACACCGGCGGACGCTCCGGAGGATCCGCATGAGCCCCAGCGACGACCTCGAGCAGATCTGGAACGAGTTCCGGAAGACCGGCGAGCCGGGTCTCCGCAACCGGCTGGTGCTGCAGTACGCCCCTCTTGTGAAGTACGTCGCCGGGCGGCTCCGCACCCGGATGCCCGACTCGGTGGACCCCGACGACCTGGTCTCCGACGGCGTGCTCGGCCTGATGGACGCGATCGAGCGCTTCGAGCCCGCCCGCGGGCTGTCCTTCCAGACTTTCGCCGTCCCGCGGATCCGCGGCGCGATCATCGACGGCATGCGCTCGATGGACTTCGTGCCCCGGTCCGTACGCGACAAGCTCCGGACCGTCCACCGCGCCCACGTGACGCTCGAGGAGCGGCTCGGCCGGGTGCCGGAGGACCACGAGGTGGCCCGCGAGGTCGGCATCCCCCTCCAGCAGCTGCGCGACCTGACCCGGCAGGCCAACTCCAACCACGCGAACCTCGACGACTTCGACCTCGCCGACGAGCTGTCGTCGGCCGCCGACCACCAGGTCGAGCAGGGTGACGTGAACGCCTCCCTGATGCGCGTCGTGGACCAGCTCGGCGAGCGCGACCAGGTGATCATCGCGCTCTACTACTTCGAGGGCCTCACGCTCGCGGAGATCGGCCAGGTCCTCGGTGTGACCGAGTCCCGGGTCAGCCAGGTGCACCGCCGGGCCACCACGACGCTGCGCGAGAAGCTCGTGGCGCTCGACTCCGCCTGACCCGACGTCGTCCCAGCGAGACCACCGGACTATTTTCTGGGTGGATTTTCTGGGCTCGGGTACCGGTTGCCGAACAGCCTGCCTAGACTGAAACAACCACAAGCTGACGGGAGGTCGACGTGCCGCTCTCGGAAGAGGAGCTGCGTCTGCTCGAGCAGATGGAGCGCGCCCTGGTCGCCGACGACCCCAAGCTGGCGTCGACGATGCGTGGGACCACGCTGCGGGCCTCGGCCCGGCGTCGTGTCCTCATCGGTGCCGCGGTCTTCGTGGTCGGCATCGTGGTCCTGATGACCGGTGCGGTGACCCAGAAGCCACTGGTCGGCATCGTCGGCTTCGTGGTCATGCTGGTCTCGGCGTACGTCGCCCTGTCGTCCTGGCGCGGCCAGAGCCACGCCCCCGAGCCCGGTCCCCGGAACGAGAGCGGGACGCACCCGTCGTTCAGCGTCATCGACGGCGGCCGCAGCGGTCGCAAGCGGGGCGCCAAGTCCCGTCCGTCCGCGCCGCACACGTCGATGATGGAGCGCTTCGAGGAGCGGTGGCGTCGCCGCCGCGACCAGAACGGCTTCTGAGCAGCACCCTTCGGGCCCTCGGTCAGACCGCCCGGTCGACTCCAGGCTCCAGCGTCGTCCCGCCGCGCCGGGTGGTGCCGCGCGGCGTCGAGGACGGCGTCGTCAACGAGGCGGGCAGCCAGGTCGCGCGGGACCGGCGACGCTTGCTGGCCCCGGCCTCGAGCGCGGCCACGCAGGCCGCGAGGTCGTCGCGCAAGCCGTCCGCGCTGACCGCACCGTCCGGCAGTGATCGCGAGTAGCGAGCCCGCTCGACCAGTCCCACCAGCCGGCGCAGCGCCTGAGTGGCGTCCGGGTCGGCGTCGGCCCCCCGGTGCGCCGAGCGTCCGAGCGAGTCGTCCTCGTCACCGGGCCGGCCGAACGAGTGCAGCAGGTCGGCCCCGGCGGAGCGCACGCTGACATGGTCGTCGAACGCCACCCCGAGGTCGACCGCGGTGTCGCGCAGCTCGTCCCAGGCGGCCTCCACCAGCGCGGCGGGGGACGGGTCCGACCAGCGGCGCCGCCGGGCCATCGACCGCAGCGCGCGAGGCGCCAGCGCGAGCAGGACGAGCAGCAGGAGGACGCCGACGGTGACCAACGCGGCCGGGCTGGTCAGGAACGAGCCCGATCCCTGGTCGGCGAGACCGGCGGCCCCGTCGGCCTGCCGGTCGATGCGGTTCAGGCTCGGTGCGGCCGCTGGGGCGGAGGTGCTGGAGCTGGGAGCGGCCTGCGGCACGCGCTGGGTCGTGTACGCCGGGACGGACCCGGCGCGCTGCGGGGTCGGCTCGAACCGCACCCAGCCGACGCCGCCGAAGTACATCTCGGGCCAGGCGTGCAGGTCGCGGGAGCTGTAGACGTAGGTGTTCTTGGCCACCTGCTCGGGCCGGAGGAAGCCGACCGCCACCCGCGACGGGATGCCGACGGTGCGCCCCATCAGGGCCATCGAGGCCGCGAACTGCTCGCAGTAGCCGACCCGTCCGCCCTTGCCCTTGGTCAGGAAGCGGACCAGGTCGTCGGTGCCGTTGCCAGCCGCGCGCTCCGTCGAGTAGCGGAACCCGCCGTCGACGCGGAACCACTGCTGCAGCGCGACCGCCTTCTCGAACTTGGTGGGCTGGGAGTCCGTGATGGTCTTGGCCAGCGTGCGCACCGCCTGGGGCAGGTCGCGGGGGAGCGCGGTGTTCGGCGTGTAGACCGACGCCGGCGCCGGGGTCGCGTCGGCCAGCTCGGCCGCAGACGGCACCAGGTCGAGACCGCCGAGCGTATAGGTCAGGCCGGCGGTGGTCTGGTTGTTCGCGGCACTGATGAAGTCCAGCGTCGACCGGTCGTAACGCCAGTCGCCCGTCGCCTGCAGGGAGCTGACCGGGTAGGGCGCCGGCAGCCACCGCGACCGGAAGTTCTCGCTCGCGGTGATGGTGGCCTTGAAGTCCTTGGTCTCGATGGTCCGGTCGAGACCCGGCGGACGGGTGACGGCGCCGTCCGCCCGCTGCTTGACCGGGATGTCGCGGCTCGCCGGTCGCCAGGCGCTGCCGTCGAAGGAGTTCAGCACCGTGATCCGCAGGTACGACGGGTCGTTCTCCGTCGTGGTCTCGCGGACCAGCTCGATGTCCGCGCCCTGCACCAGGTCGCGGCGCAGGTCGATCATCGGGTTGGAGATCGACACCGCGTCGCCGTCCCCGTTGCCCGCGCCGTCACCGCCCCCGAAGAAGCCGGCGCTGAAGGTCGGCACCAGCAGCGGCACGACGACGGCCAGACCGGTCGCGGTCAGTCCGATCTTGCGCGCGGAGGCCCAGATCGCCTGGCCACTGACCGCGGTGGTCTGGGTGTCGAAGATCCGGCCGCCCGGCACCAGCTGGTGTCCCCAGTGCGCGAGCCGCTGCGCCTCCTCGGCGGCGATCAGGAACAGGAAGCAGAGTGCGGCGACCGCGAACTTCAGCCAGGAGACGCCCCCGTCGAGGATGCTGACCGGCGCGGTGTAGAGCGCGAGCAGCGGCAGGCCCGCCAGCGGGGCCCGGCGCAGACCGACGGCGAGGAAGTCGATGAGCACCGCGGTGAGCGTGCCGGCCAGGATGAGCAGCGGGTAGAACTCCGGGACCGACTTCGGCACCGGCGCGGCGTACGCCTGGGACGCGGTGACCGAGTCGCCGAAGGCGCTGAACAGGGCGCTCACCGAGTCCGGGGTCGGCAGCCAGCCGCCGATCGCCAGGTCGCCGGCCACCCGGTGGTCGAGCCACAGCATCACGACGACGAGCTGCACGAGGGCGACCGCGACGGCCGGCAGGCGGGCGCCGCGCAGCACCATGCCGAGGACGGCGACCAGGATGCAGCCGCCGAGGATCGGCACCATGAAGCCGGCCGGGTCCTCGGCGAACTTGGTCCACGCCAGCAGGGTGACCCAGGTGGTCAGTCCGGCGAGCAGGGACGGCAGCCAGGTGGTCGGACGCAGGTCGCGCAGCGTGGTCATGCCGAGCTCCCGGTGAGCGGCGCCGTGGGGGCAGCCTCGCCACCGCGGCCGCTGGAGCTGCGCTTGCTCATCCCGAGCTCCTGCCACACCGCGGGCAGCGGGTCCTGAGGTCCGGCTGACACCGACCGCCAGCCGTGCGCACCCAGCCAGGCCGTGTGCTGCGCCGTGCTCATCGCGCCGGGGCTCGAACCGCGGGCCCAGGCCGGCACGTCGAGGGTCACCGCCATCGCGCTGGAGGCGGAGTGCCGCATCCGGGTGATCACGGACTTGTCGTGGTCACCGATGTCGCCCAGCACCGCGATCAGCAGGCCGGAGTGGCCGGCCTCCTGCAGCCAGCGCAGGTCGATGTGCGGGTGCGTGGTCTCGGTCAGCACGGCCAGCGACTCCAGCAGGGGAGCGGTCTCGGCGGACTTGGCCATGTGCTCGTGCCAGGAGCTGCCGTGCTCGGTGCCGGCGGACGTCACCAGCCGCACGCTGAACCCGCGCTGCACCAGGTGCACGGCGATCGAGGCGGCCACCGAGACGGCGTGCTCGAGCGACGACGCGGCGCCCGAGCCGCGGTGTGCGATCTTGCGGTTGTCCAGGAAGAGCGTCGCCCGCGACTGCCAGGGCTGCTCCTCGCGCCGGACCATCAGCTCGCCGGCGTGCGCGCTGCTGCGCCAGTGCACCCGGCGCAGGTCGTCCCCGCGGCGATACTCCCGGACGGTGACGTCCTCGGCGCTGCCGCTGGCGAAGGCACGCGGCCGGTTGTCGCCCGACCCGGTCCACACCCCCGACAGAGGTACGACGGGCAGGGGCACGACCCGCGGCGTCACCACCAGGGACGACCGGGTCTGGAAGGTCCGCTCGAGCTCGACGAGGCCGAACGGGTCGGACAGCCGGACCTTCATCGGGCCGACCTCGAACTTGCCGCGCACGTCGGAGCGGACGACGTAGCCCACGCTGCGCTTCCACCGCGGACCCATCTTGTCCACGACGAAGCGCGGGCGGGTGCCCAGCACGTAGGGGATCTGGTCCTCGAGCAGCAGCAGGCCGGTCGGCATCCGGCCGTCGTTGGTCAGGTCGAGCTGCACCCGGGCCTGCTGGCCGGCCGACACCTGCGCCGGGGTGATCGAGCGCACCAGGCCGAGGCGGTAGCGGCTGCGGCCGAGGAAGTACGCCGTCGCGAGCGGCAGCACGATCAGCAGGGCACCGACCCGCACGAGCTCGTCGTGCCCCAGGAAGAGCGCACACACGAAGGCCGTCGCGCCGGCGGCCAGGAACGCCCGTCCTCGGACGGTCAGGGCCGACAGGGCTTCGCGCATCGTGTTCTCGTCCAGTCTCGGTGGTGGTTCAGGTGGCGCTGCGACGACTCTCGGGCATCGCAACACCGGACACGATCTGGCGCAGGGCCGCCTCCGGCGTACGCCCGCTCATGGACGCCTCGACCGTGGTCAGCATGCGGTGGGAGAGCACCTGCGAGGCCAGGTCGTGCACGTCGTCGGGGATGACGTAGTCCCGGCCTGCGATCGCGGCGGTGGCCTTGGCGGCCCGCACCAGGTGCAGGGTCGCGCGCGGCGAGGCGCCGAGCATCAGCTCGGGGGAGGTGCGCGTCGCGGTCGTGATGGCGACGGCGTAGCGCTGCACCGCATCGGAGACGTAGACCTGCCCGACGATGTCGATCAGCTTGCGGATCTCGCTGGCGTCGGTGACCGGCTCCAGGTCGTCTAGCGGGTTGCTGCGCGTGTGGCTGTTCAGCATCGCGATCTCGGCCGCCTCGACGGGGTAGCCCATCGACACCCGGGCCATGAACCGGTCCCGCTGTGCCTCGGGGAGGGTGTAGGTGCCCTCCATCTCGATGGGGTTCTGGGTCGCGACCACCATGAACGGCGCTTCCAGGAAGTACGTCGTCCCGTCCACCGTGACCTGACGCTCCTCCATGCACTCCAGCAGTGCCGACTGCGTCTTGGGGGAGGCCCGGTTGATCTCGTCGCCGACCACGATGTTGGCGAACACGCCGCCGGGCCGGAACTCGAACTCGCGGGTGTCCTGGTTGAACACCGACACCCCGGTGACGTCGGAGGGCAGCAGGTCCGGGGTGAACTGGACCCGGCGCACCGAGCAGTCGATGGAGCGGGCCAGCGCCTTGGCCAGCATCGTCTTGCCGACTCCGGGCACGTCCTCGATCAGCAGATGGCCCTCGGCCAGCATCACGGTGATCGCCAGCTTGGCGACCTCGGGCTTGCCCTCGATGACCTTCTCGATGCTGGTCCGGATGCGGCCCGTCACGCGGGCGAGGGTGTCCAGGTCCGCCCCGTCGGTGGTGGAGCCGGTGCCTTCCCGGCGCTCGGTCCCGGTGTCGTGGGCTGAGGTCACGCTGTCCTCTTCCTGGTGCGCGGACGACGGGGTCGTTCTCCCCCGGGGCCGTCCTCCTGCTCGGTGTTGAGTAGTCAACCTCATCGCCCAAGCGCTGTCACCGCATCGCAGCGACGAGGCCGCGAACCGTCATCGAATCGTGGCCGGACCCCGTTCGTGGCGGTTCTCCTCCACTTTCCCCCCACTTCGCTCCCCTCGGGCACCCCGGGACGGCACGCCGCGCCGTTCCAGGCGGGGAGGGCGTCGGTCAGCGGGGGAGCGCCCGGATGAGAAGCGCGAGGATCCCCGCGCAAAACCTCGCAGAACACGGCGGAAATGGTTGACGGTGGTGCGGAGTGGAGTAGAGTGGTGCGCAGTGGAGGAGAGGGAAGTTCTTTCGCATCGAGAGAAGGGGTGGGCCGATGTTCTTCGGCACCTACACCCCCCGTCTCGATGACAAGGGCCGCCTGTTCCTCCCGGCGAAGTTCCGGGACGAGCTGGCCGAAGGACTCGTGGTCACCCGGGGGCAGGAGCGCTGCCTCTACGTGTGGTCCATGGAGGAGTTCGGGAAGCTCACCGAGCGGCTGCGCGAGGCACCGGTCACCAACAAGGCGGCCCGGGACTACGTGCGGATGTTCTTCGCGGGTGCCTCGGACGAGACACCGGACAAGCAGGGCCGGATCACCGTGCCGCCGATGCTGCGGGAGTACGCCTCCCTGGCGAAGGACTGCATCGTGATCGGCGCGATGAACCGGATCGAGATCTGGGACAGCACTGCCTGGCAGAGCTACTCGGACCAGCAGGAGCAGGCGTTCGCGGACCTCTCGGAAGAAGTCTTTCCCGGAGTCTGACGGCCGGAGTCTGACGATCGAAGTCTGAGCGTGAGACTCAGCACAACTGAACAGCCGGAGTCGTGGGACGAGGTCTCGCGTCCGTTCGTCACTGCCCCCGGTCTGGCGCACCTTCCCCGGTGCCAGAACGGGACTTCCCTCAGGGACGAGCGGGCGGGGACCTGGCCTCACGAACCCGGCGCAGGACACATCCGCACACCAGCCATCCAGCCACTCTTTGGGGTCGATTCCATGACGAGCACGCCGGTCGCCGCTCCGGTCACGACTCCGGTCACGACTCCGGCCCGACGGGTCAGGCACGAGGTCCGCGACGGCGTCGCGGTCATCGCCTTCTCGGCCGCCGCCTCGACCGGTCTCGCCCTGGCCCTCGTCCTGCTCGCCCGGCTGGCCGGCTAGTCGACATGACCAACGCCAGCCACGTCCCGGTGCTCCTCGACCGGGTCGTCGCTCTCGTCGCACCTGCGCTGGACCGGACCGACAAGGAGCGCACCCTCCTGGTCGATGCGACCCTCGGTCTCGGCGGTCACACCGAGGCGGTCCTCGAGCGCTGCCCGCGGGCGCACGTCATCGGCGTCGACCGCGACGAGCACGCCATCGTCCTCAGCAAGGAGCGGCTCGCCCCCTTCGGGGAGCGGGTCACCTTCATGCACGCGGTGTACGACGAGATCGGGGAGGTGCTCGAGGAGCTCGGGCACACCTCGGTCGACGGCGTGCTCTTCGACCTCGGCGTCTCCTCGATGCAGCTCGACCTGCGCGAGCGGGGCTTCGCCTACTCCCAGGACGCACCGCTGGACATGCGGATGGACGACAGCACCGGGCCGACGGCCGCCGACGTGCTCAACGAGTACCCCGTCGGGGAGCTCGCCCGGATCCTGCACCAGTACGGCGAGGAGAAGTTCGCCCGCCGCATCGCCCAGGCCGTCGTGCGCGAGCGGGAGAAGCAGCCCTTCACCGGCTCCGGCCGGCTCGTCGAGCTGCTCTACGACTCGATCCCGATCCCGGCCCGGCGCACCGGGGGACACCCGGCCAAGCGCACGTTCCAGGCCTTGCGCATCGAGGTCAACGACGAGCTGTCGGTGCTGCGCCGGGCGCTGCCTGCCGCCATCGAGGCGATCGGGGTCGGTGGGCGCGTGGTGGTCATGAGCTACCACTCCCTCGAGGACCGGATCACCAAGCAGGCCTTCGCCGCCGCCACCCGCAGCGACGTACCTCCCGACCTGCCGTTCGTGCCCGAGGGCCACGACCCGGCGCTGCGGCTGGTCACGCGCGGCGCGGAGAAGGCCACCCCGGAGGAGATCGAGCAGAACCCCCGTGCGGCATCGGTCCGGTTGCGGGCCGTCGAACGGGTGCACGCCGGAGCAGTCGCATGAGTACAGCAGCCAGCGCAGCACTCAGCGCAGCAGCCAGCCCAGCAGCCAGCACAGTCGGAACCGTGGGAGGGGACCCCAGATGAGCGCGTTGATCAACCAGGCCAGGAGCCGGGTGCCCCGGATCGCCGAGGCAGCCGTCGAGCGGGCCCGCCTCACCGTCGTCCCCCGGGCGGCAGCACGCCGCGCGGCGCGGGTGCCGTTCGTGGTGCTGGTCTCGCTCGTGCTCGTCGGCGGCATCGCCGGGCTGCTCTGCTTCAACACCTCGATGCAGCAGGCCTCCTTCACGGCCACCGCCCTGGAGGACCAGGCCAACGCCCTCGACGCGAGGCAGCAGTCGCTGACCATGGAGCTCGACGCGCTGCGCGACCCGCAGCGCGTGGCGGTCAAGGCCCAGGAGATGGGCATGGTGCCCGCCAGCAGCCCCGCGTTCATCCGGCTCGCCGACGGCAAGGTGCTCGGCAAGGCGACGCCAGCCGCCGCCGGCAGCGCGCTGCGGATCACCCCGCTGCCCACGCGCAAGCCCAAGAACCTGCGGCCGACCCCGATCGTCATCGAGGTCAAGCCCGACGCAGCAGCCAACGCCGACGACGGCGCGGCAACCGCGTCCGGGACCACCTCGGCTGATACCAAGAAGACCCGCAAGACCGCGCACAAGCAGGGGAGCCAGCGTTGACCCAGGGCCACCGTGCTCGCCCGCCGTCCGGTCCGGCCCGTCGGCCCGCCCAGCGGCCGGTGCAGCGGTCCCGTCGTCCGCGGATCCGGTCTCTGCGCGGAGCGTCGCTCGTCCGGCTCCGGATCGGCTTCATCCTGATCGCGATGGTCGTCTCGGTGTTCGCGGCCCGGTTGTTCCAGCTCCAGGGCGTCGACGCGAAGGCGTACGTCGCGAAGGCGAAGTCCGAAGGGGTCGTGACGGTGACCCTGCCCGCGAACCGCGGCACGATCACGGACCGCAACGGCGTCCCGCTCGCCGAGTCCGTCGACGGCCTGATGATCGTCGCGGACCCGTCGCTGACGGTGAAGCACGCCAGTGAGATCGCCTCGATCCTGGCCCGCCGGCTCGACCTCGACTACTTCGACCTGCTCGGCAAGCTGCGCAAGCCCGACACCCAGTTCCAGTACATCGCCCGCCGGGTGCCGTCCACCAAGGCCAAGGCCGTCGTCGCGACCATCGACGCGCGGGGCTTCAAGGGCATCGACACCCGCCGCGACCCGGTCCGGACCTACCCGGCCGAAGACATCGCGGCCAACCTCGTCGGCTTCATGAACGACAACGGCGACGCCGGTGAGGGCGCGGAGCTGATGTTCGACCGGATGCTGTCCGGACGCGACGGCTCGGCGACCTACGAGACCGGTGGCGGCAACCGGATCCCGCTCGGTGACAACAGCACGGTGCCGCCCAGGAGCGGTCACGACCTGTCGCTGACCATCGACCGCGACGTGCAGTTCTACACCCAGCGGGTCGTGCGCCAGGCCGTCCAGGGCAGCGGGGGCTCGTCCGGTTCCGCGGTCGTGATGGACACCCACACCGGCCAGCTGCTCGGCCTCGCGGACTACCCGAGCTTCGACGCCAACCAGCCGTCGCTGTCCCCGAAGGGCGACCTCGGCTCGCGGGCGCTGCGCGACGTCTACGAGCCGGGCTCGGTCGAGAAGGTGCTGACCTCGTCGTCGCTGATCGACGCCCACAAGGTCACCCCGGACACCCGGATCACGGTGCCGTCCCAGCTGCCACGCGGCGACCGCGTCATCCACGACTACTTCCAGCACGGTCGCATCCACCTCACCCTCACCGGCGTGATCGCGAAGTCCTCCAACATCGGCACGGTGCTGGCCGCCACGCAGTTCAAGCACCAGGAGCTCTACGACTACCTGCGCAAGTTCGGTCTCGGCCAGCGCACGGCGATCGGCGTCAAGGGCGAGACGGCCGGCGTGCTCGCCGAACCGAAGAACTGGTCGCAGATCAACCAGGACACGATCGCCTTCGGCCAGGGCCTCGCGGTGAACGCCGTGCAGATGGCCGCGGCGGTCAACGTGGTCGCCAACGGTGGCGTCTACGTCAAGCCCAGCCTGATCAAGGGCGAGGCGACCACGTCGGGCGGCGAGAAGGTCGGCTCCGACCTCACCACCACCCACCGGGTGATCAGCCCGCGGGCCGCGAAGCTCACCGGTCAGATGATGGAGGCGGTGACCAATCCCGAGACGGGCACCGCCGGCGTGGCCGGGATCGACGGCTACCGCGTGGCCGGCAAGACCGGCACCGCGCAGCGGGTCGGCAAGAAGTGCGGCTGCTACGACGGCACGTTCACGGTCTCGTTCGCCGGTTTCGCGCCCGCCGACGCCCCGCGGTTCCTGGTCTACGTCGTGGTGCAGGACCCGAAGAACGGCGGTGGCGGTGGCTCCATCGGCGGTCCTGCGTTCCACAAGATCATGAGCTACGTCCTCCAGAAGTACGCCGTCCCGCCGACCGGCACCAAGGCACCCACGCCCCGCATCGAGTGGTGAGCCCGACCGGTACCCTCTCGGTCGTGTCGGAACCCGTGGCCCTGCGTCCCTCTGCGCCCGCGGAGACGACGCTCCAGCAGGTTGCGGACTGGCTCGGGGAGGCCCTCGACGAGGTGCTGGACGCCCGTCCCGTGGTCGTCACCGGGGTTACGATCAGCTCTCTGCGGGTGAGCCCCGGTGACCTGTACGTCGCCCCGGCCGGGGCTCGTGCGCACGGCGCGGCGTACGCCGGCCAGGCCGTCGCGGACGGAGCGGTCGCCGTGCTCACGGACCGCGAGGGCACCGCCCTCTGCCGCGACGCCGGCGTCCCGGTGCTGGTCGTGGACCGGCCGCGCGAGGTCGTGGGCGACCTGGCCGCGCGGTTCTACGGCCGGCCGGCCCAGCGGATGCGGATGGTCGCCGTCACCGGCACCCAGGGCAAGACCACCACCACCCGGCTGGCCGAGGCCGCCCTGAGCACGGCGGGGGTGCGGGCCGCGGTCGTCGGCACCGTCGGAACCCGGGTCGCCGGCGTCGAGGTGAAGACCTCGCTGACCACGCCCGAGGCACCCGACCTGCACGCCCTGTTCGCGGTGATGGTCGAGCACGACGTCGCCGCCTGCGCGATGGAGGTCTCGAGCCACGCGCTCGTGATGGGCCGCGTCGACGGCGTCGTGTTCGACGTCGCCTGCTTCACCAACCTGGGCCGCGACCACCTCGACTTCCACGCCGACGTCGAGGACTACTTCGCGGCCAAGGCGTCGCTGTTCACCCCGGACCGCGCCCGACTGGGCCTGGTCAACGTCGACGACGACTTCGGCCGGCGGCTCGTCGACCAGGCGACGGTGCCCGTGCGGACCTTCTCCGCCTTCGGGGCGCCGGCCGACTGGCGGGCCACCGACGTGGTCCTCGAGCCGACCGGTTCGTCGTTCGTCGTGCACACGCCGTCCGGGGAGTCGTTCCCCGCGCGGGTGCCGCTGACCGGGGACTTCAACGTCGCCAACGCGCTCTGCGCCATCGCCGCGCTCGGCGAGGCCGGGTTCGACGCCGCCGTGGTGGCCGACTCGATGGGCGAGTCCGGCGGGGTGCCCGGCCGGCTCGAGCAGGTCGACGCGGGCCAGGACTTCCTCGCCGTCGTGGACTACGCGCACAAGCCCGACGCGGTCACCGCGGCCCTGAACGCGCTGCGCCCGTTGACCAGTGGCCGTCTGGTCGTCGTCCTGGGGGCCGGGGGAGACCGGGACCCCGGCAAGCGGCCGATCATGGGTGAGATCGCCGGTCGCCTCGCCGACGTGCTGGTCGTGACCGACGACAACCCGCGCAGCGAGGACCCGGCCGCGATCCGGGCCGCCCTCGTCGCTGGCGCCGAGTCCGTGGACGGGCACCGCGTCGAGCTCCACGAGGTGGGGGACCGCCGGGCAGCGATCGCGCTGGCCGTCGGGCTGGCCGGACCGGGGGACACGGTGGTGGTCGCGGGCAAGGGCCACGAGACCGGCCAGGAGGTCGCCGGCACCGTGCACCCCTTCGACGACCGCGTCGTGCTGCGCGAGGAGCTGACCGCCCGATGATCGCGATGACCCTGCCGGAGATCGCCGACGTCGTCGGCGGTGCCGTCGTCCACGACATCGGCGTGGTCGTCGACGGCGCGGCCTTCGTCGACAGCCGCGTCGCCGAGCGCCGTGGCCTGTTCGTGGCCATCGCGGGCGAGCACGTCGACGGCCACGACTACGCCGACACGGCGCTGGCCGGAGGGGCGGCCGCCGTGCTGTCCTCGCGCGACACCGGCCACCCCGGCGTGCTGGTCGAGGACCCCGTGGCAGCGCTGGCCCTGCTCGCCCGGCACTCGCTCGCCGCCCTGTCCGACGTACGCGTCGTGGCGCTCACGGGCTCCCAGGGCAAGACCAGCACCAAGGACGTGCTGGCCCACGTGCTCGCGGGGGCCGGCGAGACGGTCGCGACCTTCGGCTCGTTCAACAACGAGCTCGGGCTGCCGCTGACCGTGCTGCGCGCCGACCCCACCACCCGCTTCCTGGTGCTCGAGATGGGGGCTCGGCACATCGGAGACCTCGTCGCGTCCTGTGCTATCGCGCCGCCGCAGGTGTCCCTGGTGCTCAACGTCGGCAAGGCGCACATCGGCGAGTTCGGCTCCCAGCAGGCCATCGCGCAGGCCAAGGGCGAGATCGTCGAGGCGCTGGGTCCCGACGGGGTCGCCGTGCTCAACGCAGACGACCCCCTGGTGACTGCCATGGCCGGGCGTACGACGGCCCGGGTGACCCGGTTCGGAGTGCACGCCGACGCGGACGTCCGTTTCGAGCACGTCGAGCTCGACGGCCTCACCCGGCCCACGTTCGACCTGGTCGCGGGCGCCGAGCGGCGCACGGTGCGGCTCGGGCTGCTCGGCGAGCACCACGCCGCGAACGCCACCGCCGCGGCCGCCGTCGCCCTGTCCCTCGGCGTCCCGCTGGACGACGTCGTCACGTCGCTCGCGTCCGCCACCGCGACGTCGCCCGCCCGGATGCAGCTGTCCGAGCGCGCCGACGGCGTCACCGTCGTCAACGACGCCTACAACGCCAACCCCGACTCGATGCGGGCCGCGCTCGCCTCGCTGGCCGCGATCGGACGCAGCCGTCCGGGCGCCAGGACGGTGGCCGTCCTCGGCGAGATGCTCGAGCTGGGCGCGTCGAGCGCCGACGAGCACGACGCGGTCGGCAGACTGGTGGCCGGTCTCGACATCCACCGGCTCCTCGTGGTCGGGGAGGGCGCCCAGCCGATCCACCTCGGCGCCCGCTCCGCAGGTGCCTGGGGTGGCGAGTCGGCCTTCGTCCCCGACCCCGACGCCGCGTTCGCGTGGCTGCAGGAGAACCTCGCGGCCGGGGACGTGGTGCTGTTCAAGTCATCCAAGGCCGCGCAGGTCCGACGGGTGGCGGAGCAGGTGCTGGCGGACGAGCCGCACGACGGCACAGACGACGGCACAGACGGCGGCACAGACGACCGGGAGGAGCACAGACGATGAGGGCAATCCTGCTCGCGGGCGGCCTGTCCCTGATCTTCACGCTGCTCGGCACCCGGGTCGCGATCCGGGTGCTGACCACCAAGGGCTACGGCCAGCTGATCCGCGACGACGGTCCGACGACCCACCACACCAAGCGCGGCACCCCGACGATGGGCGGGCTGGTGATCATCGTCTCGGTGGTGGCCGCCTACCTGTTCGCCAAGCTGATCACCCAGGACGTGCCGTCCTGGTCGGCGGTGCTGCTGCTGTTCCTGCTCGTCGGCCTGGGCACCGTCGGCTTCCTCGACGACTACATCAAGATCGCCATGCAGCGCAGCCTCGGCCTGCGCAGCAAGGCCAAGATGGCCGGTCAGGTCACCGTCGCGGTGGTCTTCGCGGCGCTCGCCCTGACCCACCCCGACGACCGCGGCCAGACCCCGGCGTCGCGGCACCTGTCCTTCATCCGTGACTTCGACTCCTTCACCCTGCCAGCCGTGGTGGTGGTCCTGCTGATCCTGGTGATGATCTCCGGCGCCAGCAACGCGGTGAACCTCACCGACGGGCTCGACGGGTTGGCCACGGGCACCTCGACGATGGTGTTCGGCGCCTACACGCTGGTGAACATCTGGCAGAACAACCAGTGGTGTGCGCTCAACCAGGGCAACAAGTGCTACGACGTCCGGGACCCGCTCGACCTGGCTGCCATCGCCGCAGCCCTGACCGGTGCCTGCTTCGGCTTCCTGTGGTGGAACGCATCCCCGGCGAAGATCTTCATGGGCGACACCGGTTCCCTCGCTCTCGGCGGCGCGCTGGCCGGTTTCGCGATCCTGACCCGCACCGAGTTCCTGCTCGCGATCCTCGGCGGCCTGTTCGTGATCATCACGATGTCGGTGATCCTGCAGGTGGGCTACTTCAAGCTCTCCGGCGGCAAACGGATCTTCCGGATGGCGCCCCTGCAGCACCACTTCGAGCTCAAGGGCTGGGCCGAGATCACCATCGTGATCCGGTTCTGGATCATCACCGGCATCTGCGTCGCGGCCGGCCTGGGCATCTTCTACGCCGAGTGGGTCGCGGGAGCATGAACGCGGACGGACTGACCCGGACCGACGACTGGTCCGGGGTCCGGGCCGTCGTGCTCGGCATCGGCGTCTCCGGCTTCGCGGCCGCGGACAACCTGACCCACCTCGGCGCGCAGGTCACCGTGCTGGCCGAGTCGGCCAGCACGGTCCAGCGGGAGAAGGCCGACCTGCTCGGCATGCTCGGCGCGACCGTGCGGATCGGGTCCGGTGAGAGCGCCGTCCTGCCCGACGACGTCGAGGTGGTCGTCACCTCGCCCGGCGTGCCCCCCACGGCGCCCCTGCTCGTGGCGGCCGCCCGGCGCGGCGTACCCGTCTGGGGCGAGGTGGAGCTGGCCTGGCGGCTGCGCGACCCCGAGCACCCGGGCGTGTGGCTCTGCGTGACCGGCACCAACGGCAAGACCACCACCGTGCAGATGCTCGACGGCATCCTCCGGGCAGCCGGGCTGAGCTCGGTGGCCTGCGGCAACGTCGGTCTGCCGATCGTGGAGGCGGTGATGGACCCCGAGCCCTACGCCGTCTACGCCGTCGAGCTCTCCAGCTTCCAGCTGCACTACACCGCCAGCATGTCCGCGCACGCCGCCGCCGTGCTCAACGTCGCCGAGGACCACCTCGACTGGTACGACGGACCGGACGGCAGGGCCGACTACGCCGCCGACAAGGGCCGGATCTACCACCAGGTGCAGCAGGTCTGCGTCTACAACGCCGACGACCCGGTCACGGAGCAGCTGGTGCGGGACGCCGACGTCGTGGAGGGCGCCCGGGCCGTCGGGTTCACCCTCGGCACGCCGGCCGTCGGCATGGTCGGCCTCGTCGAGGACGTGCTCGCCGACCGGGCCTTCGTCGAGCAGCGGGAGTCCAGCGCCGCCGAGCTGTGCACGTTGGCCGACCTGGCCTCGCCCGCACCGCACTTCGTGGCCAACGCTCTGGCGGCGGCGGCGCTCGCCCGCTCGGTCGGGGTGCCGCCTGCGGCGGTCCGCGACGGGCTCCGCGCCTTTGTCCCGGACGGCCACCGGATCGCCGAGGTCGCCGAGGTCGCGGACGTGCGCTACGTCGACGACTCCAAGGCCACCAACCCGCACGCGGCGATGTCCTCGCTGCAGGCCTACGACCCCGTGGTGTGGGTGGCGGGGGGGCTGGCCAAGGGCGCCACCTTCGACGACCTGGTCTCGCGGGTGCGTGACCGGCTGCGCGGCGTGGTGCTGCTGGGCCGGGACCGTGCGGTGATCGCGGAGGCGCTTGCGCGACACGCCCCGGATGTCCCGGTGATCGAAGTCGGGGACGGCGACACTTCTGTCATGGATCGCGTGGTCGGGGCGGCCGCAGGCCTGGCCCAGCCAGGAGACACCGTGCTGCTCGCCCCGGGATGCGCGTCCATGGACATGTTCGCGAACTACGGCGCTCGCGGGGATGCTTTCGCCGAGTCGGTGCGCCGGCTCGGGGGTCGGTGAGCCAGCAGCGCTCACCGCACGGCACCTCGCACGCACAGGAGGGCACTGCGTGACCACCACGGCAGGGGACCAGCGCAGGCCCTTGGCCCCCGTCCGCGCCGGCAGCTGGCTCTCAAGCCTCCGGCACACCCTGGACCGGCCGCTGACGTCCTACTACCTCCTGCTGACGGCCTCCACGCTGCTGCTCGCGATCGGCCTCATGGAGGTGCTGAGCGCCTCCAGCGTCGACGGCTTCGTGCACCACGGCAACAGCTACTACTGGTTCTTCCGCCAGCTCACCTGGGTCGCGCTGGCACTTCCCGTCACCTTCGTTGCGACCCGGCTGCCGCACAAGGTGCTGCGCCGCCTCGCCTGGCCGGCGCTGCTCGCCGCGGTCGTCCTGCTGGGGCTGACCCAGACCGGGCTCGGCGTCACCGTCAACGGCAACCGCAACTGGCTCGCCCTCGGCCCGTTCGTGATCCAGCCGGCCGAGATCGCCAAGCTGGCCGTGATCTTGTGGTGCGCGGACATCTACGCGCGCAAGGAGAAGCTGCTCGACGACTGGAAGCACACGCTCATCCCGGTCGGCCCCGTGATGGCGTTGGTGGTGGGCCTGGTCCTGCTCGGCGGCGACCTCGGCACCGCGCTGGTGCTGATGACGATCATCCTCGGCATGCTCTGGGTGGTCGGCGCCCCGGCCCGGCTCTTCGTCGGCTCGATGGTCACAGTGGGGGTCCTGGCGCTCTACCTTGCGAGCACCAACAAGGAGCGTCTCGACCGGCTCACCAACTTCGCCGACCCGTTCAAGGACTTCCAGGGCGCGGGCTGGCAGTCCGCGCACGGCCTGTTCGCGATGTCGAGCGGCGGCATGTTCGGCAAGGGCATTGGCGCCAGCCAGCAGAAGTGGGGCAGCCTGCCCGAGGCGCACACCGACTTCATCTTCGCGGTGCTCGGCGAGGAGCTCGGCCTGGTCGGCACCGTGCTGGTCCTGGCTCTTTTCCTGACCATCGCGTACGCCGGCATCCGGGTCGCCGTGCGCACCAAGGACCCGTTCGTGCGCTACATGTCCGCGGGCATCACGGTCTGGCTCACGGCGCAGATGATGATCAACGTGGGCATGGTCCTCGCGCTGCTGCCCGTCATCGGCCTGCCGCTGCCGCTCGTGTCCTACGGCGGCTCGGCCCTGCTGCCGTCGCTGGTGGCGCTCGGCCTGCTCGTGTCGTTCGCCCGCTCGGAGCCCGGGGCCAAGGCCGCGCTGCGTGACCGTCGCCGCCGCAGTCGGTCGTCGGCCGGTGTCACCTCGAGCAGCATGACGAGGCGCATGCGATGAAGGTCCTGCTGGCCGGGGGCGGCACAGCGGGGCACACGTCTCCGCTGCTCGCCACCGCCGATGCGCTGCGCCGTCTCGACCCCTCGGTGGAAGTGACCGCGCTGGGCACGCCGCGCGGCCTCGAGGGCCGCGTCGTCCCCGAGGCGGGCTACCCCCTCGAGATGATTCCGCCGGTGCCACTGCCCCGGAAGCCCAACGCCGACCTGGCCCGCGTCCCGGGCCGCCTGCGCGGTGCGGTCAAGGCCGCGCTGGAGGTCCTCGACCGGATCCGTCCCGACGTCGTGGTCGGCTTCGGCGGCTACGTCTCGGTCCCGGCCTACCTCGCCGCCCGTCGCCGGCACGTCCCGATCGTGGT
Source organism: Nocardioidaceae bacterium (assembly GCA_039915665.1). Taxonomy (GTDB): domain Bacteria; phylum Actinomycetota; class Actinomycetes; order Propionibacteriales; family Nocardioidaceae; genus Nocardioides_B. The sequence goes on from JBDSMW010000005.1 coordinate 46,905, forward strand.
GCACGAGGGCAACGCCCTGCCGGGGCTGGCGAACAAGCTCGGAGCCCGGTTCACCTCGCACGTCGCCACCAGCTTCCCGGAGACGCCGCTGCGCCACGCGACGTACCTCGGACTCCCGATCCGCCGGATGATCTCCACTCTCGACCGGCCCGCCCTGCGCGACGAGGCCCGGCGCACGTTCGGCCTCGACGCGGACCGACCCACCCTGCTGGTGTTCGGCGGCTCGCAGGGCGCTCGGCGGCTCAACCAGTCCGTGGCCGGCGCCGAGCGGTCTTTCGCGGACGCGGGGGTGCAGGTGCTGCACCTTGTCGGTGCGAACGGCGAGGCGGCCGTGACCCGGCAGCCCGGCGAGCCGCCCTACGTCGTCCTGCCGTACGTCGACCGGATGGACCTGGCCTACGCCGCCGCCGACCTCGTCGTGTGCCGCGCCGGGGCCAACACGGTCACCGAGGTCGCGGCTGTGGGCCTGCCGGCCGTGTTCGTGCCGCTACCCATCGGCAACGGGGAGCAGGACCTCAACGCCCGTCCCGTCGTCGACGCCGGGGGAGGGCTGCTCGTCCAGGACGGCGCCCTCACCGTCGAGTGGGTCGCGGGCACGATCCCGGGCCTGGCTGCCGACCGGGACCGGCTCGCCGCGATGTCGGCCGCCGCCTCGAACCTCATCCCGCGCGACGCCGACGAGCTGCTGGCCCGGATGGTCCTCTCCGCCGCAGGGGGCGCGTCCTCGTGAGGGTCCCCGTCCCCGACGCGCTGCTGCCCGCAGATGCGCTCGGCCGTGTGCACTTCGTCGGCATCGGCGGCGCCGGCCTGTCCGGCATCGCTCGCATCATGCTCGCGCGGGGCATAACCGTCAGCGGCAGCGACGCCAGGGAGTCCCGCGCCATCGAGGCGCTGCGGGCCCTCGGCGCCACCTGCTTCGTCGGCCACGCCGCCGACCAGGTGCGCGACGCCGACACCCTGGTCGTCTCGACCGCCGTCCGCGAGGACAACCCGGAGGTCGTCGAGGCGCGGCGGCTGGGGTTGCGGCTGCTGCCCCGCTCGGCCGCGCTGGAGTCGGTGATGCGGGGCCGCAAGGTCGTCGCCGTCGCGGGCACCCACGGCAAGACCACCACCACCTCACTGCTCACGGTCGCGCTCCAGCACTGCGCCGCCGACCCGTCGTTCGCGATCGGTGGCGAGCTCAACGAGACCGGCTCGAACGCCCACGACGGCAGCGGCGAGATCTTCGTGGCCGAGGCCGACGAGAGCGACGGCGCCTTCCTGGTCTACTCGCCCTTCGGGGCGCTGGTGACCAACGTCGAGGCCGACCACCTCGACAACTACGGCACCGAGGAGGCCTACCACGCGGCCTTCACGACCTTCCTCGACCGGATCGACCCTGCCGGCTTCCTCGTGGTCTGCATCGACGACGACGGTGCCGCCGACCTGGCCGAGCAGGCGCGCGAGAAGGGCCTGACGGTGGTCGGCATCGGCGAGTCCGAGCGGGCCGACCTGCGCGCCGAGCACCTGGCCTTCGAGGGCTCGACCTCGCGCTTCACCGTCGTGGACCGCGGCCGCCGGCTCGGCGTGGTGAGCCTGCAGATCCCCGGTCGGCACTACGTCCTGGACGCGATGGCGGCGCTGGCCGCCGGGCTGCGGCTCGGGTTCGGGTTCGACGAGCTGCGACGTGGTCTCGAGGCGTTCACCGGCACGCGGCGCCGGATGGAGTTCAAGGGCGAGGTCGCCGGCGTGCGCGTCTACGACTCCTACGCCCACCACCCCAACGAGATCGCCGGCGACCTCCAGGCCGCCCGCTCGCTGGCCGGGGAGGGCCGCGTCGTGGTGGCGTTCCAGCCGCACCTGGTCTCGCGCACCAAGATCTTCGGGCCCGCGATGGGTGTGGCGCTCGGTGCCGCCGACGAGGTCGTCGTGATGGACGTCTACGTCGCCCGGGAGGACCCCGAGCCGGGCGTCAACGGCCGGCTCGTCGCCTCGCACGTGCCGCTGCCCGACGATCGGGTGCACTTCGAGCCGTCCTGGTCGCGCACGCCCGGCGCCCTGGTCGAGCGGGCCCGGCCCGGTGACCTGGTGCTCACGCTCGGTGCCGGTGACGTGACCCTGGTCGGACCCGAGGTGCTCGAGCTCCTCGCGGAGCGGGACGCATGAGCCTGTTCACCCGCGACCGGCACGACGTGGACGCCGACGAGCCGGACGACGTCGAGCGCACGGTCCGCATTGCCCGCAAGCGCTTCGTCCGTCGGCAGTGGGCCCGTCGCTGGCTGGCCTGGCGACGCGTGGTGATCGCGCTCCTGCTGGTCGTCCTGGTGGCCGGCTCCGTGTGGCTGGTGTTCGCGTCCTCCGTGCTGGCCGTCTCGGGCGTCCGGGTGGAGGGCACGCAGGTGCTTGACCCCCGCGTCGTACGCCGGGCGGCGGCCGTCTCGACGGGGGCGCCGCTGGCCACCGTCGACCTGGAAGCGATCGGCCGCCGTGTCGAGCGGCTGCCGGCTGTGCTGCGGGTCGACGTCTCCCGGTCCTGGCCGGACGCGGTGCGCATCGACGTGACCGAGCGCGAGGCGGTGGCCGTGGTGGCGCGCGGCGCGTCGCTTCGGGGGCTGGACGCCACCGGCGTGATGTTCCGGGGCTACCCCTCCCGGCCGCGCAGCCTGCCGCTGATCCGGGTGAACGGCCGGACCCGCGCCGACGCGCTCGCCGAGGCGGCCAGCGTCGCTGGGTCCCTGCCGTCCGCGATCTCCGGCAAGGTCGACTTCGTCGAGGTGCGCACCGTCGACACCATCTCCCTGCGGCTGCGCAACGGCGACACCGTGCGGTGGGGGAGCGCGGCCGACTCCGACGCCAAGGGCCGGGTCCTCGCCGTCCTGCTGCGCCAGAGGGCCTCGGTCTACGACGTCTCCGTCCCGGGCCAGCCGATCATCAAGAAGTAGCAGCGCCCGAAAGATTTCGAGAAAGTCGCGGCGCGCCGCGTGTCGGCCGGATCGGGCGGGCCGCACCCCCTACCTTTTTCACAAGCACGAGGTTGACATAACTATAACCCTCTACTTCAGGGTTAGGGTTCCGGTTCGGTCAGTCTCGTGTCTTCCCCACCGACATACACCCCGTCTGCCCTGCATCAGGGCAGCCAAGCAGCGAGAGGCGACTGCCGTGGCAGCACCGCAGAACTACCTGGCCGTCATCAAGGTCGTGGGTATCGGTGGAGGTGGAGTCAACGCCGTCAACCGGATGATCGAGGTCGGTCTCAAGGGCGTCGAGTTCATCGCGATCAACACCGACGCCCAGGCCCTCCTGATGAGCGACGCCGACGTCAAGCTCGACATCGGCCGCGAGCTCACCCGCGGACTCGGCGCGGGCGCCAACCCCGAGGTGGGGGCCAAGGCGGCCGAGGACCACGCCGACGAGATCGAAGAGGTCATGAAGGGCGCCGACATGGTCTTCGTGACCGCCGGCGAGGGCGGCGGCACCGGCACCGGTGGAGCGCCTGTCGTGGCCCGGATCGCCCGCTCCCTGGGAGCGCTGACGATCGGTGTCGTGACCCGCCCGTTCGCCTTCGAGGGCCGGCGTCGCGCCAACTCCGCCGAGGAGGGCATCGCCCGCCTGCGCGAGGAGGTCGACACCCTCATCGTCATCCCCAACGACCGGCTGCTCTCGATCTCCGACCGCAGCGTCTCGGTGCTCGACGCGTTCAAGCAGGCCGACCAGGTGCTGCTGCAGGGCGTCTCGGGTATTACCGACCTGATCACCACGCCCGGCCTGATCAACCTCGACTTCGCCGACGTGAAGTCCGTGATGGCCAACGCCGGCTCGGCCCTGATGGGCATCGGCTCGGCGCGCGGCGACGACCGGTCGGTCGTGGCCGCCGAGCAGGCGGTGTCCAGCCCGTTGCTCGAGGCCAGCATCGACGGCGCCCACGGCGTGCTCCTCTCGATCGCCGGTGGCTCCGACCTCGGCCTCTTCGAGATCAACGAGGCGGCGGCCCTGGTCGCGCAGTCGGCGCACCCCGAGGCCAACATCATCTTCGGCGCGACCATCGACGACGCCCTCGGCGACGAGGTGCGGGTCACCGTGATCGCGGCCGGCTTCGACGGCGGCCAGCCCAAGCGCCGGGAGGCCGAGTCCGGCTTCCGTCGCCCGGTCAAGCCGCAGCAGACGCAGCAGGAGACCCGCCGCGCGGCTGGGGCGCTGGCGGCCTCCAAGGCGGGCAGCTCCGCCGCCAGGTCCGACGAACCCGCACGCGAGGCGCGCCGACCCGAGCCGGTGGGTGC
>JBDSMW010000097.1:0-61829 GCA_039915665.1 Nocardioidaceae bacterium
GAAAAAGACGTCTTCGGCGTCTCGGGTCGAATGCAGCGATCGAGAGGACTCATCACGTGGCACGCATTGGTGAAACTGCCGATCTGCTGAAGTGCTCTTTCTGCGGCAAGAGCCAGAAGCAGGTCAAGAAGCTCATAGCTGGTCCAGGTGTCTACATCTGCGACGAGTGCATCGATCTGTGCAACGAGATCATCGAGGAAGAACTCGCCGAAGGCGCTGAGCTCAGCCTGGGCGAGCTGCCCAAGCCGCAGGAGATCTACGACTTCCTCAACGGCTATGTGATCGGGCAGGACGGCGCCAAGAAGTCCCTCGCCGTGGCGGTCTACAATCACTACAAGCGGGTCCAGGCCGGACTCGCCCCGGTGGCAGGCAAGCACTCCAAGGACGAGGTCGTCGAGGTCGCCAAGTCGAACATCTTGGTGATCGGCCCGACCGGCTGCGGCAAGACCTACCTCGCCCAGACGCTCGCCCGGATGCTCAACGTGCCGTTCGCGATCGCTGACGCCACCGCGCTGACCGAGGCCGGCTACGTCGGCGAGGACGTCGAGAACATCCTCCTCAAGCTGATCCAGGCCGCCGACTACGACGTCAAGAAGGCCGAGACCGGCATCATCTACATCGACGAGATCGACAAGGTGGCCCGCAAGGCGGAGAACCCCTCGATCACGCGCGACGTCTCCGGTGAGGGCGTCCAGCAGGCGCTGCTGAAGATCCTCGAGGGCACCACGGCCTCGGTCCCGCCGCAGGGTGGTCGCAAGCACCCGCACCAGGAGTTCATCCAGATCGACACGACGAACATCCTGTTCATCGTCGGCGGGGCGTTCTCCGGGCTCGAGCACATCGTCGAGCAGCGGATCGGCAGGAAGACCCTCGGTTTCGGCGCGAAGCTCCCCACCAAGGAGGAGCGCGACATGACCAAGATCTTCTCCGAGGTGATGCCCGAGGACCTCCTCAAGTTCGGCCTGATCCCCGAGTTCGTCGGTCGGCTCCCCGTGATCGCCACCGTCGACAAGCTCAACCGCGAGGCGCTCGTCCAGATCCTCACCGAGCCCCGCAACGCGCTGGTGAAGCAGTACCAGAAGCTCTTCGACCTCGACGGTGTCGAGCTCGAGTTCACTGCCGACGCCATCGACGCGGTCGCCGACCTGGCCATGGTCCGGGGCACCGGTGCCCGTGGCCTGCGCGCCATCATCGAGGAGGTGCTCCTCCACGTGATGTACGACGTCCCGTCCCGCGAGGACATCGCCAAGGTGGTCGTCACCGGCGAGGTCGTCAGCGACAACGTCAACCCCACGCTGGTCCCGCGCGAGCCCGAGGCCAAGAAGAAGAAGTCGGCCTAGCGGACTAGGGTCGGGGCGTGAGCGACGCACCCGCACCCCTGTCCCTGCCGACCGACGACTGGGAGGGCTGGCTGGCCGCCCGTTGCGACGGCCGGCTCGACGAGGCCCGTCGCCTGGTGGGCGTGCTCAAGGCCGGGCCGCACGACTCCGGCACGGCGATGACGGTCTGGAACGACCTGAACCTCGCCCTGCGCAACGCCTTCGCGTCCGCTTCGCTGCTGTCCAACGTGCACCCCGACGAGTCGGTCCGCTCACGCGGTGAGAGAGCCGAGCAGGACGCCCACAAGCTGCTGACCGAGATCGGCCTCGACCGCTACCTCTACGACGCCCTGGTGGCCGTCGACCCCCACGACCTCGACGCGGGCGGCCGGCGGGTGCACTCCCTGGCGCTGCGGGACTTCCACCGGGCCGGGGTCGACCAGGACGAGCAGGTGCGGACCCGGCTGCGCGAGCTGGCCGAGCGGGAGACCGCGGTCGCACAGGAGTTCTCCAAGAACATCCGTGACGGGGTCCGCTCGGTCACCGTCGACCCCGGGTCCCTCGACGGGCTGCCCGCCGACTACGTCGAGAGCCACCCGGCCAATGCGGACGGCCGGGTCGTGATCACCACCGACTACCCGGACTACCTGCCCTTCTCCACGTTCTCCCACGATCGCGAGGCCCGGGCCTCCCTCGTGCGGCAGTTCCTCAACCGCGCCTGGCCGCAGAACGACGCCCTCCTCCGGGAGCTCCTCGGGCTGCGCCGCGAGCACGCCCGCCTCCTGGGGTACGACGGCTGGCCGTCGTACGACGCCGAGATCAAGATGATCGGCAAGGGCGCGGCGATCCCCGAGTTCATCGAGCGGATCACCGAGGCCTCCGAGGCCGCGGCCCGCCGCGACATCGACGTGCTCTTGGCCCGGGTCCGGCAGGACCACCCCGAGGTCACCCGGGTCGACACCGTCGACAAGGCGTTCTACTCCGAGGTGTTGCGCCGCGAGCGCTTCGACGTCGACGCCCAGGAGGTCCGCGCCTACTTCGACTTCGACAAGGTCCGGACCGGACTGCTGGAGGTGACCAGCCGGCTCTTCGACGTGGAGTACGTCGAGGTGGTCGACGCCCCGCGCTGGCACGGGGACGTCACGACCTACGACGTGGTCCGGGACGGTGCCCGGCTCGGACGGATCCGGCTCGACCTGCACCCGCGGGCGGGAAAGTTCGGTCACGCCGCCCAGTTCGACCTGGCCCCCGGGATCGCCGGCCGGCAGGTCGCCGAGGGCGTGCTGGTCTGCAACTTCTCCAAGCACCTGATGGAGCACGACCACGTCGTCACGCTGTTCCACGAGTTCGGGCATCTGCTGCACCACGTGCTGGCCAGTGGGCACGCCTGGACGCGGTTCTCCGGGGTGGCGACCGAGTGGGACTTCGTGGAGGCGCCGTCCCAGATGCTCGAGGAATGGGCCTGGGATGCCGATGTGCTGCGGTCCTTCGCCACCGACGCCTCCGGCGAGCCGATCCCGCGCGAGCTGGTAGCGAAGATGCGCGAGGCCAAGAACTTCGGCACCGGGCTATACGCCCGCACCCAGATGTTCTACGCCGCGTTGTCCTACACGCTGCACCAGGACGTGCCCGACGACATCACCGCGACGATGGTCGAGCTGCAGGAGCGCTACGACGTCTTCGGCTACGTCCCCGACACGCACTTCTTCGCGGCGTTCGGCCACCTGGAGGGCTATGGCTCGGGCTACTACACCTACATGTGGAGCCTGGTCATCGCCAAGGACCTGTTCTCCGCGTTCGACCGGGACGACCTCTTCGACACCACGGTCGCGCACCGCTACCGGGACCGGGTGCTGGCGCCGGGCGGGTCGCGTGACGCGGCCGACCTGGTCGTCGACTTCCTCGGTCGGCCCTACGCGTTCGACGCGTTCGCGCGCTGGCTGGACCGGGGGTGATCGCGATGCGTCGACGAGTCGCGGGACTGACCGCCGTGGTGGCGGTGCTGCTGGGCGGGCTGGCGGCGTCCCCCGCGCCCGCCCAGGCCGGCGACGGGCACGCCGTCACCGGAGCCGAGTGGCACCGGCTGCACCCGGCCCTGTGCCACACCGTCGGGGACCACGAACACCTCTGACCCACCCGTGATCCGACATCGGTGACAAGAGGTGACCCAGAGGTCACCTCTTGTCACCGTTGTCGGACCGTTTTCAGTGACCCATTGATCACTCACAAGGGTCCGATGTCGGAGGGATCCGGGCTCAGGCGTGAGCCTGCGGAGCGATCTCGGCCACGACCGTGATGTCGTGCGCGTCCGTGGGGGAGAAGGTCAGCTCCCCGACGATCTTGCCGGTGGCCCTGAGGTCGGCCGCGGCACGCTCGGCCAGGGCCAGCGCGGCGGCCGGTCCGCGGACCTCCGCGGACGACAGCTCGGTGCGCATCGAGACCTTGGCGTTCGACTTCGCGCCGCGGATGCCGGCCAGCGCGCCGGCCACCGCGGACAGCATGGCCGGGTCGGCGGCTGCGGCGGACCCGAGCTCGGCGGCGCCGGGCCAGGACTGCCGGTGGATCGAACCGTCCTGCCACCAGGACCAGACCTCCTCGGTGACGTAGGGCAGGAACGGCGCGAGCAGTCGGAGCTGGACGTGCAGCGCCACCGCCAGGGCGGCCTTGGCCGACGCGGCCGCGTCGTCACCCCGTCCGCCGTACGCCCGCTCCTTGACCAGCTCGAGGTAGTCGTCGCAGAACTCCCAGAAGAACTTCTCCGACACCTCGAGCGCGGTGGTGTAGTCGTAGTCCTCGAAGGCGTCGGTCGCCCGGGTGACGGTCGCCGCGAGCCCGGCGAGCATGGCGCAGTCGACCGGCTCGCTGACCAGGGACGGCGTGATCGTGGTGGCGCCGACGGAGGACAGCACGAACTTCGAGGCGTTCAGGACCTTCATCGCCAGCCGGCGGCCGACCTTCATCTGGGTCTCGTCGAACGGCGAGTCCAGGCCGGGACGGGCCATCGCGGCGCGCCAGCGGACGGCGTCCGCGCCGAACTTGTCCAGCACGTCGGTGGGGACCACCGCGTTGCCCTTGGACTTGCTCATCTTCTTGCGGTCCGGGTCGAGGATGAAGCCCGAGATGAGGGCGTGCGACCACGGCGCGGCGTGGTTCTCATAGTGCGCGCGGACCACCCGGGCGAACAGCCAGGTGCGGATGATGTCGTGCGCCTGCGTGCACAGGTCCATCGGGAAGACCCGCTCGAAGAGGTCCTGGTCGCTCTCCCAGCCCCCGGCGATCTGCGGGGTCAGCGACGAGGTCGCCCAGGTGTCCATCACGTCGGGGTCGCCGACGAAGCCGCCCGGCTTGCCGCGCTGCTCCTCCGAGAAGCCCGACGGCACCGTGGTGGACGGGTCGAGCGGCAGGTCGGACTCGCGCGGCAGCAGCGGGTGCTCGTAGTCGGGCTCGCCCTCGTCGGAGAGCGGGTACCAGACCGGGAAGGGGATGCCGAAGAACCGCTGGCGCGAGATCAGCCAGTCGCCGTTGAGGCCGCCGACCCAGTTGTCGTAGCGGTGCTTCATGTGCGCTGGGACCCACGCGATCTCGCCGCCGCGCGCGATCATCTCGCTGCGCACCTCGGTGTCCCGGCCGCCGTTCTTGATGTACCACTGGCGGGTCGAGACGATCTCCAGGGGCTTGTCGCCCTTCTCGTAGAAGTTCGTCATCCGCTGGGTCGGCTTCGGGTCGCCGTCGAGGTCGCCCGCCTCCTGCAGGGCCGCGACCATCACCTCGCGGGCGCTGAACGGCGTCTTCCCGGCCATCTCGGCGTACGTCGCGGCCGCGGGCTCGGCGGACAGCCACTCCGGCGTCTCGCGGTGCAGCCGACCGTCGCGGCCCATCACGGTGCGCACCGGCAGCTGCAGCTCTCGCCACCAGGTGACGTCGGTCAGGTCGCCGAAGGTGCAGCACATCGCGATGCCGGCGCCCTTGTCCGGCTCAGCGAGGCGGTGCGCCATGACCGGCACCTCCACGCCGAAGACCGGTGAGGTGACCGTGGTGCCGAACAGGCCCTGGTAGCGCTCGTCGTCCGGATGGGCGATCAGCGCGACGACGGCCGGGATCAGCTCGGGGCGGGTGGTCTCGATGTAGAGCGGCACTCCATCGGGACGGTGGAACGCGACCCGGTGGTAGGCGCCGGCGTACTCCCGCGCCTCCAGCTCGGCCTGCGCCACCGCGGTCTGGAAGGTGACGTCCCAGAGGGTGGGGGACTCCTGGAGGTAGGCCTCGCCCCGGGCGTAGTTGCGCAGGAACGCCCGCTGCGACGCGGTCTGCGACTTCGGCCCGATGGTCGTGTAGTGCTGCGACCAGTCGACGGAGAGGCCCAGCGTGCGCCACAGCGACTCGAAGACGTCCTCGTCCTGCTCGACGAGCCGCTCGCACAGCTCGACGAAGTTGGGCCGGCTGATGGGGACCTGCTTCTTCGCGTCCGGCTTCTCGGGCGGGGTGTAGTCGGCGTCGTACGGCAGCGTCGGGTCGCAACGCACGCCGAAGTAGTTCTGCACCCGGCGCTCGGTCGGCAGACCGTTGTCGTCCCAGCCCATCGGGTAGAACACCTCGAGCCCGCGCATCCGCTTGAAGCGCGCGATCAGGTCGGTGTGCGTGTAGGAGAAGACGTGCCCGACGTGAAGGGAGCCGGAGACCGTCGGGGGAGGGGTGTCGATCGAGTAGATCTGCTCGCGCGTCTTCGTGCGGTCGAACGCGTAGGTGTCCTCGTCCTTCCAGCGCTGCGACCAGGTCGCCTCAAGGCCTTCCAGCGCAGGCTTGTCCGGTACGACGACCGCGTGGCGGCTGCCGGCGGTCGTCTCGGACGGGGCTGCGGTCTGCGGCTCGGTGGTCATGGGCGGAACTCTACGGGCGGGCTGCGGGACTCCGAAAACGACTTCCGCCCACCGCCGTTGGCTCCCTAGCCTGCGAACGTGGCCACCGTCGAGCTGTACGACGACGCGGCGGACTTCCTGCGCGACGGCACGCGACCACCTGGCCGAGGACCCCGTGCTCAGCACCGTCGTCGCGTCGGTCGCCGAGCGGGAGGTCGTCGAGGGTCCGATGACGGACCCGGAGCTGCCGCACTCGTAGGCGTTGGCGCGGGAAGAGTCAGGGGACGTGGTCGGCGTCGCCATGCGCACCGCGCCCTTCGCGCCGCACTCGCTCTTCGTCCTGCCGGCGCCCCGCCGGACGTGCGCGTGCTGGCCGACAAGACGGCCCGGTCTACACGCCCAAGGAGCACCGGCGCCGTGGCTGCGCCGGCGCGACGGTCGCGGAGGTCTCGCGGCGGATCCTCCACGAGGGTGATCGCCCGCGCCTGTTCACCGACCAGGCCAACCCGGTGCCCAACCGGGTCTACGAGCGGATCGGCTACGAGGCCGTGGCGGACATGGTCAACGTGCTGCTCGGACCTCCCACGGGCTGACCGCACGGCGCGACAACTAGACTTCACAGACGATGCCCGAGACCCCTGCCGCTGCCCGAGTGACCACCTACGCCGAGGCCGAACGCGCGCTGCTGTCCCGCTGGCCGGAGACGAAGCTCGAGCCCTCGCTGGACCGCATCGAGGCGTTCGTCGAGACGCTTGGCGAGCCCCAGCGCACCTACCCCGTCATCCACCTGACCGGCACCAACGGCAAGACCAGCACGTCGCGGATGATCGACACCCTGGTCACCGCGACCGGGCTGCGCACCGGCCGGTTCACCAGCCCGCACGTGGAGTCGATGACCGAGCGGATCTCGCTCGACGGCGAGCCGCTGACCGAGGAGCAGTTCCTCGCGGCGTACCTCGACGTGGCCGCCATCGCGGAGCTCGCCGACCAGGACTCCGGACACCCGTTGTCGTTCTTCGAGACGGTCGTGGGGATGGCCTACGCCGCCTTCGCCGACGCACCGGTGGACGTCGCGGTGGTCGAGGTCGGGATGGGCGGCTCCTGGGACGCCACCAACGTCGCCGACGCGACGGTCGCGGTGATCACCCCGATTGCGGTCGACCACACCGCATACCTCGGCTCCCGGCCCGTCGACATCGCGCGCGAGAAGGCCGGGATCATCAAGGCCGGCAGCACCGTCGTGTGCGCCGAGCAGGCCGACGACGTCGCCGTCGTGATCGCCGAGCGGGCCGCCGAGGTCGGCGCCACGGTCCTCTGGGAGAACCGCGACTTCGGCGTGGAGCACCGGGTCGCCGCCGTGGGTGGCCAGATGATGCGGCTCCGCGGGCTCCGTGGTGTGTACGACGACGTCTTCATCCCCTTGTACGGCGCGCACCAGGCGCAGAACGCCGTGCTCGCACTGGCCGCCGTGGAGGCGTTCGTCGGCGAGGACCCGCTCGACGCCGACCTGGTGAAGGACGCCCTCGCCGAGGTGACCTCACCCGGCCGTCTCGAGGTGATCCGGCGCAGCCCCACGATCCTGCTCGACGCGGCCCACAACCCGCACGGGGCCCAGGCCACGGCGGACGCCATCGAGGACTCGTTCCTGCTGAACCCGCTGATCGGTGTCGTCGGCGTGATGGCCGACAAGGACTACGAGGGCGTGCTGGCCGCGTTCGAGCCGGTGATGGCCGCGATCGTCTGCACCGAGAACACCACCACCCGGACGATGCGCGCGGAGGACCTGGCCGAGGTCGCGCGGGGCATCTTCGGCATCGACCGGGTCTACGTCGCCCCGCGCCTGCAGGACGCGATCGAGCAGGCCGCGACCCTGGCGGAGGAGGGCGGCGTCTTCGGCGAGGCGATCGGCTCGGGGGGTGTGCTCGTCACCGGGTCCGTCGTCACGGTCGGGGAGGCGCGTCACCTGCTCAAGCCGCGCGGACGCCGGGCATGAACCGCTCGATCATGCGCTCGATGTGCGCGGGCATCCTGGTGCTGCAGGCCATCGTGCTGTTCCTCACCGGCGTGGTGACGATCGGGACGACCGACCTCAGGCCGCTCGCGTCGCTCGGCCTCGCCGTCGGACTGGCCGTGCTGTGCGTGCTGGCCGCCGGGATGCTGGGCCGGCGGGGTGGCTACGCCCTGGGCTGGGCGGTGCAGGTCGTGTCCATCGGGCTCGGTTTCGTGATCACCGCGATGTTCTTCCTCGGCGTCGTCTTCGCGGCGCTCTGGGGGACGTCGTACTTCCTGGGCATCAAGATCGATCGGGAACGGGCGGAGCGTCAGGTGCTGGAGCAGGAGTGGCGCGAGGAGCACGGGTCACCGCCCGCACCGACGGGGTGACCATCAGCAGGCCGTGCACCACGACGGTCACGCCGACCGCCGTCAGGAGGACCGGGTTGACCCCGAACCCGGCGGCAGCGGCTCCGATCAGCGCGAAGCCGAGCGGGTTGATCATCATCGACCCGAACCAGTCGTAGGAGCTGACGCGGGAGAGCACGTCCACCGGGACGTTCTCCTGCAGCGCCGACTCCCAGAGAGTGTCGGCCGCCATCACCCCGGCGGAGGAGATCGCCGCGGCTGCGGCCACGAGGGCGATCGGCAGGCCCGAGGCGAGCGCGAGCAGGAACGGCACGTCGAGCAGGATCACCACGGTCGAGGCCAGCACCGGCCGGCGGGGGCGCCAGCGGAGCAGCAGCAGGCCGATGACGAGGGCGCCGACGGCCCGGGCCGAGAGCACCACGGCCCAGCTCGCGGCGCCGTCGAGCTTGCGCTCGGCGAGGATCGGGCCGAGCACGAAGATGGCCGGCAGGACGGTGGCCTGGTAGCTCGCGAAGCCGAGGACCATCAGGACGACCCAGCGCCGGGACGTGAACTCCGACCAGCCGTGCCGGATGTCGGCCCACACGCTCGCACCGGCCTCCACGTGCCCGGGGGAGCGGGGCAGCCGCGCCACGAGGACGGCGCTGACGAGGTAGGTCAGGCCGTCGGCCGCGAGCGCCCAGCCGGCCGACGACGTGGCGATCAGGATGCCGGCAACCGGGGGACCGGCGATCGAGGCGATGTTGCGGGAGGTGACGCGCAGGGTGTTCGCGGACTGCAGCTGGTCCCCGGGCACCAGGCTCGGCATCAGCCCCACCGAGGCCGGGCCGGTGAAGGCCATCGCGGCACCGGCGACGAGCTGCGCGACGAGGAAGTGCCAGATCTCGGCCCGCCCGGACAGCACCAGCAGTCCGAGCGCGCCCATCGTGACCGCGAGCACGACGTCGGTGCCCAGCATGATCAGCCGGCGCTCCCAGCGGTCGCCGGCCACGCCGCCGACGAGCATCAGCACGAGGGCCGGCACGGTGCCCGAGGCGAGGACGAGGCCGAGCTCGCCGGCGGAGGCGCCGAGGCCGATGAGGGCGAAGGTCACGGCGAGCGCGGACATGGCGCTGCCGAAGGCGCTCACGGCCTGGGCCGTGAAGTAGGTCCGGAAGGCCGGGAGGGCCATGACCTCTGGTGCTCGCACCGCGCTTCCCCCGAGTGTCGATGATGAACGACCGAAGGTTAGCGGTCCCGTCGGGCCGGGTCACCCCTTGAGGCGGGGAACGTCCTAGCATGAGCGTCATGTCGACCCAGCGCACCCTCGTCCTGCTCAAGCCCGACACCGTCCGCCGCGGGCTCGTCGGCACCGTGCTGTCCCGTTTCGAGGCCAAGGGGTTGAGCATCGTGGCGCTCGACCTGCGCACGATCGACGCGGCCCAGGCCGACGCGCACTACGCCGAGCACGTGGACCGGGACTTCTACCCGCCGCTGCGCGACTTCGTCACCTCCGGCCCGATGCTCGCCGCCGTCCTCGAGGGCGACGACGCGGTCGAGGTGGTCCGGGGGCTCAACGGCGCGACCGACGGCCGCAAGGCCGCCCCCGGCACGATCCGCGGCGACCTCTCGCTGTCCAACCGGGAGAACCTCGTGCACGGCTCCGACTCGCCCGAGTCCGCCAAGCGCGAGATCACGCTCTGGTTCCCGCAGCTGTGACGGCCCGCTGATGACCGGCGACCTCTCGCCGACCACCCGCAGCACCCCGCGACGCGAGCAGGAGCGGGCGCAGACCGACCGGGCCACCTTGTACGACGTCCTGGCGGCCTCGCTGATCTGCCACCTCGGCGTCGTGGTCGACGGGGTGCCCCTCGCCCTGCCGACGGTGTTCGCGGTCGACCCGGACGGACCCGACGAGGACGGCACGCTCTACCTGCACGGGTCGGTGGCCTCCCTCAGCCTGGTGCAGGGCCCCGACCAGGACGTCAGTGCGACGATGACCGTGCTCGACGGGATCGTGCTGGCGCGGTCCGGATTCAACCACTCGATGAACTACCGCTCGGCCGTCGTCATCGGCCGGCCGCGGCAGGTCACCGACGAGGCGGAGCGATCGCACGCCCTCGACCTGCTCGTCGACCACGTGACCCCGGGGCGGTCCGCGCACCTGCGCCGGCCGACCCGCAAGGAGCTGGCCGCGACGACCGTGCTGGCCCTGCCGCTGCACGAGGCGTCGGTCAAGCGTCGTGTCGGGGACCCCTCGGACGAGGACTTCGACGTCGAGGCCGGGGGAGTGTGGGCCGGGGTCGTCCCGCTGGCCATCGGAGTCGGTGACCCGGTCACCGGTGGCGACGTCGACGGGCTCGACGTACCCGATCACGTGCTGGACCGCGTGAGGTCCCTGCGTCAGGAGTGACTCGCCGCGTGTCCTGCCGGGGAATCCTGCCGTGCGCTCCTAGGCTTTCCGGTGGGTCGGTGGCTTGCGTTCGCCGACCCTCTACGAGCCCGGAAGCGGGCCTGGTCGCGAGGGGCAGCAACGCATGGCGAACAGCATCATCGGCCGGGACATGGCCGTTGACCTCGGCACCGCGAACACGCTCGTCTACGTGCGTGGCAAGGGTGTCCTGCTCGACGAGCCCTCCGTCGTCGCGCTGAACTCCTCGACCAACGAGATCCTCGCCGTCGGCCATGAGGCCAAGCGGATGATCGGCCGCACCCCCGACAACATCACCGCGATCCGCCCGCTCAAGGACGGTGTGATCGCCGACTTCGAGTCGACCGAGCAGATGCTCCGCTACTTCATCCAGCAGGTGCACCGGCGCCGCTACTTCGCCAAGCCGCGCCTGGTGATCTGCGTGCCGAGCGGGATCACCGCCGTCGAGCAGCGCGCGGTCAAGGAGGCCGGCTACCAGGCCGGCGCCCGCCGGGTCTACATCATCGAGGAGCCGATGGCTGCCGCGATCGGCGCCGGGCTGCCCGTGCACGAGGCGACCGGCAACATGGTCGTCGACGTCGGCGGGGGCACCACCGAGGTGGCGGTCATCTCGCTCGGCGGCATCGTCACGAGCATCTCGATCCGCACCGCGGGCGACGACCTCGAGCAGTCGATCATCGCGTGGATGAAGAAGGAGTACTCCCTCATGCTCGGGGAGCGCACCGCCGAGGAGATCAAGATGACCCTCGGTTCGGCCTTCCCCCTCCCGCAGGAGCCCGAGGCCGAGGTCCGCGGCCGCGACATGATCTCCGGCCTGCCCAAGACCGTCGTGGTCTCCTCCGCCGAGGTCCGGATGGCCCTGGAGGAGCCGCTGCACGCCATCGTCGACGCGGTGCGCTCCACGCTCGACCAGACGCCGCCCGAGCTGGCCGGCGACATCATGGACCGCGGCCTCGTGCTGACCGGCGGCGGCGCCCTGCTGCGCGGCCTCGACGAGCGGCTGCGCCACGAGACCGGCATGCCGGTGCACATCGCCGAGGAGCCGCTGCGCTCGGTGGCGATGGGTGCGGGCAAGTGCGTCGAGGAGTTCGAGGCCCTCCAGCAGGTGCTCGTCTCGGAGCCCCGGCGATGAGGACGAGGTAGACGCGGATGCGACCGACTTCCCCCGGCCAGCGCCCTTCGCGTGCCGTCCTCGTCCTGCTGCTCCTCGCGTCGTTCACGATCATCACCCTCGACGTGCGGGGCGGTTCCAGCTCGCCCGTCGAGCCGCTGCGCTCCGCGGTCGGCACCGTCCTCGGACCGGTCGAGAACGGCACGGCGGCCGCCGTACGCCCCTTCACGTCCGTGCCCGGCTTCTTCCGGACCACCGGCGGGCTGCGCGAGGACGTGTCCAGGCTCGAGGCCGAGAACTCCCAGCTCAAGGGTGAGCTCGCGGGCGTCTCCGTCGACCGCAACCGGGCCGCGGAGCTCGACGGCCTGCTCGCGTCGTCGAAGTCCACCGGTTACGCCCTGGTCCCGGCCCGCGTGGTCGCGATGGGCCCGGCCCAGTCCTTCAGCCGTACGGTCACCATCGACGCCGGCACCCGGGCGGGCATCACAGCGGACATGACCGTGCTCAACAACGACGGCCTCGTCGGCCGGGTGGTCCGCGCCGACACGTCGACCGCGACCGTCCTGCTGCTCGTCGACCAGGACTCGGTCGTCGGAGGACGGCTCGGCTCGAGCATGGAGGTCGGCTTCCTGCGTGGCCGCGGCTCGGTCGGCGGCGACGCCCGGCTGGACCTCGACCTGGTGGACGCCTCCGCGGCCGTCACGCGCGACGACTCGCTGGCGACGTGGGGTAGCCGCCACGGCGCGCCCTACGTCGCGGGTGTCCCGATCGGGCGCGTGGTCGGTGTCTCGTCCACCCCGCGCCAGCAGTCCACCCAGGCCGTGATCGAGCCCTACGTCGACTTCTCCTCGCTCGACCTCGTCGGCGTGGTGGTCGACCGCGACACCTTGAGCGACCGGGCCGTGATCCGGGCCGGATCCACCTCCACGGACTCTGAAGGGGGAGGCCGCTGATGTCCGCCGTCCGTGCGCTCGTGCTGACCGGGATCGTGCTGCTCGCTGTCGTTCTGCAGGTGACGGTGTTCGCCGGTCTCTCCTTCGACGGCGTCGTGCCCAACCTGGCGCTGCTCGTCGTGGTCGGCGCGGCTCTCGTCCGCGGCCCGGAGTTCGCCGCCGTGCTGGGCTTCCTCGGTGGTCTCGCCATCGACCTGGCCCCGCCGACCCATCACGTCGCCGGCCGCTGGGCGCTGGCCCTGGTCGTGGTCGGCTACCTCGCCGGGCGGGTCCGCCAGGACGCCGGGAGCTCCGCGGTCTCGGCCGTGCTGACCGTCGCCGCCTGCTCGTTCGTCGGCACGTCGATCTTCGCGCTGAGCGGCATGCTGCTCAACGACCCCGCGATCCCCGTCCGCGAGGCGCTGAAGGTGATTCCCGTCGCCGTCCTGTACGACGTCCTGGTCACCCCCTTCGTGCTCCCGCTGGTCATGCGCGTGTTCCGCCGCCTGCAGCCCCACCAGGTCGCGTACTGATGTCGACAGGCTCGACCGGCCGGAAGGGCCGGCTGCGCACGCCGAGCTCCACGAAGGGCCGGCTGCGGCTGATCGTCGTGCAGGCCCTGGTGCTCTCGTTGTTCGTGACGCTCTTCGGGCGGCTCTGGTACATGCAGGTGCTCGGCGGCGAGGCCTACCAGGCCCAGGCGGCGGAGCAGTCGATCCGCGAGCTGGTCGTCCAGCCCGCCCGCGGCCTGATCGTCGACGACATGGGGCGCCCCTTGGTCGCCAACCGCACGTCGTGGGTGGTCAGCCTCGACCGCACGATGCTGCACAAGATGGCGGGCGACCAGCAGGAAACCCTGCTGGGCCGGCTCTCCCGCGCGGTCGACGTGCCCGTGAAGTCGATCGAGGCCCGCACGCTGCTCTGCGGCGAGCCGGGGTCGATCGCCGGCACCTGCTGGAACGGCTCGCCCTACCAGCCGGTCCCGGTCGCCGAGGACGTCCGGCAGCAGGTCGCGGTGTCGATCATGGAGCAGGGCGAGGACTTCCCGGCCGTGCTGGTCGAGTCGCAGAACGTGCGGGCCTACCCGTCGCCGTACGGCATCAACGCCGCGCACGTGCTGGGCTACCTCAGCCCGATCACCTCCGAGGAGCTCGACGAGGCCAAGGCGGACGGCGACACCTCCGTGCACGGTGCGTCCGTGGTCGGCCGCGCCGGTCTGGAGAAGCAGTACGACAAGTACCTTCGCGGCCTGCCGGGTCACAAGCGGGTCGCGGTGGACTCGATGGGTCGCGTGCTCGGTGACTCCGGCGAGGTGCAGGGCCGGCCCGGCGACACCCTGGTCACCTCCATCGACGCCCGTGTGCAGGGCGTAGTCGAGCAACAGCTCTCGCAGACCATCAAGACCGCCCGCAAGACCTACGACAAGGTCACGCACAAGAACTACGTCGCCGACTCCGGCGCGGTCGTCGTGATGGACGCCAAGAACGGCCGCGTCGTGGCGATGTCCGGCGCCCCGACCTACGACCCCAAGGTCTGGGTCGGCGGCATCACCTCGAAGCAGCTCGGCCGGCTGTACTCCGCCAAGGCCGACAACCCGCTGCTGTTCCGGGCGACCCAGGGCCAGTTCGCCCCGGGCTCCACGTGGAAGCCGATCATGGCGACCGGCGCCTTGAACAACGGCTTCACCCCCAGCACCCGCCTGGACTGCTCGTCGAACTTCCAGGTCGGCAACCGGGTCTTCAAGAACTACGAGTCGGAGTCCTACGGGATGATCGGCTTCGACCGGGCGCTGCAGATCTCCTGCGACACGTTCTTCTACCGGGTCGGCTACAAGTTCTGGCAGACCTACGGCACCGACATCGCCGACGTGAACGCCAAGGACCCGCTCGTCAAGGCGGCCAAGCTCTACGGTTTCGGCAAGCCCACCGGCATCGACCTCCCCGGCGAGGCCAGCGGACGCATCGCGGACCGCCGGTGGAAGAAGGCCTACTGGGAGGCCAACAAGAGCTACTACTGCAAGATCGGGAAGAAGCCGGGCAACGACTTCCTGCACGTGTTCGCGCGGGAGTTCTGCGTCGACGGCTACGCCTACCGGGCCGGCGACGCGGTCAACTACGTGATCGGCCAGGGCGACACGCTCGTCACCCCGCTGCAGTCCGCCCGCGCCTACGCCGCGCTCGCCAACGGCGGCACGCTCTACGAGCCGCGGGTGGCCAAGGCGGTCATCGGTCCCGACGGCAAGACGATCCGCGAGATCAAGCCCTCCGTCGCGGGTCACGTGAAGCTGTCCGCGAAGTCGCTGAAGTACGTCGACCAGGCCCTGCTCGGCACCGCGAAGACCGGCACCACGGCGTGGAAGTTCATCGACTTCCCGCTCGACAAGATCAAGATCCGCTCCAAGACCGGGTCGGCCGAGGTGCACGGCAAGCAGAGCACGTCGTGGGTGGCGTCGTACGACAAGAACTACGTGGTGCTGATGATGGTCACCCAGGCCGGCACCGGCTCCGGCACGTCCGGTCCTGCGGTCCGCAAGATCTGGGAGGCGCTCTACGGCGTCAACGGCATGTTGGTGAACACCGACCGGGCTGCCCTGCCGGGCGCCAAGCCGCCGCTCGGCCTGCCGGTCTTCGCCCAGGACGGCGAGATCCTGCCGCCGCTGGCCAGTCCGAAGGGAAACAACCGATGAGTGTCGTCGCCGTCCGGCCCCGGACCCAGCGCCCGCAGCGGCAGGCGCTCGCCGGCACCACCACCCGGGTCAGGGCCGCGCGTCTCGACTGGGTGCTGACCCTCTCCGCCGCGTGCCTGCTCACCGTGGGCGCGCTGCTCGTGTGGTCCGCGACCTCGGCCCGCAACGACCTCACGTCCGGCGACGCCAACACCTTCCTCAAGCACCACCTCGTGAACATCGCGATCGGCGTGGTCCTCGGGGTGATGGTCGCCTCGACCGACCACCGCTGGGTGCGGATCCTCGCCCCGCTCGTGTACGTCGCGTCGGTGGTCGGCCTGCTCCTGGTGCTGGTGATGGGTGTGACGATCAACGGCTCGCGGTCCTGGATCCAGCTCGGCGGGATGTCGGTGCAGCCGGCCGAGTTCGCCAAGCTGGCCGTGGTCATCGGGATGGCGCTGCTCGTCGCGGAGCGCACCGAGGGGTCGCTGCGTGGGATGTCGCGTGGGGAGATCGGCTCGCTCGACGTCGTCGGGATGCTCGCCATCGCCGGCCTACCCGCCGCGCTGATCCTGCTGCAGCCCGACCTAGGCACCATGCTCGTGCTCTCCGCCACCGTCTTCGGCGTGCTGGCCGTCGCCGGGGCCGGCCGCACCTGGCTGCTCGGCCTGTTCGTGGGCGCCGTCGTGGCCGCAACGCTCGCGGTGAAGCTGCACGTCCTCAAGGCCTACCAGCTCGACCGCTTCATGGCGTTCACCAACCCCGACCTCGACCCGCGGGGCGCGGGCTACAACACCACGCAGGCGCGCATCGCGATCGGCAACGGCGGCATCTTCGGCCAGGGCCTCTTCGGCGGTTCGCAGACCAAGTCCGGGTTCGTCCCCGAGCAGCACACGGACTTCATCTTCACCGTCGCGGGGGAGGAGCTCGGCCTGGTCGGCTCCGCCCTGCTGATCGCCCTGCTCGGCGTGGTGCTGTGGCGGGCGCTGCGGATCGCGATGCGGGCCGACGACCTGTTCGGCCGGGTCGCCGCCGCCGGCATCGCGTGCTGGTTCGGGTTCCAGGCCTTCCAGAACATCGGCATGTGCCTCGGGATCATGCCCGTCACCGGCGTACCCCTCCCGCTCGTGTCGTACGGCGGCAGCTCGATGTTCGCGAGCCTGATGGCGATCGGCCTGCTCCAGAACATCCATCTGCGCAGCGGAGAGGGGATCGGCGTCGCCCGGTCCCGGTTGCACCGCTCCCGGTTCTGACGACGCCGAGCAGGTTCTCCGCCTTCTCCTACTGCACGCCGCCCGTCGCGACGACCTTGCTGACCTGGCCGTTGGTCAGGGTGACTGCTGCGGTGGTCGTGCTGTTCGGCTCGCCGTGACCGCTGCCGTGCCGGACTCTCTGGCGTACAACCCAGTCCTACCGGACTATCCGCATGTCGGGTTTTTACGGGCATCGGAGGTTTTGGGGGGATGTGCCGGTCGTCGGATTCGGGGCGGGCGGCCGTCCGTCGTACGCTGGAGGCCGATCCCACCCTTTTCGGAAGGTCGTCACCGTGCCCGCAGTGCAAGCCTCAGCCCGATCCGCGGAGAGCGTGTTCCCGCTGCTCGAGCCGTTGCTGCCGACGGTCCAGAAGCCCATCCAGTATGTCGGCGGTGAGCTCAACTCCACGCAGAAGGAGTGGGAGCACCCCGACGGCGGCGAGATGGTCCGATGGGCGCTGATGTACCCCGACGCCTACGAGGTCGGGCTGCCCAACCAGGGCGTGCAGATCCTCTACGAGGTGCTCAACGAGCGGGACTGGATCCTGGCCGAGCGCACCTACTCGGTGTGGCCGGACATGGAGGCCACCCTGCGTCAGCACGGCATCCCGCAGTTCACGGTCGACAACCACCGTCCGGTCGGCGCGTTCGACGTGCTGGGGCTGTCGTTCTCCACCGAGCTCGGCTACACCAACATGCTCACCGCACTCGATCTCGCGGGCATCCCGCTGCACGCCGTCGACCGCGGCGAGGACGACCCGATCGTGCTGGCCGGTGGCCACGCCGCGTTCAACCCGGAGCCGGTCGCGGACTTCCTCGACGCCGCGGTGCTCGGTGACGGCGAGGAGATCGTGCTCGCGATCTCCGAGGTCATCCGCGAGTGGAAGGACGAGGGCCGTCCCGGCCTGTCCGGACGCACGCCGCGCGACGAGCTGCTCTACCGGCTCGCGGTCTCCGGCTCGGTCTACGTGCCGAAGTTCTACGACGTCGACTACCTCCCCGACGGCCGCATCAAGCGCGTCGTGCCGAACGCCTCCGGTGTCCCGTGGCGCGTGCACAAGCACACGCTGATGGACCTCGACGCGTGGCCCTACCCGAAGAAGCCGCTGGTCCCGCTCGCGGAGACCGTGCACGAGCGCTTCTCGGTGGAGATCTTCCGCGGCTGCACGCGCGGCTGCCGGTTCTGCCAGGCCGGCATGATCACCCGCCCGGTGCGTGAGCGCTCGATCACCACCATCGGCGACATGGTCGAGAACGGCATTCGCCAGACCGGCTTCGACGAGGTGGGTCTGCTCTCGCTGTCGAGTGCGGACCACACCGAGATCGGCGAGGTGGCCAAGGGCCTGGCCGACCGGTACGACGGCACCAACGTCTCGCTCTCGCTGCCGTCGACCCGTGTCGACGCCTTCAACGTCACGCTGGCCAACGAGTTCTCGCGCAACGGCCGCCGGTCCGGACTGACGTTCGCGCCCGAAGGCGGGTCGGAGCGGATGCGCAAGGTGATCAACAAGATGGTCACCGAGGAGGACCTGATCCGGACCGTCGCCACGGCGTACTCCCACGGCTGGCGCCAGGTGAAGCTCTACTTCATGTGCGGGCTCCCGACCGAGACCGACGACGACGTCCTGCAGATCGCCGACCTGGCCAAGAAGGTCATCGCCAAGGGGCGTGAGGTCTCCGGCCAGAACGACATCCGCTGCACCGTCTCCATCGGCGGTTTCGTGCCCAAGCCGCACACGCCGTTCCAGTGGGCCGCCCAGCTCGACCACGAGACCACCGACGACCGGCTGAAGAAGCTGCGCGACAACGTGCGCGCCGACAAGAAGTTCGCCCGCGCCATCGGCTTCCGCTACCACGACGGACGGCCCGGCATCATCGAGGGACTGCTCTCCCGCGGCGACCGCCGCGTCGGCGCGGTCATCGAGCAGGTCTGGCGCGACGGCGGTCGCTTCGACGGCTGGAGCGAGCACTTCTCCTTCGACCGCTGGGAGGCCGCGGCCACCACGGCGTTCAGCGAGCTGCCCGTGGACCTGGACTGGTACACCGTGCGCGAGCGCGAGCACGCCGAGGTGCTGCCCTGGGACCACCTGGACTCCGGGCTCGACAAGGACTGGCTGTGGGAGGACTGGCAGGATGCCGTCGACCCCAGCTCCGAGGTCGAGGTCGAGGACTGCCGCTGGACGCCCTGCTACGACTGCGGGGTCTGCCCGCAGATGGACCTCGAGATCCAGATCGGCCCCACCGGCAAGACGCTGCTCCCGCTCTCCGTCGTCTGACCCACCCGTTGGTCGAGGTACCGCAGCGCCCCCGTTGGTCGAGGCTCGCTGCGCTCACACCTCAACCAGCGTGGGCGATGGCGTCCTCGATGTACGACGGGCGCGCGACCGACAGACCGGCCAGCAGCTGCGGGACGACGAGCACGATGAGCCCGACCAGCGGGACGGTCCAGCCGCCGGTGACGTCGTAGAGCAGGCCCATGCCGAACGGGCCGATCGCCGCGATCAGGTAGCCGACCGACTGCGTGAACCCGGACAGCGCGGCCGTGCCCTCGCTGGTGCGCGCTCGCAGGCCGATCAGCGTCAGCACCACCGGGAAGACCGACGCGGCGACGCCGACGAGCACCGCCCACAGCCAGGCCCCGGCGACGGGAGCCAGGATCAGCCCGAGGTAGCCGACCGGGTAGCAGCAGACCAGGCCCACGATCAACCAGGTCTGGTTCTCCATCTTCGCGGCCCGGGCCGGCAGCCAGAACGAGAGCGGGATGCTCATCGCGGTGATCACGCCGAGCAGCAGGCCCGCCGTGCCGGCGGAGAAGCCGGCGTCCCGGTAGACCTGGGCGAACCAGCCGAACACCGAGTAGGCCTGCAGAGACTGGAAGCCGAAGAACAGTGCCATGCCCCAGCCGAGCCGGGTCCGCGCGACGGCACCCAGCGAGATGCCGTGCGGCACCCCCTCCGGCTTGCGGTCGTGCCGGACCAGGCCGATCCAGGGGAGCGCGGCGACGAGGGCCGTGCTCGCCCAGGCGAACAGGCCCCAGCGCCAGGAGCCGAACTGGTCCGAGAGCGGCACCGTGAGCACGGAGCCGAGGGTCAGGCCGACGGCCAGCGAGGTCGTGTAGATCGAGGTCATCAGCCCCACCCGCTGCGGGAAGTGCAGCTTGACCAGCGACGGCAGCAGCACGTTCGCGGTCGCCATGCCCGCAAGCGCGAACAGCGAGAGGAGCAGGAAGACCGGCACGTTGGACATCTGCGAGCGCAGCCCGAGGCCGATGACCACCGCGACCAGGGCCAGCAGCGTGACGCGGTGCAGGCCGAGGGTCCGGGCCAGCCACGGCGCCAGCGCTCCGAAGAGCGCGAACGAGAGCACGGGCAGCGTGGTCAGCACGCCGGCCGTGGTGCTGCTCATCGACAGGCCGGAGGTGATCTCGTCAAGCACCGGCCCGACGCTCACGGCGGCCGGACGGAGGTTGAAGGCCAGCACCACGATCCCGACGACCACGAGGATCCGCTGGGCCCGGGTGTCGGTGTGCTCCTGGCTCTCCTGCTGCTCGATCACCGCGACATCCTCGCGCATCGCCGGCCCCGTCCCCGCCGGTAGGGTGCGCCCCGTGCGTGAGCAACCCGAGCAGCAGGCCCCACCCGTCCAGCGACTGCGTGTGCGCTACGCCAAGCGCGGCCGGCTCCGCTTCACCAGCCACCGGGACTTCTCGCGGGCGTTCGAGCGGGCGATCGCGCGGGCCCGGATCCCGATGGCCTACTCGTCGGGCTTCAACCCGCACCCCCGGATCTCCTACGCCGGTGCCTCGCCGACGGGCGCGGCGAGCGAGGCGGAGTACCTCGAGATCGGCCTGGCCACCCGCGTCGACCCGGCGAAGATCCTGGCCGCGCTAGACGGGTCGCTGCCTGACGGCCTCGACGTGATGGAGGTCGTGGAGTCGCCCGGCGGGTCGCTGTCGGACCTCCTCGAGGCCAGCTCCTGGCGTACGACGGTCCCGGGGCTCGCCCCGGAGCAGGCGGCGCAAGCCGTGACGGCGTTCCTCGCGGCGGAGGAGGTGCACGTGGAGCGGATGACCAAGAAGGGGATGCGCACCTTCGACTGCCGGTCGGCGGTCGTGTCGATGACGTCCACCGCCTCGTCGCGGACCGAGGCCGGTTCGGAGGAGGAGTGTGCGATACTCGAGATGGTCTTGCGACACGGAACTCCGTCCGTGAGACCCGACGACGTCCTCGCCGGACTCCGTTCTTTGGCGGGGCTCGAGGCAGGGTCCGCTCCTTTGCACGAGCGCCTCGCCCAGGGTCCCCTGGAGACACAGCTCGGCACGGTGGGCGATCCGTTGGCTCTCAACCGCGACACGGCATGAGGCGCTCGTGACAGGGACGCCTCGCAGCAACGTCGGTGACCGCGGACAGGGCCGGTGGGCCGCCCGTCGACGCTCACCCGGTGGATGTCGCCGATGCTCGGCACGGCGCTCCGGCGCCTGTGGCGGGCCCCATCCGCAGGCTTACGCCCGACCGGCTCGCCCGGCCTGGCGACTGACATCGCTCCCGCGCGGACGCTGAGACCGGCGTCCCGGGGGCCGAGGAGAGCACATGCTCGACGACAACGACAGCACCACTCCGGACACCTCGGAGAACAACGAGACCTCCGGGTCCGCAGCGCCGGCGGACTCCTCCGCACCGGCCGCGCCGGTCGCGAAGAAGGTCACCCGCAAGCGGGCGGCCAAGAAGACCGTCACCCCCAAGGTCGACGAGGCACCCGCCGACGGGACGCTCGCGCTCCCGGACGGCGCCGGCGAGCCTGCGGACGCCCCGGCCAAGAAGACCGCCGCCAAGAAGACCGCCGCCAAGAAGACCGCGGCGAAGAAGACCCCGGTCAAGAAGGCGGCCGCGAAGAAGACCACCGCCAAGAAGACCGCCGTCCCGGACCCGGCCGCGCCGGCCGCCGAGGACGAGGACGTCCTCGCGGTCGATGCACCCGCCGACGAGGTCGCGCCGCTGGCTCCACCCGCGGAGTCCGCCCCTCGCCGCCGCTCCACCCGCAAGGTGACCGCGACCGCGACGGTCCCGCTGTTCCAGGCCCCGGACCCGGTCAAGCCGGCCACCCGCACCCGCAAGCGCGCCCAGGCCGTTCCTGCCGCCGACGACGCGGCCACGGACACGACCACCGACACGACGACCGGGAACGCCGGGACAGCGGACACCACGGCCGACGAGCAGGCTCCCGCGAAGCGGCCGACGCGTTCGCGCTCCCGCTCCGGCCGGCCGGCCGCCGGTGACGCATCGAGCGACGAGCAGGCCACCGACACCGACGAGGGCCGTTCCGAGGACCCCAGCGACACCGGCGAGCAGGGCGACGACCAGGGCGACTCCGACGACGAGCAGGGCGGCAACCGCCGCCGTCGCCGTCGGGGTGGCCGGCGCCGTCGCCGCAGCGGTGGAGGCGGCGACAACGGCGCTGACAACGACTCCGACGACGCGGACGAATCCGACGACGGGGACGACTCGGACGACACCGCGGACGCTCGCGAGAACCAGGGCGGCGGCGGCCGAGGCCGAGGCAACCAGGGTGGCAACCAGGGCGGCAACGGGGGTGGCGGCCAGCGCGCCAATGGCAACGGCGGCCAGAACCGCGGTGGCGGCGACGCAAAGGACGACGACAGCGACGGGAACGGCACCCGCCGTCGGCGTCGTCGGCGTCGCGCGGGCGAGGAGGGCGACGGCGGCGGGGACGACCCGGAGAAGACCGTCACCCGGGTCCGCAAGCCGCGCAGCGCCGAGGACGAGATCACCAGCCTGCAGGGCTCCACGCGTCTCGAGGCGAAGAAGCAGCGTCGCCGCGAGGGCCGCGAGGCCGGCCGCCGTCGTGCGCCGATCGTGAGCGAGGCCGAGTTCCTGGCCCGCCGCGAGGCCGTCGACCGGGTGATGGTGATCCGTCAGAACAAGGACCTCACCCAGATCGCCGTCCTCGAGGACAAGGTCCTCGTCGAGCACTACGTCGCCCGCGAGTCGCAGACCTCCCTGATCGGGAACGTCTACCTCGGCCGGGTGCAGAACGTCCTGCCCTCGATGGAGGCCGCCTTCGTCGACATCGGCAAGGGCCGCAACGCCGTGCTGTACGCCGGCGAGGTCAACTGGGACGCGCTCGGCGCGGGCAACGGTCCCCGCAAGATCGAGCAGGTGCTGAAGTCCGGCCAGCCGATCCTGGTCCAGGTCAGCAAGGACCCGATCGGCCACAAGGGCGCCCGGCTGACCAGCCAGGTCAGCCTGCCCGGCCGGTTCCTGGTCTACGTGCCCGACGGCACCACCAGCGGCATCTCCCGCAAGCTGCCCGACACCGAGCGGAGCCGCCTCAAGACGCTGCTCAAGGA
Source organism: Nocardioidaceae bacterium (assembly GCA_039915665.1). Lineage (GTDB taxonomy): Bacteria > Actinomycetota > Actinomycetes > Propionibacteriales > Nocardioidaceae > Nocardioides_B. The sequence continues at coordinate 23,275 of JBDSMW010000097.1, forward strand.
GATGGTCCCGGACAAGGCGGGCGTGATCGTGCGCACCGCCGCCGAGGGCGCCTCCGAGGAGGAGCTGACCCGCGACGTCGAGCGGCTCACCGCCCGCTGGTCCGACATCGAGGCCAAGATCGAGAGCGCGCCCGACAACGGCACCGCGCCCCAGCTGCTGTACGGCGAGCCCGACCTGACCCTCAAGGTCGTCCGCGACCTGTTCACCGAAGACTTCGCCAAGCTCGTGGTCTCCGGTGACGACGCCTGGGACATGGTCGACTCCTACGTCGAGCACGTCGCCCCCGACCTGGCCGGGCGCCTCGAGCGCTACGCCGGCGACGACGTGTTCGCCGACTACCGCATCGACGAGCAGATCGCGAAGGGCCTGGACCGCAAGGTCTGGCTGCCCTCGGGTGGCTCGCTGATCATCGACCGCACCGAGGCGATGACCGTCGTCGACGTCAACACCGGCAAGTTCACCGGCTCCGGGGGCAACCTGGAGGAGACGGTCACCAAGAACAACCTCGAGGCCGCCGAGGAGATGGTCCGCCAGCTCCGCCTGCGAGACATCGGCGGCATCATCGTCATCGACTTCATCGACATGGTGCTCGAGAGCAACCGCGACCTGGTGCTCCGTCGCCTGGTCGAGTGCCTGGGCCGGGACCGCACCCGTCACCAGGTCGCCGAGGTCACCTCGCTCGGCCTGGTCCAGATGACCCGCAAGCGGATCGGCACCGGCCTGGTCGAGGCGTTCAGCGAGAACTGCGAGCAGTGCCAGGGCCGCGGGCTGGTCATCGCCCACGAGCCGGTCGAGCCCCGCAAGCAGCAGGACGAGGAGCCGCGCCGCGGCCGCCGCGGCCGCAACCGGGGCGGCAGCGACGACGGCAACGGCAACGGTGGCAACGGTGGCAACGGTGGCAACGGCAACGGTGGGGCACCGACCCCGAAGGCCTCGCCGTCCCCCAAGGACATCGCCGCGATGGCCCGTCACGAGCACAAGGCCCCCGAGGACGAGGCGCCGCAGGACGAGGCATCCGCCGAGTCCGCTCCGGTCGCCGAGACCCCGGTCCCGGAGCCCGCTCCGGAGCCGGCTGCGGACGCGGCCACCGAGGCTGTCGTCGTGCCCGAGGCCGAGCCGGAGCAGGCATCCGTGCCCGCGGCGAGCGCGCCGGAGCCGGCGCCCATGGCCACGACGGAGCCCGAGCCGGTCCCGGTAGGACCGCGCCTGGTGACCTCCTCGCGTCGCCGCGTGGCCCGTCGTCCCGCTGGTCCGCCGGCAGGGGCCGCGGCCGCTGACGTCGGGGGCTCCGCCGACGGTGGCTCTGAAGGGGCCACCGACGGGACCACCGGCCGGACCACCGGCGGGGCGGACGTCGACGTCGACGAGCTCGGCGAGGGCGGTTCCGACCGGGTGCACGTCCCGGTGAAGAAGAAGGGGTCGCGCAAGCGCTGACCCTGTCCCAGGTCCTGACGGCGGCAGCCCGGGCCGGCGTACCGACGCCGTTTTGACCCACCGGGCTGCCATCTCCTAGACTTGACCTTCGGCGCCTCCGTGCGCCGTCGTGCGTGTACGGCGCCACCTCCTTCCCGCTTCTCGCGGCAGGACCGGGTGAGCCAGCCGAGCCGCGCAACCCGACGAGTAGTCCGACGAAGAGAGTGAGTCCGTGGTGTACGCGATCGTGCGCAGTGGCGGCCAGCAGCAGAAGGTGGCGGTCGGCGACGTCATCGAGATCGACAAGGTGGCCCACCCGGTAGGTGACTCGGTCACCCTGCCCGTCCTCATGCTCGTCGACGGCGAGAAGGTGACCGCCGGCGCCGACAAGCTGGCCAAGGCCGCCGTGACGGTCGAGGTCCTCGGTGCCACGAAGGGCCCGAAGATCACGATCCTCAAGTACAAGAACAAGACCGGCTACCGCAAGCGCCAGGGTCACCGTCAGAAGTACACCCAGGTCAAGGTCACCGACATCAAGGCCTGACCTCCGGGTCATCCTGCCGACAACGCTGAGCACGAAGGACTGAACTCATGGCACACAAGAAGGGCGCAGCCTCGACCAAGAACGGTCGCGACTCGAACTCCCAGCGTCTCGGCGTGAAGCGCTACGGCGGCCAGCTCGTCAACGCCGGCGAGATCATCGTCCGCCAGCGCGGCACGCACTTCCACCCCGGCGCCGGCGTCGGCCGTGGCGGCGACGACACGCTGTTCGCCCTGGTGGGCGGCAACGTCGAGTTCGGCACCAAGCGCGGTCGCCGCGTGATCAACATCGTCCCGACGGTCGACTGACCGCAGCCGGGACCTGGTACACAGCGCGAAGGGGCGCCCTGCTGACACGGCAGGGCGTCCCTTCGCCGTTCCACCCCGAGAGTCGCAGCACGCACGAGAGGAGACACCGATGGCCGTTCCGACGTTCGTCGACCGGGTGACGCTCAATGTCGCCGCGGGCAGCGGTGGCAACGGGGTCGCCTCCGTGCACCGCGAGAAGTTCAAGCCGCTGGGCGGGCCCGACGGCGGCAACGGGGGACCGGGCGGCAGCGTGATCCTGCGTGTCGACCCCGACGTCACCACGCTGGTCGACTTCCACCACAGCCCGCACCGCAAGGCCGAGAACGGTGGCCACGGCGCCGGCAGCAACCGCAACGGTGCGCACGGCCACGACCTGGTGCTCTCCGTCCCCGACGGAACGGTCGTCAACGACCGCGAAGGCGCGGTGCTCGCCGACCTGGTGGGCCCCGGCACCGAGATGGTGATCGCCGAGGGCGGTCACGGCGGTCTCGGCAACGCGGCGCTGGCCTCCTCCAAGCGCAAGGCCCCGGGCTTCGCGCTGCTCGGCGAGCCAGGTGACGAGCTGATGGTGACGCTCGAGCTCAAGGTCGTCGCCGACATCGGCCTCGTCGGCTTCCCGAGCGCCGGCAAGTCCAGCCTCATCGCGGCGCTGTCGAGGGCCCGGCCCAAGATCGCCGACTACCCCTTCACGACGCTCATCCCCAACCTCGGCGTCGTCACCGCCGGGGACACGACGTTCACCGTCGCCGACGTGCCCGGCCTCATCGAGGGCGCCAGCGAGGGCCGCGGCCTCGGCCACGACTTCCTGCGGCACGTCGAGCGCTGCGCCGCGCTCGTGCACGTCATCGACACCGCGACGATGGAGCCCGGCCGCGACCCGCTCTCCGACCTCGACGTCATCGAGCACGAGCTGGCGTCGTACGGCGGTCTCGAGGACCGTCCCCGCCTGGTGGTGCTCAACAAGGTCGACGTGCCCGACGGCCGCGACCTCGCCGACATCGTCGAGGAGGACTTCGCCGCCCGCGGCCTCGAGGTGATGATGGTCTCGGCCGCGAGCCACGAGGGCCTGCGCGAGCTGTCCTTCGCGATGGCCGCGGTGGTGGCCCGCGCCCGCGCCGAGAAGCCGGTCGTCGAGGCGACCCGCATCGTGATCCGCCCGGGCGGCGGCCCGAGCGGCCCGGAGTTCACCGTCAAGCAGACCGGCGAGGGCTGGCGGGTGCGCGGCACCAAGCCCGAGCGCTGGGTGCGGCAGACCGACTTCACCAACGACGAGGCCGTCGGCTTCCTCGCCGACCGCCTCAACCGGCTCGGTGTCGAGGACAAGCTGCTCAAGCTCGGTGCGGAGGAGGGCGACACCGTCCTCATCGGCGAGGCCGAGAACGCCGTGGTCTTCGACTTCCGGCCGATGGTCACCACCGGCGCCGAGCTGCTCGGCCGTCGCGGCGAGGACGCCCGGCTGGAGACGGACCGTCCTGCGGCCGTGCGCCGCCGAGAGATCGACGCCGCGATGGGGAGCCGGGCGGAGAACGAGACCCGGGCCGACGTCGCCCGCCGCCTCGGTGTGGTCGACCCCGACGACACCGTCGTGCAGCGCAACGACCCCGACTGGGGCTGGACCGAGGACGACCCGGACCACGGCGACGCCGAGGTCCAGGGCGAGGACCAGGACCAGGAGTGACCGTGCGCGAGCCGGTCGCCGGAGCCACGCGTGTCGTGGTCAAGGTCGGCTCGAGCTCGCTCACGACCGCCGGCGGCGGCATCGACCCGGTGCACGTCCGCGCGCTGGTCGACGCGCTGGCCGGCGTGCGGGCCCGCGGCGCCGAGGTGGTGCTGGTCTCGTCCGGCGCGATCGCCGCCGGGCTGGCTCCGCTTGCGTTGTCGCGCCGACCCGGTGACCTCGCCACCCAGCAGGCCGCCGCGTCCGTCGGGCAGGGACTGCTGGTGCGCCGCTACAACGAGGAGTTCGCCCGGCACGACATCGTCGCCGGTCAGGTGCTGCTCACCGTCGACGACGTGACGCGACGCAGCCACTACCGCAACGCCTACCGAACGTTCGCGCGGCTGCTCGAGCTCGGCGTTCTCCCGGTCGTCAACGAGAACGACACCGTGGCCACGTCCGAGATCCGGTTCGGCGACAACGACCGGCTGGCGGCGCTCGTCGCGCACCTGGTGCACGCCGACCTCCTGCTGCTGCTCTCCGACGTCGACGGGCTGTACGACGGCAACCCCTCCCGTCCCGGCACGACGATGCTGTCCGACGTGACGTCCGAGGCCGACCTGGACGCCGTACACATCGGGCGGACGGGGTCGACGGGCGTCGGCACCGGCGGGATGCAGACCAAGGTCGAGGCGGCCAGGATCGCCACCGGAGCCGGCATTCCCGTCGTGCTCACGTCGGCCGCGCAGGCCGCGCAGGCGCTCGCGGGTGAGCAGGTCGGCACGATGTTCCACCCCACCGGCCGTCGGCGCCCCACGCGGTTGCTCTGGCTCGCGCACGCCACCGAGCCGCAGGGCCAGGTCTTCCTGGACGCCGGGGCGGTGCGCGCGGTCACCGAGCGGCGCGCGTCCCTGCTGCCCGCGGGCATCACCCGGGTCACCGGCACGTTCGTCGGCGGCGACCCGGTCGACCTGGTCGACCCCGACGGCACGCCCGTCGCGCGGGGCCTGGTCAACTACGACGCCGACGAGCTGCCGGCCCTGCTCGGGCGCTCCACGCACGACCTGGCCCGGGAGCTGGGTGCGTCCTACGAGCGGGAGGTCGTGCACCGCGACGACCTGGTCCTGCTCCCGCGGCCCTGAGGCTGACCCCCGGGGCGAATTCGGGGAATCCGCCGACACGGGCCCCGAACCGCGTCAGACTGAGCGCAGTTCCTCCCGGTGACTGTGCCAACGGCACAAGCGGGTCGGGCTGGTCGGTGGTGACGGGGATCGGGACCTGCGAGGGGTGAACGTCGTTGAGCGAGCTGTGCCGGCTGTGGCACGTGACGGTGACCGTCGCGGGCGACATCGTCGAACCGCTGATCGTGCGCAACGCGCTGCGGCGGCTCAGTGACCAGCGGCCGTTCCTGCACTCGTTGAAGTACGCCGGCGGGCGGGCCGAGATCCAGTACTGGGAAGAGGCCGAGAGCCTCCTCGACGCCTCGTCGCTCGCGCTGCGGGTCTGGAACGAGCACCGCGAGTCGGCCGGACTGCCTCGCTGGGAGGTTGTCGGCCTCGAGGTCCTCGAGCGGGCGGTCTTCCTGTCCCGCGGCATGGAGTACACCGCGATCGTGGACCTCCACGACGTGACACCGCTCCCGTTCTGAGGGTTAGCACGCCTAGGCTTCCCCTCATGAGCTTCGAGGCGGTGGCGGCGCGCGCACGGGAGGCCGCCCACGAGCTGGCCCTGGCCACCCGGGCGACCAAGGACGCCGCCCTGGCCGCGATGGCCGACGCACTGGTGGCCGCGACCGACACCGTGCTGGCCGCCAACGGCGAGGACGTCGAGACGGCCCGCCGGAGCGGCACGCCCGAGGCCCTGCTCGACCGGCTGCGGCTCGATGCCGGCCGGGTCTCCGCGATGGCCGACGGCCTCCGCGACGTCGCGGCCCTGCCCGACCCGGTCGGTGAGGTCGTGCGGGGCTCGACGCTGGCCAACGGCCTCGAGCTGCGTCAGGTGCGGGTGCCGTTCGGCGTGGTCGGGATCATCTACGAGGCGCGGCCCAACGTGACCGCGGACGCGGCCGGCATCTGCCTCAAGAGCGGCAACGCCGTGCTGCTGCGGGGCTCCTCCAGTGCGCGGAGGTCCAACGAGGCGATCGTCGAGGTGCTGCGCGAGGCGGCGGCCTCCGCCGGGCTCCCGGCCGACGTGGTGCAGCTGGTGCCGGGGGAGGGCCACGAGTCCGCCAAGGCGCTGATGCGGGCCCGGGGGCTGGTCGACGTGCTCATCCCGCGCGGTGGGGCGGGGCTGATCCGCTCGGTCGTCGAGGAGTCCACCGTGCCGGTCATCGAGACCGGGGTCGGCAACTGCCACGTCTACGTCGACCGCGACGCCGACCTCGACCAGGCGCTGGCCATCGTCTTGAACGCCAAGACCCACCGGCCCTCGGTGTGCAACGCCGCCGAGGCCCTGCTGGTGCACGCCGACGTCGCGGACGTGTTCGTGCCGCTGGTCGTGGCGGCCCTCCAGAACGCCGGCGTCACCGTGCACGGCGACGCGACGTTCGCGGCCCAGGACGGGGTGGTGCCGGTGACGGAGGAGGACCACGCACGGGAGTTCCTGTCTCTGGACATCTCCGCGTCCGTCGTACCCGATCTGGAGGCGGCGGTCCGGCACATCCGCACCTACTCCTCGGGGCACACCGAGGCGATCGTGACCGGGTCGCAGGCCGCGGCCCGGCGGTTCACGGCTGCGGTCGACGCGGCCGCCGTGGTCGTCAACGCCTCGACGCGCTTCACCGACGGCGGCGAGTTCGGGTTCGGTGCGGAGATCGGCATCTCCACCCAGAAGCTGCACGCGCGCGGGCCGATGGGACTCCCCGAGATGACCTCGACGAAGTACGTCGTCACCGGCGACGGCCAGGTTCGTTGAGCGCCCGCTTCATCCCGGTCGAGGAACGGCGCGACCGGCTCGCCCGGCGGCACCGGCTGCTCCCCGAGCTCCGCACCGACGACGTCGCGTCGATCGCCGACGGCGTCGTCGCGCTGCACTCGACCGACCCCGTGACGGTCTACCTCTCGGCCCTGCTGCGGATGCGACACCCGGGCATCGACGCGGTCGAACGGGCGTTGTACGTCGACCGCGCGGTGATCCGGCACCACGCAATGCGCCGCACGCTCTGGGTCGGCACGCCCGACGTCGTACGCCTGATGCACGCAGCCGCCACCCGCAAGCTCGTCGGGCCGGAGCACCGCCGGACCGCGAAGCTGCTGTCGGAGAACGGCATCGCCGACGCCGACGCCTGGCTCGCCGACGCCCGGGGCCAGGTGCTCGCCGCCCTGCACGAGCACGGCCCGCTCACCGCGCGCTCGCTCGGTCTCCAGGTGCCTGCGCTGACGCACAAGATCGTGATGGCACCCGGGAAGAGACACTCGGCCAGCGTCTCCGCCCACACCCGGGTGTTGCTGTGCCTCGGCTTCGAGGGCGAGATCGTGCGCACCAAGCCCACAGGGACCTGGATCAACGGCGCCTACACGTACGCCGCGATGGACGGCTGGCTCCCGGGCGGCCTCGGCGAGGTCACCGAGCGGGAGGCGGCCGGCGACCTCGCGCTGCGGTGGCTGCGCGCCTTCGGGCCCGCCACGTCGACCGACCTGCGGTGGTGGATGGGCTGGACCGTCGCCACCACCCAGCACGCCCTGGTCGACGCCGGTGCGGTCGAGGTCGCGGTCGACACCGGACCGGCCTGGGTCGCCCCCGGCGACGAGGACGCCCCGGAGCCGGCCGGGCCATGGGTCGCCCTGCTGCCCGGGCTGGACCCGACGACGATGGGCTGGAAGCAGCGCGGGTGGTACCTCCCCGACGCCTCCGCCGACACCTTCGACCGGATGGGCAACGCCGGCCCCACGATCTGGGTCGACGGCCAGGTCGTGGGCGGCTGGGTGCAGGCCGCCGACGGCGGGATCCGGACCCGCTGGCTCGTCGACGTGCCGGCCCGGCGACGGGCCGAGGTGGAGCGGCGGGCCGAGGACCTCGTCGGGATGCTGGGGGACACCCGGTTCACGGTGCGCTTCCCGAGCCCCGTGTCGGCCGCGCTGTTCAAGGGCGGCGTGGGCACGGCCTAGGCTGACGCCCATGACCACCGCAGCACCCGTCGACGCCGGCACCCTGGACGTCTGGACCCATCCCGAGCAGGAACGCGTCGGCACGTCGGCCACCGTCATCACGGCCGTCCGGACCATCGCTTCGGTCGTGCTCGCGGGGCTGGCCGCCCAGCAGTCCAGCCTGACGCTGCTGGTCGTGGCGCTCGTCGTCTACTGGGCCGGGGACAGCCTCGACGGCTTCGTCGCGCGAATCCGGGGTTGCGAGACCCGGATCGGTGCGGTGCTCGACATCCTGTCCGACCGGTTCTGCGCGGCCGCGTTCTACCTCGGGCTCGTGTGGCTCAAGCCGGACTTCGCGATCCCGGTGTTCATCTACCTCGCCGAGTTCATGGTGGTGGACTGCTTCCTGTCCCTGGCCTTTCTGGCCTGGCCGGTGCGCAGCCCCAACTACTTCTACGTGATCGACCGCCCGCTGTGGCTGTGGAACTGGTCCAAGCCCGGCAAGGCGGTCAACTCCTCCTTATTCGCGGTGCTTCTGCTGGTCACCGGATGGGTGTGGCTGGGAGCCGCGATCGCGACCGCCCTGCTGGTCATGAAGAGCGTCTCGCTGGTGCGGCTCGGGCGCATCGGGCTGCCGATCCCGCCCCGCTAGAGCACGATAGAGTGCGGCCCATGTCGATCACGCCCCTGCTCTCCCTCGCCGCCGCCGATGCCACCGGCGGCATCAACCCGTGGATCGTCGGCGCCGGCGTGTTCGTGCTGCTGCTGGTGCTGCTGGGCGGCCTGCTGGCCTTCGGCGGCGGCCGCGACCACTCCTGACCTCGACGATGACGACGACGCGTGAGTGACGGCAGCGCCCCCGCGACCGGGGCCCGTCGCAGGGTCGGGGTCATGGGCGGCACCTTCGACCCGATCCACCACGGGCACCTCGTGGCGGCCAGCGAGGTCCAGTCCTTCTTCGACCTCGACGGGGTCGTCTTCGTGCCGACCGGCCAGCCGTGGCAGAAGGAGTCCCGCGAGGTGTCGCCGGCCGAGGACCGCTACCTGATGACGGTCATCGCCACCGCTTCGAACCCACGCTTCTGGGTCTCCCGGGTGGACATCGACCGCGACGGTCCGACGTACACCATCGACACCCTGCGGGACCTGCGCCGGGAGCTCCCCGACGCGGAGCTCTACTTCATCACCGGCGCGGACGCGCTCGGCGACATCTTCACCTGGCGCGACGCCGAGGACCTCTTCGACCTTGCGCACTTCGTGGGCTGCACCCGACCCGGCTTCGCCGTCGACAGCAGCACCATCACCGGGATGCCCGCGGACAAGGTGACGCTGCTGGAGATCCCGGCCCTGGCCATCTCGTCCACCGACTGCCGCAAGCGCCGCATGAAGGGCGATCCGGTGTGGTACCTCGTGCCCGACGGGGTCGTTCAGTACATCACCAAGTACGCCCTCTACGCCCCCGACAAGCCCACCTCGAAGCTAGGACCACCCGCATGAGCAGCGCAGCATGACCGCTACCGACCGGGCCCTCGAGCTCGTGCGCACCGCCGCCCAGGCTGCCTCGGACAAGCAGGCCGAGAACATCGTGGCCTTCGACGTCTCCGAGCAGCTCGTCATCACCGACGCGTTCCTGCTCGCGTCCGCCTCCAACGACCGCCAGGTGAAGTCCATCGTCGACGCCATCGAGGACGCCCTGCGAGAGATCGGCGCCAAGCCGGTGCGCCGCGAGGGGGAGCGCGACGGCCGCTGGGTGCTCATCGACTACGCCGACATCGTCGTGCACGTCCAGCACGAGGAGGAGCGGTCCTTCTACGCCCTCGAGCGGCTCTGGCGCGACTGCCCGCTGATCACGCTGCCCGACACGGTCACCTCCGGCCGGGGACAGTGACCGGAGCACGCACGCTGGTCCTGCTCAGGCACGGTCGCACCGCCTGGAACGAGGTCGGTCGCGCCCAGGGACACGCGGACGTCGAGCTCGACGAGGTCGGGCACGCACAGGCCTCCACCGTCGCGCCGTACATGGCGGCGCTGGAGCCGGCCGCCCTGTGGACCTCGGACCTCGCGCGGGCCCGGCAGACGTGTGCGTACGTCGAGGAGGCGACCGGGCTCTCGGCCAAGGAGGACCCGCGGCTGCGCGAGTTCGACGTCGGCGCCAGGCAGGGTCTGACCATGCCGGAGTTCTTCGAGGCGTTCCCCGACGCCGCGGCCACCTGGTCGGCGGGCCACGGCATGCCGCAGCTCGAGGGCGCGGAGAGCACCGTCGACGTCGCGGAACGGCTGCTGCCGGCGCTGCTCGAGTGCTTCGCCGCGCTGGCACCGGGGGAGGCCGGCGTGGTCGTCACGCACGGTGCCTCGCTCAAGGTAGGGCTGGCTGGGCTGCTGGGCTGGCCGGAGCAGCTGAGCACCACGTTCCAGGGCCTGGAGAACTGCGGCTGGGCGGTGCTCACGGAGGTCGAGCCTGGCGGTCGGGTCCGTCTGGTGGCCTACAACCGGCAGGCGGGGCCGTCGGGTGGCGGGCTCACGGACCTCTGACCCGATTTCGCATCCGCGGAGCACGTTGGCTAAGATTCCCGAGTTGCCCTGGAGTTCGTCGGGGTGGCGGGGCTGTGGCGCAGCTGGTAGCGCACCTCCATGGCATGGAGGGGGTCAGGGGTTCGAATCCCCTCAGCTCCACCGACACAAGGGCCGGTTCCTTCGGGAGCCGGCCTTTCGCGTCTCCCGAGGTGTAGCTCCGCCCCTATCGGGTAGCGGTCAGGTATGTCGAACAACGGATCGATCACTGTCCAGCGCGAGATCCCCTCGTCCGCCAAGGAGATCTTCGACGTCCTGTCCAACCCGCACCGGCACACCGAGCTCGACGGCTCGGGCTTCATCCAGGGCCTGGAGAAGGGCGACCGGCTCGAGAAGGTCGGTCAGAAGTTCACGGTCAACATGACCGGGCCGCACATGGGCGGGGACTACAAGACCGACAACTTCGTCAGCGCCTTCGACCCCGACAAGATGATCGGATGGAGGACCGCGCCGGCCGGCAGCGAGCCCCCCGGCTGGGAGTGGCTCTGGGAGCTGCGCTCCGAGGGGTCCGGCAGCACACTCGTGTCGTTGACCTACGACTGGAGCAAGGTGACCGACCCGGACCTGCTCTCGAAGATCTCGTTCCCGCTGGTCAGCGAGCACGAGCTCGAGACTTCGCTCGGCAAGCTGGCCGAGGCGACGACCGGCAGCTGAGCACGTCTACACGAGGGGTGCCTGGGCGAGAGCCCGGTGCCCCTCCTGCACCACGAGGTCGCTTGCGCGGTCGAACATCGCGCGAGCGGCCTCCGCTGTGTCCGCGACAGCCGTCAGGCCCAGCCGGCCCTCCTCGGTCAATGCGCTGAACATGTGGAACACCACCCCGGTCGCTCGAGCGTGGTCGAAGTGCAGCCCGTGGTCGGCCACCAGGTCGAAGAGGTCCTCCGCGGTCAGGGCGCGCAGCGCCGGGTGCTCGAGGTGGTCGGTCGCCACCAGGTGCTTGGACCGTCCGTCCGGCGTGAGGAACAGCCCGCGGTCCCCGTCGTACCGGCCGTCGGTGAGGAACTGCAGCGTCAGGAACGGGTGCGTCGTGCCGCCCTTGCGCAGGTTGAGCTCAATGGCGTACGGCGTCCACGCACCCGTGAGGTCACGGACGACCACGAAATCCACGGCGAAGCGACCGATCACCCCCTGCTCGGCCAGGTGTCGCCCGATCGCCATGGCCGGAGGCACGATCAGCCGGGAGTAGCCCGGGTCGGCGGGGAAGGAACAGCCCAGGTAGCTCTGCCCGCTCGGGCCGCCAAGCAGCTGGTCGTGGGTGGAAAGCAGCTCCAGCGTCCCGTCGGGCAGCACCCGCAGCTGTACGCTCGGGCTGGTGATCTCCTCCCCGAGGATGCGCTCCTCGACGATCCCGCCGTCGGCGGCGAACGCGGCCAGGTAGCTCTCGGGGGTGAGGCTCGCGTCTTCGGGGTCGAGCGTGCGCACTCGTGCCTCGACCGCCCCGGCCTCCGCGGGACCGCCGGGCGTGGGCAGCTCAGTCAGGCGGACGATCGCGTTGCCGGCACCGGACACGCCGTCGTTGAGCTTGACGATCGCCTGGGCCATCGCCGGACGAGCAGCCCGCATGACCCCCAGAGCCCGCACCAGGTCCGGCACCGAGTGCAGATCCTCGGCGCCCTGCGGGCAGGGCACCCCGAGCTCCTCGAACATCCGGCGACACCCCGTCTTTGTGCCGAGCGGCTCGAACCGGGGGTCCGAGCCGTAGAGCGGGATGCCGAGGCTGACGGCGACGTCGCGCTCCAAACGGGTGGTGTTGTAGGCGATCAGGTGGGCGCGCTCGGGGTTGGGCACCAACGCGCGGACGTGGCGTAGCAGTCGTGGCCGGGCCAATAGCTTGGCGCTGAGGGGCTGCACGGAGCCGTCACCCACCGCGATCAGATGCAGACGGGCGCGGGCGTGCGACGGGATCACCCCCGGCAGCAGGCCGAGGTAGTACTGCACGACCGCCTCGGGGACCGGCAGCGACGTGACGTAGACCAGCCGCAGCCGCGGCTGCCGGAGCAGCAGCAGGAGGAACAGCGCTCGTTCCTCCATAGCCTGCACGAGGGCGCTGCTCGACGCCGTCGACCGGGCCAGGCTGAGGGACGGGACGACCACGACACACTCGTCATCGAGGTCGAGCCGCATTCTCTCCCAGACCTGGGGCATCCGGGACTGGAGCTCGTCGAAGCGGAGGTACCGCTCATTCTCGTCGAGCTCGGCCAGGGTCCTGCGCTGCGTCGGCAGCACCGGGGTGGAGCTGTGCGTGGTCATGGCTCACCTCTTCCTCGTGGAGCGGCTGGACGTCGTACACGCGCACGGGTCGGCTGAACCCTCGCGGCTGGAGGTCCCCGACCAGGACGACGACGACCCGGTCCTCCACGGCCGCCTGGACGCGTCGGCTGACCAGCACCTGCCACGGCGCGGCCTCGGCGCACAACCGGGCGGCGAGGTTGGTGACACTGCCGATCGCGGCGTAGTCGAAGCGGCCCTCGAAGCCGATCCGTCCGAGGGTCGCGAACCCCTGGGCGATCCCCGTGCCCAGGGCGAGGTCGTGGCCGAGGTCGTTCCACCGGTCGGCCGCGGCGCGCACCTCCTCGCGCACCTCCAGCGCCAGTCGCACGGCGCTGCCCGCCGGGTCCTCACACGGCAACGGGTCGTTGAAGAACACCATCACGCCATCACCGGTGAACCGCTCGAGCGTGCCGTCGTAGGCGTGCACGAGCCGGCCGAGCACCGCGTGGAACTCGGCGAGGACGGCCATCACCTCCTCGGGCTCGCTGGTCTCCGCGAACGACGTGAACCCGCGCAGGTCGAAGAACAGCACGGCGATCTCCCGTCGGTGGCTCTCCAGAAGGGCCTCGCCCTCGGAGGCGATGACCAGGTCGGCCAGCTGGGGTGACAGGAAGCGGCGGAGCCGGCCGAGACGTTCGAGCTCGCCCACCTGCCTCCGGACCCGCGCCTCCAGCTCGTCGTTCCATCGGGCCAGCTCCTGGGCCTGGTCCCGGATCGTGTCGTGGGAGCGCTTGACCCGCGACAGGGACGTCACCCGGGCCACCAGCTCGGCCTGGTCGAACGGCTTCTGAACGAAGTCGTCCGCTCCGCACTCCAGGGCCGAGAGCCGTTCCTGCGAGCCGCTGGCGGTGATCATCACGACGGGCAGGAAGGCGGTGCGATCGTCCTTGCGGATCCGCCGGCACACCTCGTAGCCGTCCATCCCCGGCATCACGATGTCGAGCAGCACCACGTCGACGTCGTGCTGGGCCAGGAGAGCGAGCGCCTCCTCCCCGCCGCTCGCGCGGTGGACGGTGACCCCACGCGGGGTGAGGACCGCGTCGAGCAGTCGGAGGTTCGCGGGCTGGTCGTCGACCGCGAGGACCGTGACGTCAGTCGGCATCCGGCCCCTCCCCGGCGAGCAGCCGCGCGACCTGGCGGGGCAGCACACGGACGCTGAGCGGCTTCTCCAGGTAGGCGTCGAACCCATCGCTGAGCGCCCGCGCGCGGTCCTCGGGCATCGCGAAGGCCGTCACCGCCACGACGGGGACCGACGACTGCCCGGACTGACGCAGCCGGCGTAGGGCCTCTGACCCGTCGATGCCGGGGAGCTGGAGGTCCATCAGTACGAGGTCGGGGTGCTCCTCACCGGCCAGGCGCACCCCGTCCTCCCCGGTCCTGGCCTCGACCACGCGGTAGCCCGCGTGACTCAACACGTCCCGGACCAGCTTGAGGTTGAGGGCGTTGTCCTCGATCACGAGGATCGTCGGGTGGCCGGTCATGGCGCCGACCTCGCACGCACCGGCCGTGCCGGTGCGGGTCGCAGGGGGAGCCCGACGGTCCGCAGAGCCGCGAGCAGGCTCTCGCGCCGGACCGGCTTGGTCAGGTAGGCCGACGCACCGAGGTCGCGGCCCCGGGCCGGCTCGTCCACGATCGACACCACGACGACCGGCACGTCCGTGGTGGCCGGGTCCGCCTTCAGCTCGCGCAACACCTCCCACCCGTCGACCTTCGGCAGCCGGATGTCGAGCACGACGACCGCAGGCACGATCCGGCGGGCCAGCACCAGGGCCTCCTCGCCGTCGCGGGCCCGCACGACGTCGACGCCGGTGCCATCGAGGTAGGCGGTGACCAGGTCGAGGGAGGCGCGGTCGTCGTCGACCAGCAGCACGCGTGGCGTCCCCGGGCCGCCGAGCGGCTCGGCCGCGGTGGAGCCATCGTGCTCCAGCGGCAGCGAGAAGCCGAAGGTGCTGCCGGCCCCGACCGTCGTGTCGAGCCACAGCCGCCCGCCGAAGAGCTCGACGATCCGCCTGGTCAACGTGAGTCCGAGCCCGGTGCCCTCCTCACGGGTTGTGCCCCGTCCGCCCTGCTGGAAGGACTCGAAGATGCGCTCCCGGTCCTCCTGGGGGACGCCGATGCCGGTGTCCGTCACGGTGACGTGCAGACCGTCGGTCTCGACCGACGCGGCCAGCGTCACCCGGCCGTGGTCCGGCGTGAACTTTACCGCGTTGCTCAGCAGGTTGAGCACCACCTGCTTGAAGCGCAACGGGTCAGCGAACAAGTTTCCCACCGTGGGGCCGACGACCAGGAGCAGGCCGATGTCGTGCTGGACGGCCCGCTCCCGCACGAGCGACAGGGAGTACTCGAGGGCGTCGCGGACGCGGAACACGGTGGGCTCCAGCTGCATCCGCCCGGCCTCCACCTTGGACAGGTCGAGGATCTCGTTGAGCAGCTCGAGGAGGTGCAGGCCCGAGCTGCGGATGTCCTGGAGGTACTCCTCTTGACGGTCGTTGAGATCGCCGAACATCCGGTCGATCAGCACCTCCGAGAAGCCGATCACCGCGTTGAGCGGGGTGCGCAGCTCGTGCGACATGCTGGCCAGGAACTCGGACTTGTGCCGGCTCACCACGGCCAGCTCGGACGAGCGCACCTCCAGCTCGCGGAAGAGCCGGGCGTTCACGATGGCCAGGGCCGACTGGCTGGCGAAGGTCTCCAGCAGCTCCAGGGTCTCCGGCGAGAAGGTGCCGGGCGTCTTGCGGCGGATGACCAGAGCGCCGACCATCTGGTCCTGCCGCGACATCGGCACCGCGAGGACCGAGCGCCACCCGTCGTCGTACAAGGCCTGGAGGTGGGGGTCCAACCGTTCCTCACCGAGGTCCGCCACCTCGAGGGGACGCCGGTCCAGGGCCGCCCGGCCCACGAGCGTGGACTCTCGGCGGATGGTGATCGCCCGCAGCCGCTCCAGCAGGCTGTCGCTGCTGCCGAACGCGGACGCGACCTCGAAGCAGTCGTCGTCCGGGTTGTACTCCATGATGGACCCGCCGTCGGTCCCGGTCAGCCGCACCGCGTTGGCCACGATCTGCTCGAGGACCTCCTGCAGGTCCAGGCTGGAGCTGACCGCCTCGCCGACCTCACGCAACGCCTCCAGCTGCTGGACCTTGATGGCCAGCTCGGCGCTGCGTGACTCCAGGGCCCGCACCAGACCGACGTTCTCGACCACGATCGCGGCCTGCGCCGCGAAGACTCCAAGCAGCTCCACGGCCCGCTCGTCGAAGGGGGAGACGATCGTGCGCCACACCGCCAGCACGCCGACCGCCTCGTCGTCAACGATCATCGGTGCCGACATCAAGGTGCGGAAGCCGGCCACCTGCTGGAGGTCCTGCCGGCCATACTCCGGGTCGTCGAGTACGTCCTCGATCTGCTGGATCGTGCGGTCAAGGGCCACCCGGCCGACCAGGGAGGCCCGGCCCCGGCTCATCGTGGACGGGTGTTCCGCCCAGTAGCGGACGTACTCCTCGAGCGCCGCCCCTGACACCCTGGAGATGTGGAAGGTGCCGTCTTCCTCCAGGAGGTAGAGCTGGGCGGCGTCGGCGCCGCACAGGGACGCGGCGCGCTCGACGATGGTGTCGAGGATGGCGCTCGGGTCCGCCCCGGCCCGGCCGAGCGCGGTCAGGATCTCGGAGGTGGCGGCGAACTGTTCGCGCACGTCGGCGAGGTCGCGGGTCAGACGCCGCACGGCACCGCCCCCGTCGTCCTCCGGTGCGATTCCTTGCTCGTCCGCCACGAGTTCCACCTCCTCCAGGCGGTACGAGCGATTCTGCTCCACGCGGGGGAGGGGTGGCAATGGCCCGGACGCGGCATCCGCTTCGTGCGAACCGGTGTTAGAAGGTCTGCTGCGACGTCGTGTGGCCCGGCAGCTGCGCCAGCAGCTCCCGGCCCGCGGCGGCGTGCTTGTGCTCGACAAGCACCTCGTAGCGCGTCGCGACGATCCGGCTCACCGAGCTGAAGTCGCGCTGGCCGCGGGTGGCGGCGTACCCCACGAGCGCCCAGATGACGCCGAACAGCGCACCGAACGCGACCGTCGCGAGAATGATCGCCAGCGCGCCGCCGGTGCCGAAGAACGAGAAGATCAGGCCGATGAACAGACCCATCCAGACCCCGGACAGCAGGCCGCCGAGAGCCACGCGTCCGGTGGTGAGCCGGCCGGTGACCCGCTCGACCTGCTTGAGCTCTGTCCCCACGATCATGCAGTTCTCCACCGGGAACTCGTGGTCGGAGAGGAAGTCGACCGACTTCTGGGCCTGCTCGTACTTGTCGTAGACCCCCAAGGACTGCGGGAACTCCAACGTGAGCCCGGACTTGAGGGTGCGGATGTTCTGCTGGCTGCTCATGGCGCCAGTCTCCCACCGATTCCCAAGGTGCGCCTGAGCGTCAGGTGATGGTCATCCCACCGTCGACGGCGAGCGTCTGCCCGGTGACGTAGCCGCCGGCGTCGCTGGCCAGGAACACCATTGCGGCCGCGAGCTCCTCGCCCGCACCCTTGCGGCCGGCCGGCACGCGAGCCATCGCCTGGTCGAGGTAGCCCTCGGGGTAGGTGTCGGTCATCTCCGAGGCGAAGAAGCCCGGGGCCAGGGCGTTGACGCGGATGCCCTTGCGACCGGTCCACTGCGACGCCAGGTCGCGGGTCAGCCCGATCAGCGCGGCCTTGGTCGCGGAGTACGCCGCCTGGGGCAGCCCACCCGTCGTCAGGCCCAGGACGCTGCTGATGTTCACGATGCTGCTGCCAGGCTGCATCACCCGGCCGCAGGCCTGCGCCATCCAGTAGCAGCCGTTGAGGTTCACGTCGACGACCTGCCGGAACTGCTCGGGTGTCTCCCGGGTCGCGGGCACGGCGGTGCCGATGCCAGCGTTGTTCACAAGCACGTCGACGCGGCCGAACGTCTCCATCGCGGCGTCGACGAGGGCCTGGCAGGCGTCCGGATCGGCCACGTCGGTCTGCACCGCGAGTGCGCGTCGGCCCGCCGCCTCGACCAGGACCTTGGTCTCCTCGAGCCGGTCGACGCGCCGGGCCCCGAGCACCACGTCGGCCCCCGCCTCGGCCAGCGCCTGTGCGAACGCGACGCCGAGCCCGGACGAGGCTCCGGTGACGATCGCGACCTTGCCGTCGAGGCGGAACAGGTCCAGAACGGTCATGAGAGTGGCCCTTTCGTGGTCGTCGACGGGCTCCGCCGCCGCAGCCCGACCTTATCCGCCCGGTCGTCCGGGACCGGCCGCGGACGACATGCGCCGAACATGCGTGGGTTGTGCACGTACGGGGGAGTAACGTGCGGGACGGCTCAGTCCGGGAACGAAGGAGACGGGATGATTCTCGCGGCGGATGCGCAGCTGCGGCTCGACGCCAACTGGGTCGACTACCTGCTGATCGCGACGTACTTCGTGTTCGTGCTGGGCATCGGGATCATGGCCAAACGGTCGGTCTCGAGCAGCATCGACTTCTTCCTCTCGGGGCGCTCTCTGCCCGCCTGGGTCACCGGTCTCGCGTTCATCTCCGCGAACCTCGGTGCCGTCGAGATCATCGGCATGTCGGCCA
This sequence comes from Nocardioidaceae bacterium, assembly GCA_039915665.1. Lineage (GTDB taxonomy): Bacteria > Actinomycetota > Actinomycetes > Propionibacteriales > Nocardioidaceae > Nocardioides_B. The sequence continues at coordinate 41,691 of JBDSMW010000097.1, forward strand.
ACGGTGCGAACTTCGGCATCCCGAGCGTGCACTACTTCTGGATCGGCGCCGTGCCGGCGATGCTGTTCCTCGGCGTGGTGATGATGCCGTTCTACTACGGCTCCAAGGTCCGCTCGGTCCCCGAGTTCATGAACCGCCGCTTCGGCCCGACCGCCCACCTGGTCAACGCGATCAGCTTCGCGGTCGCCCAGCTGCTGATCGCGGGCATCAACCTCTACCTGCTGGCCAAGATCGTGGAGGTGCTGCTCGGCTGGCCGCTGTGGGTCTCGCTGATGATCGCCGCCGCGGTGGTGCTGACCTACACGGCGCTCGGCGGGCTGTCGGCCGCGATCTACAACGAGGTGCTGCAGTTCTTCGTGATCGTCGCCGCCCTCACGCCGCTGACCCTCGTCGGCCTGCACAAGGTCGGCGGGTACGGCGGCCTCAAGGACCGGATCGGCCAGCTCCCGGATGCCGCGGACCGGCTGAACTCCTGGCCGGGCACGAACCTCACCGGCATCGACAACCCGGTCCTGTCGGTGATCGGCCTCGTGTTCGGACTGGGCTTCGTGCTGTCCTTCGGCTACTGGACGACGAACTTCGTCGAGGTGCAGCGGGCGATGGCCTCGAGCTCGATCTCGGCCGCGCAGCGCTCGCCGATCATCGGTGCGTTCCCGAAGATGTTCATCCCCTTCATCGTGATCTTCCCCGGCATGATCGCGGGTGTCCTGGTCGGTGAGCTGGTGAACCCGCCGTCGGGGGGCACGCCGGACTACAACAACTCGATCCTCTACCTGATGCGCGACCTGCTGCCCAACGGCATGCTGGGCGTCGCCATTGCGGGTCTGCTCGCCTCGTTCATGGCCGGCATGGCCGCCAACATCTCGGCCTTCAACACCGTGTTCTCCTACGACCTGTGGCAGACCTACTTCAAGAAGGACGAGCCGGACGAGTACTACACCCGGGTCGGCCGGATCGCGACGGTGGCGGCGACCCTGATCGCGATCGGGACCGCGTTCTTCGCGTCGAACTACTCGAACATCATGGACTACCTCCAGACCCTGTTCGGGTTCTTCAACGCACCCCTCTTCGCGACCTTCATCCTCGGTATGTTCTGGAAGCGGATGACCCCGACGGCCGGCTGGACCGGGCTGGTCAGCGGCACTCTCGCGGCCATCCTCGTGGGCGTGCTCAGCCAGGACGCCCTCGGCCCGATGTCCGTCGGCGCGATCGGCCTCAAGGGTCAGGGCGCCAGCTTCGTCGCGGCGGGCGCGGCCTTCGTGGTCGACATCCTGGTCAGCGTGCTGGTCAGCCTGGTCACCCGACCGAGGCCGGACTCCGAGCTGAAGGGGCTGGTCTACTCCCTGACGCCGAAGAAGGACTTCCACGACGCCAACCAGGGTGTCGTGTCCTGGTACCAGAAGCCCACGCAGCTCGCTGCCGTCGGGCTCGTCCTGGTCGTCATCCTCAACATCGTCTTCTGGTAAGGAGTCCCGGACATGAGCGGCACCGAGAACAAGACCGAGGCTCCCCACAAGGCGGGCGCCTTCGACATCCGCAACTTCATCGCGCTGCTGATCGGCATCTACGGCATCGTGCTGCTGATCGCCGGCCTCATCGGCCCCAGCGACGCGCAGCTCGAGAAGTCCGACGGTCTCAACATCAACCTGTACGCCGGTATCGGCATGGTCGTGGTGGCTGCGTTGTTCCTGCTGTGGGCCCGGCTCCGGCCGGTGGTCGTCGCGGACGAGGCCGACGAGCCGGGACGTCCCAACGGTCACTGAACGCCGTACGCTTCGAAGTTTTGACCTTCGGAGCGCCCAAAAATTGCGCGCAAATGTCGGATTTGGGGCACACTTCAACTTGAGGCCGGGGGGCCTGCTCCACGAAGTGTGTCCGGGGGGACATAGATGTCGATCGACTATGACCACGACTACGACCACGCCGCACTGCCGCCGGTCGGCGCGCTGCTGCGACGTCCTGCCGTCCTGGTGCGCCACGAGGTGATGACCGCCCTGCGTGACGCGGGTTTCGAGGACGTGCTGCCCGCCCACCTCGGGGTGTTCCAGCACCCGGGGCCCGACGGCCAGCGGCCGGGCGTGCTGGCGATGCGCACCTCGGCGTCCAAGCAGGCGATGAACCACCTGCTGCACCAGCTCGAGACCGGTGGCTACCTCGTGCGCGAGTCCCACCCCGACGACCGGCGCACGCGCGTGGTCCGGCTGACCGAGCGTGGCTGGGCGGCGTTCGGGGTGATCCGGAAGACGATGGTGCGCCTCGAGGCCGAGTGGAGCCAGGCCCTGGGCCCGGACGTCTACGCCGGGCTGGCGCACGCCCTGGTGCGGCTGGAGAAGGTGCTCGACGAGGACGTCACTCCCGGTCGCTGAGCGGTCGGTGGGCCAAACCCGCAGGCGTCCCGACGCGGTGGTGCGGTAGTCTCGGGGCATGCACAAGCACCTTCTTCTTAAGAGGCCGCGTTGACCGGTGCCCCTCACGGGCAGGACGACGCGGCTACCCCTCGTTCCCGAGGGGTTTTTTTGTGCCTCGACCACGGGAACCGCAGGTCACCACGAGGAAGACAGGGACGATGAGCGATCAGGAGCAGGTCGACCACTACGACGTCGTGGCGACGCAGGACAAGTGGCGCCAGGTCTGGGACGACCTGAACCCGTTCCAGGCGATCGACGACGGCAGCCGCGAGCGGCGCTACGCGCTGACGATGTTCCCCTACCCGAGCGGCGACCTGCACATGGGTCACGCCGAGGTGATGGCCCTGCACGACGTGATCGCTCGATCCTGGTGGCTGCGTGGGTACGACGTCCTGAACCCGATCGGTTGGGACTCCTTCGGCCTGCCCGCCGAGAACGCCGCGATCAAGCGCGACGAGCATCCCGCGACGTTCACCTACGCCAACATCGAGACGCAGGCCGAGTCGTTCAAGCGCTACGGCATCTCCTTCGACTGGTCGCGCCGGCTGCACACCAGCGACCCGGAGTACTACCGGTGGACGCAGTGGCTGTTCCTGCGCTTCCGTGAGCGCGGACTGGCCTACCGCAAGTACTCCCCGGTCAACTGGTGCCCGAACGACCAGACCGTGCTGGCCAACGAGCAGGTCGTCGACGGCATGTGCGAGCGCTGCGGTGCCGTGGTGACCAAGCGCGAGCTGTCGCAGTGGTACTTCAAGGTGACGGAGTACGCCCAGCGCCTGCTCGACGACATGGAGGACCTGCAGGACACCTGGCCGTCCAAGGTGCTGGCCATGCAGCGCAACTGGATCGGCCGCTCCGAGGGGGCGCACGTCGACTTCGCCGTCGTCGCACCGCACTACGCCGGCGACCCGATCCAGGTGTTCACCACGCGTCCCGACACGGTCTTCGGCGCCACCTTCATGGTGGTCGCCGCGGACGCGAAGATGGCGGCCGAGATCTGCGCCCCGGAGCGCCGACAGGCCCTGGAGGACTACCTGGTCGAGGTCCGCAAGGCGACCGACATCGACCGGCTGGCCACCGACCGGCCCAAGTCCGGCGTCGACCTGGGCGTCACCGCGGTCAACCCGGTCACCGGCGCGCAGATCCCCGTGTGGGCCTCGGACTACGTGCTGGCCGACTACGGCACCGGGGCGATCATGGCCGTCCCCGGACAGGACCAGCGGGACTGGGAGTTCGCCGCGAAGTTCGGCCTGCCCGTGATCCGCACCGTCCAGCCCTCCGAGGGGTTCGAGGAGGCCGGCGGCGAGGCCTTCACCAGATCGGGTCCGGCCATCAACTCCGCCAACGACGAGATCTCGCTGGACGGGCTGCCCGTCGACGAGGCGAAGGCCCGGATCATCGCCTGGCTGGAGGACAACGGCGTCGGCACCGGGTTCGTGAACTTCCGGTTGCGCGACTGGCTGCTGTCTCGGCAGCGCTACTGGGGCGCCCCGATTCCGATCATCCACTGCCCGGCGTGCGGCGAGGTGCCCGTGCCCGACGACCAGCTGCCGGTCGTGCTGCCCGAGCTCAGGGGCGCGGACCTGAAGCCGAAGGGTCAGTCGCCGCTGGCCGCGGCCGAGGACTGGGTCAACGTCGACTGCCCGTCGTGCGGCGGTCCCGCGAAGCGTGACGGCGACACGATGGACACCTTCGTCGACTCGTCGTGGTACTTCCTGCGCTACTGCTCCCCGCACTACGAGGACGGCCCGTTCGACGAGCAGGCCGTGCGCAACTGGATGCCCGCCGAGCAGTACGTCGGGGGCGTCGAGCACGCGATCCTGCACCTGCTTTACGCCCGCTTCTTCACCAAGGTGCTGCACGACATGGGGATGGTCGACTTCGTCGAGCCCTTCTCACGTTTGATGAACCAGGGCGAGGTGATCAACCAGGGCCGGGGGATGAGCAAGTCCCTGGGCAACGGCGTCGACCTGGGCGAGCAGATCGACGCGTTCGGCGTCGACGCCGTCCGGCTGACCGTGGTGTTCGCCGGACCGCCCGAGGCCGACATCGACTGGGCCGACATGTCGCCTGGCGGATCGCTGAAGTTCCTGCAGCGCGCCTGGCGCCTGAGCGGCGACGTGACGTCCGATCCCGGCACCCCTCCCGAGACCGGCGACCTGGCGCTGCGCCGGGTCACCCACAAGACCGTCCACGAGGCCGAGCAGCTGCTGGACTCTCAGCGCTTCAACGTGCTGGTGGCCCGGACCATGGAGCTGGTCAACGCGACCCGCAAGGCGGTCGACTCCGGCTGCGGACCGGCCGACCCGGCGGTTCGTGAGGCGGCCGAGACCGTCGCGATCCTGCTCAGCCTGGTTGCGCCGTACACCGCGGAAGAGATGTGGGAGCGGCTGGGTCACCAGCCGACGGTCGCCCGCACGACCTGGCCGGTCGTCGACCCGGCCCTGCTGGTCGAGGACACCATCACCGCCGTCGTACAGATCCAGGGCAAGCTGCGCGCGAAGCTGGAGGTCGCCCCGGACATCACCGCGGAGGCGCTGGAGGAGCTGGCGATGGGCGATCCCCACGTCCAGCGCGCCATCGACGGCCGCCCGGTCCGCAAGGTGATCGTCCGCGCCCCCAAGCTGGTCAACATCGTCGTCGGCTGACCGACTTCCCGTTTACCAGGTGATGTCGAGAAACTGCCGCTGCCCATGGTGAACGCACCATGGGCAGCGGCAGTTTTCCGTGGTCAGTGCGTGGCGAGCCCGGCCAACGCGGCGTCGATCGTCTGGTGACCGGCGAGCAGGTCGAACGTCGTGCGGACGGTGGCGTCGTGGTCCAGGACGGCCGCGAGGACAGCGGCGACGTCGGCCCGGGCGATCTCGCCGCGAGCCAGCCGGCCCACCTGGATCCGGCCACCGGCGGCGTCGCCGGTCAGCCGTCCGGGGCGTACGACGGTCCAGTCGAGGTCACGCGCCCGCAGGTCGTCGTCGGCCGCCAGCTTGGCCCGCAGGTAGACCTGGAACGCGTCGTCGCTGGTCGGGTCGGCCTTGTCGGTGCCCATGGACGAGACCATCACGTAGCGGCGCACGCCGGCCTTCTCAGCCGCGTCGGCCAGCAGCACGGCGGCGCCCTTGTCGACCGTCTCCTTGCGCTCGACCCCGCTGTTCGGGCCGCCGCCGGCCGCGAACACCACGGCGTCGGCACCCAAGAGCACCTCGGCCAGGGCTTCGACGTCGGCCGACTCGAGGTCGAGGACCACCGCTTCGGCACCGGTCGCCTCGACGTCACCGACGTGGTCAGGGTTCCGGACGATGCCGACCGGGGTGTGCCCGCCCTCGGCGAGCACCTTCTCCAGCAGCAGGGCGATCTGTCCGTGTCCTCCGGCGATGACGACGCGCATGGGTCTCCTCACGTTGCGGTTGGGGCCAGGGGAACCGCCCGAGCGGCTCTCTGATTCCCGGCCGTGGCCGATAACCTGTGCGCATGTCTCGGACCGTCGCCCTCGTCACCGACTCGACGGCCATGCTGCCGCGTGATGTCGTCGAGCGCTACGGCATCGCGGTGGTGCCGCTCCAGGTGGTGATCGGAGCGAGGTCGTACGACGAGGGGGTCGACCCGGACGTCACGCCGGAGACCATCGCCGCCGCACTGCGCGAGTGGACACCTGTGAGCACGTCGCGGCCGACACCTGCAGTGTTCCTCGAGGCCTACACGGCCGCGCACGAGGCCGGGGCGGACGAGGTGTTGTCGGTGCACCTGTCGGGGGAGATGAGCGGCACCTACGAGTCCGCCCAGCTCGCCGCCCGGGACGCCCCGCTGCCGGTGCGAACCGTCGACACGCGCCAGCTCGGCCTGGCGACCGGGTTCGCGGTGCTCGCCGCCGCCGAGGTGCTGGAGCGCGGCGGGTCGCCGGAGGAAGCGGCCGGAGCGGCCCTGGCCCGGGCCGACGGCACGACCTCGCTGTTCTACGTCGACACCCTGGAGTACCTCCGCCGCGGCGGCCGCATCGGCGCTGCCGCCGCCCTGCTCGGCTCCGCCCTGGCGGTCAAGCCGCTCCTCGAGATCGTGGAGGGCCGGATCGCCACACGCGAGAAGGTGCGCACGTCGGCCCGCGCGCTCAGCCGGCTGGAGGAGCTCGCGGTCGCGGCGGCCGCGGACCGACAGGTCGACGTCGCGGTGGCGCACCTGGCCAACGAGGACCGCGCGGGAGCGCTCGCCGAGCACCTGGGTCGGCGGCTGCGTGCGAACCTGTCCGAGCGGGAGGTGCTGGTGGGTGAGGTCGGGGCCGTCATCGGCGCCCACGTCGGGCCGGGCATGGTCGCCGTCGTCGTCTCGCCCCGCTGAGCCCGAAAACGTCCACAGGATCGTCTGGGACCGGGGCTTTCCACAGCGCTGATCTCCGGTCTTCCGGAGACCCGCCGAGCTTCCTAGGTTCGTCGCATGCGCTCACGGAAGTCAGCCCACGAAGAGGTCGCCGAGGTGGCACGGCGACGGCTGGCGCTGTTGAGCGCCGAGCTCGCCGCGATCCGTCCGGCACCGGAGGACTCCCCGAACCTCCGGGACCCGGGCGGGTCCGGCGAGCCGCACGCCCTCGTTCCCCGCGTCGAGCGGGAGCCCGTCATCGACACCGCGGCCGCGGGCAAGCACGCGCACCGGTCCGTGGGTGCGGCCGCCTCGGTGGGCGGCTGGGCGCACGACCGGCTGCCTCCTCCGCTGCAGGGACGGGTCCGCCTGACGGCGGGGCACGTCGCGGTCGTGGCCCTGCTGGTCGCGGGCGCGCTCGGGCTCACCGCCTGGTGGGTGGTGCGGGCCGACGGTGGGAGCGAGACGCTGCCGCCGGTGACGACGATCCCGACCGGGCTGGTCTCGGTGGCGCCGACGAGTCCCGGGCCGACGAGTCCTGGGCCTACCGCGATCGGTGCGGGCGTCGCGACGCCCTCCTCGCCGAGCGGAAGCATCGTGGTGGACGTCGCCGGCAAGGTCCGTCGCCCTGGCATCGCGACGCTGCCCCTCGGGTCCCGCGTCGTCGACGCGGTCGAGGCCGCCGGTGGCACCCGACCGGGGGTGCGTCTTGGCGCCCTCAACCTGGCGAGGGTGCTGACCGACGGAGAGCAGGTCGTGGTCGGTCAGCCGGGTGCGCCCGGTGTGGCCGCCTCGGCTGCCTCCGCTCCGGGCGCCGGGACCGTGGGCGCGACACCGATGGTCAACCTCAACAGCGCGAGCCAGGCCCAGCTGGAGGAGCTGCCTGGGGTGGGTCCGGTCACCGCCCAGGCGATCCTGGCCTTCCGCACCGAGCAGGGTCCGTTCACCGCGGTTGACGAGCTGTTGGAGGTCTCCGGCATCGGGGACGCGACGCTGGCCGAGATCGCTCCGTTCGCCACCCTCTGATGCCGGCCCTCCCGCCGACGGAGCACGAGCCGGCTCCTGGCGCGGTCCCGCCGCACGGGACCGCCGAACGACGGCGCTCGCCGCCCGACCTGCGGGCTGTGGTGCTGGGCGTGTCCGCCTGGGCCGGGGGTCTTGCGGTGCTCGGGCTGCCGGCCTGGACGTGCCTGGTGCTGGTCGCGCTGGCGACGACCCTGCTGGTGTCCCGGCGCCGACGCCGACGCACGGTCCTGACGCTGGCCGCATGTGTGGTCGCGGCGACGGCCGTCGGAGGTGTCACGGAGCTGCGGATGGAGGCCAACCGGCACAGCCCGGTATCGGTCCTGGCCCAGCGAGGTGCAGCGGTGACGCTCACCGCCCGGGTCACCTCCGACCCGGTGCTGCGGGAGGGTCGCTTCGGTTCCTTCACGCTGACCCGGGTCACGGTCCTGGACGTCACCGGGCGCGGCGTCCGCCATGAGACGCGGGTGCCCGTGCTCGTAATCGGCGACGCCTCCTGGAAGCACGTCGAGCTCGGCTCCCGGATCCGCGCGGCCGGTCGCCTGGCGGCCCCCGACGGTCCGGACCTCTCCGGTGTCCTCTCGACGTCGCGGGCGCCGGAGGTGCTCGGCCGGCCGGGAGAGCTGTTCGACGGTGCAGCGCGGGTCCGGGCCGGGATCCGCGCCTCGGTGGCCGGTGCGTCGACGGACGCCCGGGCGCTCGTGCCGGCCCTGGTGGTCGGGGACGACCGATCCATGTCCGACCAGGTGGTGGAGGACTTCCGCACCTGCGGGCTGACCCACCTGGCTGCCGTCTCCGGGACCAACCTGACGCTGGTCGTCGGGTTCCTGCTCGTCGTCGCGCGCTGGGCCGGGGTCCGGGCGCGAGGACTGGTGGTGGTCGGGGTGCTCGGCGTCGCGGGCTTCGTGCTGCTCGCCCGGCCGGAGCCCAGCGTCCTGCGGGCGGCTGCGATGGGGTCGGTCGCGCTGGTCGGGCTGGGCTCGCGCGGCCGGGACCACGGCATCCGGGCGCTCGGGGTGGCCGTGCTGGTCCTCCTGCTGCTCGATCCCTGGCTGGCCGTCTCGGTGGGGTTCGCCCTCTCGACGCTGGCCACCGCCGGGATCCTGTTCCTGGGACCGCCGTTTCGTGACGCGCTCGCGACCTGGCTGCCGCGGTGGGCGGCGGAGGCGCTGGCGGTTCCCTTCGCCGCGCAACTCGCCTGCACCCCGGTCATCGCGGCGCTGTCCGGGCAGGTGAGCCTGGTGGCCGTCGTGGCCAACCTCGTCGTCGCGGTGGTCGTCGGTCCGGCCACCGTCCTCGGACTCGGCGGCGGTGTGCTGATGCTGGTGGTGCCTCCGATGGGTCTGCTCTGCGGCCGGCTGGCAGGTCTCTGCGCCACCTGGGTGATCCTGGTGGCGACGCGGCTGGCCCGGCTGCCAACTGCCGCGGTCGACTGGGCGCCGGGCGTGCTCGCGATCGTGGTCCTGGGGCTGGTCTGTGCCGCGGTCGCGCTCGGTGCGCCCCGGGTGCTGCGCCGCGCACGCTGGTCGGTGCCGCTGAGCGTCGTGCTCGTCGTGGTGATGCTGCGGCCGTTGCCGAGCCCCGGCTGGCCGCCCGCTGGCTGGGTGATGGTGGCCTGTGACGTCGGTCAGGGGGACGGGCTGGTGCTGAACGCCGGAGGCGGCGCCGCGGTCGTCGTGGACACCGGACCGGACCCGCCGGCGATGGATGCCTGCCTGGACCGGCTGCACGTGTCGTCGTTGCCGGTGGTGGTGCTCACCCACTTCCACGCCGACCACGTCGACGGGCTGCCCGCGGTGCTGCCGGGACGGCGCGCGGGTGAGGTGGACGTGACCGCGACCGAGGACCCGGTCTACGGCGCGGTCGAGGTGCACCGGTGGGCTGCCGCAGCTCACGTACCGGTGCGGGTGCCGGCGTACGGCGAGGTGCGACGGGTCGGTGATCTCACCTGGCAGGTGATCGGGCCGGTGTCAGCAGCGCTCGGCGGGGCGCACGCGGAGGAGGGATCGGTGGCCAACAACGCCAGCCTGGTGCTCCTCGTCGAGGTGCGCGGCATCCGGCTGCTGCTGTCCGGAGACATGGAGCCCGAGGCGCAGCAACGGCTCGACGCGTCCCTGCCCGGTCTCCGGGCCGATGTGCTGAAGGTGCCGCACCACGGGAGCCGCTACCAGGACCCCGACCTGCTGGCCGGCCTCGGCGCGCGGCTGGCGGTGGTGTCGGTGGGCCGTGAGAACGATTACGGGCACCCCGCAGAAAGCACGCTCGCCCTGCTGCGTCGGGCGGGGATGCTGGTGGAGCGCACGGACGAGGACGGTGACGTCGCGGTCACCGTGCACGACGGCCGGCTGGGGGTGCAGCACCGGGGAGCAGGCCGTCGCTGAGCCGTCAGGCCGGGCCGTCGCCGTCGATGAGGTAGCTGTCACCGGACGGCGCCAGGTCGATCCGGTGCCGTTCGGTGCTCGTGCCACCGTTCTTCGTGTAGGCGAGGTCGGCCTCGACCGCTCCGTTGCCGGCGTCCGTGACGTTGCTGACGGACACTGACGAGATGGTGCTCCAGAACCCGTCGTAGGAGCCGCGGCCGACCTGGCCCTGGTAGGACGGGGTCAGCAGCGCCCACCCGGCGTCGGTGCCGCCCGGAGCCTTCGAGAAGTAGTCACCGAGGAATGCGCGTTCGGCAGCGAGTCCGGTCCCGGCCTGGGGCGAGGAGCTCGGTGGCGGGGTGCTGCTCTTCTGGGTCGGTGTGGTGGATGGCGACGGTTGTGAGGGCGCCTGGGTCGTGGCTCTCTTGGTCGGCGACTTCGTGGGCGTCTTCTTGGGGGTCGACTTCGGCTCGCTCCTGGAGTCGCCCGCGCCCGCGGTGTCGGTCGGGGTGTCGTCCCTGAGCAACGAGGCGGCGTAGGCCACGCCGCCGAGCACCAGCAGCAGAACGAGGGCGGCCAGTACGGCGTACACCGGTCCCCGGCGACGCTCGGACGGCTCGGCGGCGTAGGCGGGACGCGAGTAGTCGTGGTCGTCTTCGGTGTACGACGACTCCGGCTCGGCCGCCGCGGCGACCGGGACTACTGCCGTCGCAGGGCCGGGGTCGACGACGCTCTCGCGGGTGCGCCCACCGGCGTGGGCGTCGGCAAGGCGGTGCAGGCCATGGGCGGCGTCCGGCATCGACCACCGGGAGTCGGGGTTGCGGTCCATCATCCGCAGCAGCGCAGGCTCCAGGAAGTCGGCCCGGTCCGGCTTGCGGGGCTGGCCGGAGGTGATGTCGTGGAGCACCGCGACCGGGTTGGGTCGCTGCTCGTAGGGCGGCCGCCCCTCGACCGCGGCGTACAACGTGGCGCCGAGGGCCCACACGTCGGTGCCCGGGCCGGGGTCGGCCCCGCGGGCCAGCTCGGGGGAGAAGTAGCTGGGTGTCCCGGTCAGGAAGCCGGACTGGGTCAGGGCGGGGTCGCCGGCCGAGCGGGCGATGCCGAAGTCGCTGATCTTGGCCACGCCGTCCTCGCGGACCAGCACGTTGCCGGGCTTCACGTCGCGGTGCATCGTGCCCGCTGAGTGGGCCGCCGCGAGCCCGTCGGCGACCTGGGCGCCGATGTCGGCCACCACCGCAGGCTCGAGCGGGCCGTCCTGCTTGATGATCTCGGACAGGGACCGGCCGGGCACGTGCTCCATCACCAGCCAGATGAACCCGGCCTCCTCGACGACGTCGAAGACCGTGACCACGTTGCGGTGGCTCAGCGCTGCGGACGATCGGGCCTCGCGGAAGGCACGGGCCGAGTCAGTGACGGACTCGCCCGGCAGCATGCCCACCTGCTTGACCGCCACCTCGCGGTGCAGCGTCTCGTCACGGCACAACCAGACGGTCCCCATGCCGCCCCGGCCGATGGCCCGCTCCACGCGGTACCGACCGCCGATGAGCTCCGGCTGCATCGTGTCCTCTCGTCGATGTGCTGTCGGGTTCGTCGGGACCGTACCCACCGGGCTTCGGCGTACTCGTGTCGACGCCGTGTGGGAGGCTGGCGCCACCATGGCGACCCCGCAAGCAACCGAGGTCCTCGGGCACATCACGCTGGTGACCGGTCCCGAGGAGTTCCTCAACCAGCGCACGGTCGTCGCCGCCGTGGCGGCGGTGCGCGCGGCCGACCCCGAGTCCGAGGTCAGCGAGACGTCGGCGGAGCAGGTGAGCATGGCGTCACTGGGCGAGCTGGCGGCGCCGTCCCTGTTCTCCTCGATCCGCTGCATCGTGCTGCGGGGTCTGGAGGACCTTCCCGAGGACACCCACGACGGGCTCCTGGAGTACGCCGCCGCGCCGGCCGACGACATCGGCCTCGTGCTGGTGCACTCAGGAGGACAGAAGGGCAGCGGCCTGCTCACCAAGCTGCGCAAGCTCTCGACGGTCACCGAGGTGAAGTCGGCCTCGCTGAGGCCGTCGGAGATCTCTCGCTTCGTCTCCGCGGAGGTCCGTGGGCACGGCGGCCGGATCGCCGAGGACGCCGCCAACCTCCTCGTGCAGGCGATCGGGCAGGACCTGCGGGCGCTCGCTGCCGCCGCCGGTCAGCTGGCCAGCGACTTCCCGGGCGAGCCGCTGACCGAGTCGGTCGTGCGGAAGTACTTCGGCGGTCGCGCGGAGGTGAAGTCCTTCGCCATCGCCGACGCCGCCATCGCGGGCCGCACGGCCGTGGCGCTCGAGGAGCTGCGCTGGGCGCTCGACAACGGCACCGCACCGGTCCTGGTGACCAGTGCGTTCGCCACTGGCCTGCGCGGACTGGCCCGCTTCAAGTCCGCGCCCCGCGGGCTCCGGGAGGCCGACCTGGCCCGGGAGGCGGGAGTGCCGCCGTGGAAGATCCGGGTGCTGCGCGAGCAGGCTCGCGGCTGGGACGACCTGGGGCTGGCCACGGCGATCACCGCTGTCGCCCGGGCCGACGCGGACGTCAAGGGGGCGGCCGGCGACGCGGCGTACTCCCTCGAGCGGATGGTGCTGACCATCACTGCGGCCCACGGTCACTGACCAGTTTAGGCCGGGAACGCGAACGAGGCGCCGGCTCCGTGGGGGAGTGGCGCCTCGGGCGAGGTGCTGCGTCAGAGAGAAGCGGCGCGCTTGTTGATCGCGGACTTCTTGTTGGCGGCCTGGTTCTTGTGGATGACACCCTTCGACGCGGCCTTGTCGAGCTTGCGGCCCGCAGAGGCGGCGAGGGTGCGCGCCTGGTCGGCGTCGCCGGAGTCGGCGGCCTCGCGGAAGCGACGGATGGCAGACTTCAGCGCCGACTTGACGGACTTGTTGCGCTCGTGCGCAGCGTCGTTCTGTCGGTTGCGCTTGATCTGGGACTTGATGTTCGCCACGGGGCAGGCCTCGATCGGGTCAGTGTGGTTGGGACGTCGGGGTCGCGATCGGCCAGAGACGGCCGGACACGCGACCACTCATATTATCAGCGCGGTGCCGTCCGCCTCAAATCGTGCGGCGCAGCGGTTCACCCGACCCCACCTCACGAGGAGCCGTCACGCCCAGCCCCGGCGCTGGGCGAGCCAGGACCAGGTCACCTCGGCGTACCAGGACTGGTGCACGCGCAGGTACGGCGAGGAGTGCGGGGCGGGCTCGTCGCGGCGGGCCAGGAAGTAGCCGCAGAACAGCGCGAGCAGGCTGTCGATGTCCTCCGGGTCGACGTTCCTGGTGAGCCGGCGCTCGGCGAGGAGGGCGTCCGCGTCGAGACCGTCGCCGTGCGCGGTCGTCAGCAGGCACACCGTGTCGATCCAGGCGGCCCCGAGCACCGGCCAGTTCCAGTCGCACAGGTAGACGCGGTCCCCGGCGACCAGGAGGTTGTCGTCGCGGGCGTCGGTGTGCACCAGCGTGTTGCCCGCCGAGGCGGGACCGAACCGGGAGGCCAGCGCGACGGCGTCGTCGAGGTGCGGCCAGGCGGGGTACGTCGACCGGACGTGGTCCCAGCCCTCGAGGAAGTCGGCGAACTCCTCGGCGAACGGCGCGAGCTGCATCGGCGGGGGTGTCAGGGTCTGGGCCAGCAGCTCCAGGGTGTCCAGGCTGGCGTCGAGCTCGTCGCGCCGCCAGGGCCGGACCGGGTTGTGCCCGTCGACGTGCTCCAGGGCGAGCAGCACCCACAGGTCGTCCTCGTGGCTCCAGAGCAGCCGGGGGACCGGCAGCCCGGACGGCAGGCTCCGCAGCTTGTGAATCTCCGCGCGGTAGGCGTCCGCGAAGGGGCGCTGCGCCATCTTGCTGGCCGCCTTGAGGAAGATCCGCCGGCCGTCGGCCCCGGTGAGCACCGACGCGCACCCCGGGGTGAACCCTGCCTCGGAGGACTCCGAGTCGACGACCTTGGTGCCGAACAGGTCCTCGACCAGCCGCCGGGTCATCGGGGGCAGCAGCAACCAGTCGAGCCGCCGGGCGGTGTGGCCGTACGGGACCCGCTCGAGCGTGGACACGTCCCGAGGTCCGTCGGCGGTGAGGGGCATGGCGGTCATTGTGTACGCCGGTCGGCACCAGGTCACGCACATATTCGTGGCGCCTGTCTCACGTCGTGACGTCTGGGTAGTACAACTGGCGGGCCGGTGCTCGTCGACGCCCTGGAAGGAACACCCGTGCTGAGGTTCTACGTCCTGTTCGCGCTCGTCGTGCTCGGTGCCCTCACCCTGATGGCCGCGGTCGTCGGTGGTCCGGGCTGGTGGGTGCTGCTGGCCCTGATCGTGCTGCTGGCCCTGGTCGGCGTGCACGACCTGCTGCAGAAGAAGCACTCGATCCTGCGCAACTACCCGGTCCTCGGGCATGCGCGCTTCCTGCTGGAGGCCATCCGGCCGGAGCTGCAGCAGTACTTCATCGAGCGCAACTACGACGGACGTCCCTTCGACCGTGACACGCGTACGTCGATCTACGCCCGGGCCAAGGGGGAGAACGAGGAGCAGCCGTTCGGCACCGAGCGCGACGTCAACGAGATCGGGTACGAGTACCTCGTCCACTCCACCCGTCCCGTCGACCCGCTGCCCGAGCCGCCGCGGGTCCGGATCGGCGGTCCGGACTGCACCCAGCCCTACGACATGGCGCTGCTGAACGTCTCGGCGATGAGCTTCGGGGCGTTGAGCGCCAACGCGATCACCGCCCTGAACGCCGGCGCGGCCCTGGGCGGGTTCGCGCACGACACGGGGGAGGGCGGCATCAGCCGCCACCACCGCCAGGGCGGCGACCTGGTCTGGGAGATCGGGTCGGGCTACTTCGGGGCGCGCACCCAGGACGGCGGGCTCGACGAGGCGAAGTTCGCCGACAAGGCCGCGGACGACCAGGTCAAGCTGGTGTCCCTGAAGCTCAGCCAGGGCGCGAAGCCCGGGATCGGTGGCGTGCTCCCCGCGGCCAAGGTGACCCGGGAGATCGCCGAGGCGCGCGACGTGCCGCAGGGCGAGAAGTGCGTGTCCCCGTCGTACCACCGTGTGTTCTCCACCCCGCGCGAGCTGGTGCTGTTCCTGGGCCACCTGCGCGAGCTGGCGGGCGGGAAGCCGGCCGGCTTCAAGCTCTGCCTCGGGTCGCGGGCGGACTTCCTGGGCATCTGCAAGGCGATGGTTGCCGAAGGCGTGACGCCGGACTTTCATCGTCGTCGACGGCGGCGAGGGCGGCACGGGTGCCGCACCGCTGGAGTACGAGGACCACATCGGCACGCCGCTGACCGAGGGCCTGATGACCGTGCACAACGCTTTGGTGGGCGTCGGGCTGCGGGGCCGGGTGAAGATCGGCGCCAGCGGCAAGGTCGCGACGGGCGTCGACATCGTGAAGCGGATCGTCCAGGGCGCCGACTACACCAACGCCGCGCGCGCCATGATGATGGCCGTCGGCTGTATCCAGGCGCAGACCTGCCACACCAATACCTGTCCGGTGGGGGTGGCGACCCAGGACCCTAGGCGGATGCGCGCGCTCGACGTCCCCGACAAGACCCAGCGCGTCACCCGCTACCAGGACGCAGCCGTCCGGCAGGCCCTCCAGGTGATCGGGTCGATGGGTATCGAGGGCCCCCACCAGCTCGCACCACACATGCTGCGCCGCCGCGTCGACCACAGCCGGACCGAGAGCTACGCCGAGCTGTACGAGCACCTCGAGGACGGCCAGCTGCTGTCGGAGGCACCCGAGACCTGGGCGCTGGACTGGGCGCTGGCCGACCCCGACGCCTTCCGCCCCTGACCCCCGACAAGAGGAGAACCCTGTGACGACTGTGGCCGAGCTGCTGGTCGACGCCCTCGCCGAGCACGGCGTCCGCTCCGTGTGGGGTGTCGTCGGCGACGCCCTGAACCCCGTCACCGACGCGATCAGGAGGGAGGACCGCGTCGACTGGATCGGGGTCCGCCACGAGGAGGCGGGTGCCTTCGCGGCGGGAGCGCAGTCCCAGCTCACGGGTGCGCTCGGGGTCTGCATGGGCACCGTCGGTCCCGGCGCGATCCACCTCCTGAACGGGCTGTACGACGCGGCAAAGTCGCACACCCCGGTGCTCGCGATCTGCGGGCAGGTGCCGCGCGAGGACATCGGCAGCGACTTCTTCCAGGAGGTCGACAACGACGCGATCTTCGCCGACGTCGCCGTCTTCCGGGCCACCGTCACCACCGCCGAGCAGTTCCCCGCCCTGCTGGAGCAGGCGGTGAACACCGCGCTCGCCGAGCAGGGGGTTGCGGTGCTGTCCATCCCGGGCGACGTCGGCGGTCTCGACGTGCCCAAGGGCACCCCGACTCCGCGCTTCGTGGACCGGCGAGCCCTCGCTGCCCCGTCGGGGGAGAGCTTGCGCGAGGCCGCGGCGGCGATCGACGCCGCGGACAAGGTGACGCTGCTCGTCGGGCAGGGCGCCCGGCACGCGCGCGCCGAGGTGCTGGCGCTGGCCGACCGGCTCGGTGCGCCGATGGTGCTCACTCTCAAGGCCAAGGAGGGGTTCGAGGAGGACAACGAGTTCGAGGTCGGCCAGTCCGGCCTGATCGGCAACCACGCCACGGCGCGCGCCTTCGAGGACTGCGACGTGCTGGTGATGCTCGGGACCGACTTCCCCTACAAGGCGTTCCTCCCGACGGGCAAGACGGTCGTGCAGCTCGACGTCCGCGGGGAGCACATCGGCCGTCGTACTCCGGTGGATCACGCGCTCGTCGGCGACACGCGCCTGGGCCTCGAGCAGCTGCTGGCGCTGATCGCCGCCAAACCGGATCGCAGCCACCTCGACACCTGCCGGCACTCGTACGCCGCGTGGCGCGAGCGCCAGCAGCACCTGACCGACCCGGACTATGACCACCGACCACGCGGGCTGCTGCGACGCACCGTGGACAACCCGGACCACCGGGTGCGCCCCGAGCTCCTCGCGGCCGCGGTCGACCGGCACGCCGACGGCGACGCGGTGTTCACCTCGGACACCGGGATGGCCACGGTGTGGCTCTCGCGCTTCGTCCGGTTCAACGGCACCCGGCGGCTGCTCGGCTCCTACAACCTGGGCTCGATGGCCAACGCCATGCCGCAGGCGCTCGGTGCCTCGGCGCTCGACCGCGACCGGCAGGTCGTCGCGTTCTGCGGCGACGGCGGTCTCTCGATGCTGATGGGTGACCTGATCACGGCGGTCACCTACGACCTCCCGGTGAAGCTGGTGGTGTTCGACAACGGTCGGCTCGGCATGGTCAAGCTCGAGATGGAGCAGGTGGGCCTGCCGGAGTACGGCACGGAGCTCGCCAACCCCGACTTCGCCGCGGTCGCCCGGGCGATCGGCCTGGAGGGCATCCGGGTCACCGATCCACACGACGTGGACGCCGCCGTCCGGGACGCCCTGGCCCGGCCGGGCCCGGTGCTGCTCGACGTGCTGACCAACCCGGAGGAGGTGGCGATCCCGCCGAAGCCGACACTGGCCCAGGGCTGGGGCTTCGCGATCGCCAAGTCCCGGGAGTTCATCGACTCGCACGGCAGCTAGGTCGGTCGTGCAGGGCGGCTCGCGCCCTGTGGGACAATGAAGCCCATCCCCGCAAGCTACCGAGAGTCTTCTGTGCCCATCTCGAAGTCCGCGCCCGCTCCGGGCCAGACCGATCCCGCGATCATCCGCAACTTCTGCATCATCGCGCACATCGACCACGGCAAGTCCACGCTGGCCGACCGCATGCTGCAGCTGACCGGTGTGGTGGACGCACGCGCGGCGCGTGCGCAGTACCTCGACCGGATGGACATCGAGCGCGAGCGCGGCATCACGATCAAGAGCCAGGCCGTCCGGATGCCGTGGACGGTCGAGGACGACAACGACGCGGCGGCCGAGCCCGGCAGCTACGTGCTCAACATGATCGACACCCCCGGCCACGTGGACTTCACCTACGAGGTCTCCCGTTCGCTCGAGGCGTGCGAGGCGGCCGTGCTGCTCGTCGACGCCGCCCAGGGCATCGAGGCGCAGACCCTCGCCAACCTCTACCTCGCGCTCGGGGCGGACCTGCACGTCATCCCGGTCCTGAACAAGATCGACCTGCCCAACGCGCAGCCCGAGAAGTACGCCGCGGAGATTGCCGGCATCATCGGCTGCGACGTGTCCGAGGTGCTGCAGGTCTCGGCCAAGACCGGACTGGGCGTGGAGCACCTGCTCAACGAGATCGTCGCGCAGACCCCGGCGCCCGTCGGCGACCCCGACGCCCCGCCGCGGGCGCTGATCTTCGACTCGGTGTACGACACCTACCGCGGCGTGGTCACCTACGTCCGGGTCGTCGACGGCAAGCTGTCGCACCGCGACCGCATCAAGATGATGAGCACGGGGGTCGTCCACGAGATGCTCGAGGTCGGCGTGATCAGCCCCGAGCCGGTCAAGGCCGGGGACCTCGGCGTCGGTGAGGTCGGCTACCTCATCACGGGGGTGAAGGACGTCCGGCAGTCCCGCGTCGGTGACACCGTCACCAGCCAGCACCACGGCGCGACCGAGGCGTTGGGTGGCTACAAGCACCCCAACCCGATGGTCTACTCCGGCCTCTACCCGATCGACGGCGACGACTACCCGACGCTGCGTGACGCGCTGGAGCGGCTGCAGCTCAACGACGCGGCCCTGGCCTACGAGCCGGAGACATCCGGCGCCCTCGGGTTCGGGTTCCGCTGCGGCTTCCTGGGCCTGCTGCACATGGAGATCGTGCGGGAGCGGCTGGAGCGCGAGTTCAACCTCGACCTGATCTCGACCGCACCCAACGTCGTCTACTCCGTGCTCATGGAGGACGGCAGTGAGGTCGTCGTGACGAACCCGAGCGAGTACCCCGGCGGAGGCAAGATCGCCGAGGTCCGGGAGCCGGTCGTCAAGGCCACGATCCTCAGCCCCAGCGACTACATCGGCGTGATCATGGAGCTCTGCCAGACCAAGCGCGGCCAGCTCGACGGCATGGACTACCTCTCCGAGGAGCGCGTCGAGATGCGCTACACGCTGCCGATGGGCGAGATCGTCTTCGACTTCTTCGACCAGCTGAAGTCGCGCACCAAGGGCTACGCGTCGCTCGACTACGAACCCACCGGTGAGCAGGCCGCCGACCTGGTCAAGGTCGACATCCTGCTGCAGGGCGAGACCGTCGACGCGTTCAGCGCGATCGTGCACCGCGACCAGGCCTACGCGTACGGCGTCTCGCTGGCCGGCAAGCTGCGCGAGCTCATCCCGCGCCAGCAGTTCGAGGTGCCGATCCAGGCGGCCATCGGGGCGCGGGTGATCGCCCGCGAGACCATCCGCGCGATCCGCAAGGACGTGCTGGCCAAGTGTTACGGCGGTGACATCACCCGTAAGCGCAAGCTCCTCGAGAAGCAGAAGGAGGGCAAGAAGCGCATGAAGATGGTGGGTCGCGTCGAGGTCCCCCAGGAGGCGTTCATCGCCGCGCTGTCCTCGGACGGTGCCGGTTCGGACAAGACCAAGAAGTAGTCCGCCGAGACGCCGTACCAGGCCCACGCGTGCCAGTGGTAGGTTCCTCTCGCCGCGAGGGGATGGTCTCCTCGCGTCCCGCACGACATCAGGGAAAGCCGGTCGAAATCCGGCGCTGACCCGCAACCGTAGGCCGTCCCAGGACGGCGAGCCGGAGCACCTGGTGCGGGACAAGGCGCTCCACGCTGTCGAGGAAAGCAGCGAGGGTCCCCACCGGTCCTCGCCTGCACGCAGCGGGAAGGACTACATATGCGTAAATCCCCGCGTCGGCTGGGCGCCGTCGCCCTCGTCACCACCGCCCTGGTCGCCGGACCGTTGGCGCTCTCCGCGCCCGCGTCGGCCACCAACTCCTACTCGTACTCCGCGGGCGGCTGGCTCGCCCGCCAGCTCTCCGGCGGCCTGGTGCACAACCAGCAGTTCGACTACGACGACTACGGCCTGAGCCTGGACGTCTTCTTCGCCCTGGACGCGCTGCACACGCGCCCCCGGGCCGCTCGCTC
>JBDSMW010000123.1:0-9527 GCA_039915665.1 Nocardioidaceae bacterium
GGCTCGCCCGCCAGCTCTCCGGCGGCCTGGTGCACAACCAGCAGTTCGACTACGACGACTACGGCCTGAGCCTGGACGTCTTCTTCGCCCTGGACGCGCTGCACACGCGCCCCCGGGCCGCTCGCTCAGTGCTGAACGCCGTCGCCGCCGACCCCGGGGCCTACGTCGGCTCCGGCGCCGAGAGCTACGCCGGGGCCACCGGCAAGCTCGCGACCGCCGTGAAGCTGGCCGGGCGGAACCCCCGCTCCTTCGGGGGCGTGAACCTCGTGGCGCGTCTGCAGCAGCGGGTGCACACGGCCCAGGACGCCCAGCACGGGCGGGCCACGGACCAGAGCCAGTACGGCGACTACTCGAACACCATCGGGCAGACGTTCGTAGTGCGCGGCCTCGCCGGCGCCGGCAGCAGCCTGGCCGACGAGGCCACCCGCTTCCTGGTCAAGCAGCAGTGCTCCGCAGGCTTCTTCCGTGAGGGCATGGACTCCGCGGACTACACCTGCGACGGGGGTACGGCGGCCCAGAGCGGGTCCAGCGTCGACGCCACCGGCTTCGCCGTACAGGCGCTGGTCGCGGCCCGTTCCCACGGAATGCGCGGTCTGAACGGGAGCATCCGCAAGGCCTCGTCCTGGCTGGTGCGCGTGCAGCGCTCGAACGGCTCCTTCGGTGGCAACGGAGTGGCGAACACCAACTCCACAGGGCTGGGGGCCACCGCCCTCGCCCTGACCGGGCGCTCGGTCGCGGCCGAGCGTGCTGGCGCCTGGGTGTCGCGTCGCCAGGTCACCGACGTGGTGGCAGCCCGGAGCCCGCGGCTCACCAAAGAGGTCGGCGCGATCGCCTACACCTCCACGCAGCTCTCCGCAGCCAGGGCGTCCGGCATCACCTCGGACGTGCGCGACCAGTACCAGCGGGCGACCGCCCAAGCCGCCATCGGCGTCAACGCGGTGCGCAAGCTCCGCGTCGTGGCTCCCGCCGGCGCCCGGCACCGCCGCACCCGGGTCGCAGTGAGTCTCTCGGGACTGGCGCCCCGTGAGCGCTGGACTCTCCGGTTGGGCACCAACGTGGTCGACCGCGGCCGGGCCACCGCCCGCGGTGTCGCTTCCGCCTCGTTCCGGCTGCCTGGTCGCGTCGGTCGCTACGATGTCCGCGCGGTCGGCTTCTCCTCGGCCCGCACCGGTCGAGACAGCGTGCGCGTGGTGCGTTGACCACTCGACGCCTGGTCTCTTCCCTCGCCGCGGCGCTGCTCTGCGCCGCGGCGGGGGTGACCCTCCCGGCCCCCGCCTCCGCTGCGTCCGGCTACTGCGCCCGAGGCACCGGCGCCACCGTCGTGGTCGACCGTGGATCGCTCGGCGGAGGTACGTCGATCGGCTGCGACCCCGCTGGGGCGAACACCTCCGGCTCGACCGTCGTGCCCCGGGCTGGGTTCCCGCTGACCTACGTCGCACGCCAACCCGGCTTCGTCTGCCGGGTCGCCGGGCTGCCGGACGCGTCCCGCGAGAGCTGCGGGAACACGCCACCCGCGGACGCCTACTGGGGGCTGTTCTGGTCCGACGGGAAGTCGGGCAGCTGGTCCTACTCCAGCGTCGGGATCGGCTCGCTGAAGGTGCCCGCCGGCGGCTTCGTCGGCTGGCGCTTCCAGGACGGGGGCGGTCGCGCCAACCCCGGGACGGCGCCGTCGGCACCGGGTGCCGAGGGCCCCTCGGTCACGCCCAAGCCGTCCGTGACCGCCTCGCCGACCCGACGACCGACCCGGACCGCGACCCCGGTCAGGACGCTGACCCCCACCAAGGCCCCGACGACCGCCCGGACGCCGGTGCCGACACGCTCCGGGACGTCCCCGAAGAAGGCGGCCCCGACCGCCACGCCCTCGAAACGTGCGGCCTCGGCCACAGCGACCCCCACGAAGGAGTCCGCACCGGCTCCTGCCCCACGCTCGGCCACACCGTCAGCCGCCGCCTACCCCTCGGCGTCGCGGACACCGTCTGGGTCGCCGAGCGCCGGGGACGTGAATCTCACGGCCGGCGAGCAGGCCCGGGGCTCCTCGGGGCCGGGGTTGCCGATCGTGGCCGGCGGCCTGCTGGTCGCACTGGCTGCCGCGGCCGGGACCCTGGCCTGGCGCCGGAGAGGGGTCTGACCCATCCGCACCCCGCTCCCGCGCAACGTGCACCCGGCGGCCTGGTGGACCTGGGCCGTCGGGCTCGCGGCCGTCGCGTCGCGGACCACGAACCCGTGGCTGCTGGTGCTGGTCGTCCTGGTGGCGTCGGTGACCGTGCTCGCGCGGCGCACCGACGCCCCCTGGGCGCTGTCGTTCCGGGTCTACCTCTGGCTCGGGCTGACCATCGTCGTGCTCCGGGTGCTGTTCCGGGTGCTGCTCGGCGGTGGCTACGGCACGACCGTGCTCGTCAGCCTGCCGGTCGTGCCCCTGCCGTCGTGGGCGGCGGGGATCACGCTGCTCGGTCCGGTGACGCGGGAGTCCGTGCTCGCCGGCCTGTACGACGGGATGCGGCTCGCCGCGATCCTGATCTGCATCGGCGCCGCCAACGCGCTGGCCAACCCGCGTCGGCTGCTCGCCGCGCTGCCGGCGGCGCTCTACGAGGTGGGCACCGCCCTGGTCGTGGCGCTCGCGGTGTTCCCCCAGCTCGCGGAGAGCATCGGCCGGGTGCGTCGCGCGCGCCGGCTCCGCGGCGAGCCGGGCCGGGGCGCCAGCGGCCTGCGCAGCCTGGTCGTCCCGGTGCTCGAGGACGCCCTGGAGCGGTCGCTGAAGCTGGCCGCCAGCATGGACACCCGCGGCTACGGGCGGGCGGGCACGGCGACGCAGGGGGAGCGGCGGGTCACCGGCACGCTGCTCGTCGCCGGGCTGCTCGGTCTCTGCGTCGGCACCTACGCGTTCCTCGACTCGACCGCTCCGCGGGTGCTGGCCACACCGTTGCTCGTCCTCGGGGTGCTGCTCGCCGGAGCCGGGTTCGTCGCGGCCGGGCGGCGCGTCCAGCGGACGACGTACCGGCCCGATCCCTGGCGTACCGCCGAGTGGCTGACCGCGGGCTCCGGGGTCGCCGCAGCCGTCCTGATGACGGTCGTGGACCCGGTGGTGCTCGTCCCCGACGTCGCTCTGGCGCCGCCGTTATCGGCGCTCGCGCTGGTCGCGGTCGTCCTCGGCCTGCTGCCCACCGTGCTGACCCCGCCACCGGCGCTGCAGGCCCAGGAGGTGCTCGCGTGATCGAGTGGCGCGACGTCTGCCTCACCTATGACGGGCAGGTCGCACCGGCCCTCGTCGTCGACCACCTGCGGGTCGAGGAGGCTGAGCTGGTGCTGGTCGCCGGTCGGACCGGGTCGGGCAAGTCGACCCTGCTCGGGACCGTCAACGGGCTGGTGCCGCGGTTCACCGGAGGTCACCTCGACGGCGACGTGCTGCTCGCCGGGCAGAGCATCCGCGGCCGGTCGCCGCGCGAGCTCGCGCACCTGGTGGGGTACGTCGGACAGGACCCGCTCGCAGGATTCGTCACCGAGGCCGTCGAGGACGAGCTGGCCTACGGCATGGAGCAGCTCGGCCTGGACCGGCAGACCATGCGACGCCGGGTCGAGGAGACGCTCGACGTGCTCGGCATCGCCGACCTGCGCAGCCGGTCCCTGTCGACCCTCTCGGGTGGCCAGCAGCAGCGGGTCGCGATCGGAGCCGTGCTGACCATGCACCCCCGGCTGCTCGTGCTCGACGAGCCCACGTCCGCGCTCGACCCGACCGCCGCCGAGGACGTGCTCGGCGTGCTGGCCCGGCTGGTCGACGACCTCGGGCTGACCGTGCTGGTGGCCGAGCACCGGATGGAGCGGGTGGTGCCGTTCGCAGACCGGCTGGTCCTCGTGGAGCAGGGCGGGGTGCTCGGGGGAGACCCGGCCCTGCTCCTCGAGGACTCACTGGTGGCGCCGCCCGTCGTCGAGCTCGGGCGGCTCGCGGGCTGGCGGCCGCTGCCGCTCTCGGTCCGGGAGGCCCGGCGTCGCGCGCCGGTGCTGCTCGAGGTTCTCGGGGCCCCGCCGGCCGTCCCCGTTCCTGCGCCCGCGCCGACCCGCCTGAGTGCGACGGGGATCGGGGTGTGTTACGGCCGCACGGTGGCGCTGCGCGACGTCGACCTCGAGGTCGACGCGGGCCGGGTGGTCGCGCTGATGGGGCGAAACGGCTCGGGCAAGTCCTCCCTGCTCTGGGCCCTGCAGGGCAGCGGCCGGCGCGACACCGGCCGGGTGCTCGTCGACGGCACCGACCCGGCCGGCGTACCCCCGGCCCGGGCGCGCGCCCTGGTCGGGCTCGTGCCGCAGACCGCGGCGGACCTGCTCTACCTGGAGTCCGTGGACGCCGAGTGCGCCGCGGCCGACGCGCAGTCCGCCGCCGAGGGGACCGGCCCGGCGTGTCGGGAGCTGCTGGACCGGATGGTGCCCGGCATCGACGGCCGCACCCACCCGCGGGACCTCTCGGAGGGGCAGCGGCTCGCGCTGGTGCTGGCGCTGGTACTGACTCCGCGCCCCCGGCTGCTCGCTCTCGACGAGCCGACGCGCGGGCTGGACTACGCCGCCAAGCACGCGCTCACGGCGATCCTCGCAGCCCTGTGCGCCGACGGCTGCACGGTGCTGGTCGCTACCCACGACGTCGAGTTCGTGGCCCTGGTCGCCGACGAGGTGGTGGTGCTGGCGGCCGGGGAGGTCGTGTCGGCCGGAGCAACCGCACGCGTGCTGGCCGAGTCGCCCGCGTTCGCACCGCAGACGTCGAAGATCCTCGGTTCCGGCTGGCTGACCGTCGACCAGGTCCGGGCGGTGCTGGCGTGAGGGCCGCACTGCCCGCGGGCCGGCGCTCGGCCCTCGTGCTGCTGCTGGCCAGCGTGGCCGGGCTGATGATGTTCACCTGGCCGCTGCTGCTCGTGCCCGACCCGGACGCCGGCCGGGTCAGCCCGCCGTTCGTGTTCCTCGCGCTGCTGCCGGTGCTGGTGCTCGTGGTGGTCGTCGAGCTGACCGAGGGCGGCATGGACGCCAAGGCGTTGGCCATGCTCGGCGTGCTCACCGCGGTGAACGCCGCCATGCGCAGCCTCGGAGCGGGGCTGGCGGGCGTCGAGCTGGTGTTCTTCCTGTTGGTGCTGGCGGGTCGGGTCTTCGGGCCCGGCTTCGGGTTCGTGCTCGGCTGCACGTCGCTGTTCGCGTCGGCCCTGCTGACCTCCGGGGTCGGACCGTGGCTGCCGTACCAGATGCTGTGCGCAGCGTGGATCGGCCTGGGCGCCGGCCTGCTGCCCGGCCGACGCTCGCTGACCGGCCGCGCGGAGATCGTCCTGCTGGTGGTCTACGGCATCGGGTGTGCCTACGGCTTCGGGGTGCTGATGAACCTCTCGTCGTGGCCCTACGTCCTCGGGATCGCGGTCCCGGGCCACACCGGGTCGCTGTCCTACGTGTCCGGCGCCCCGGTGCTGGAGAACCTGCACCGGTTCGCGGTCTACACGCTGCTGACCTCCACCGGAGGCTGGGACACCGGGCGTGCGGTCACCAACACGGTCGCCCTCGTCGTCCTCGGGCCGGCGGTGCTGGCGACCCTGCGGCGGGCGTCGCGGCGGGCGTCGTACGGCGCCTCGACCAGCGGCCCGGCAGGATGGCCCGGTGAGCCCGCCGTTCGACATCCCGCCGACGTTCCGGGCGTACGCCGCCCGGGGTGAGGCGTTCGCGATCTGGCTCGAGCGGCTGCCGCGCATCGTCGCCGACCTCGTCGAGGAGTGGGAGCTGACTCTCGACGGGGCCGCCTGGCACGGCCAGTGCGCCGTGGTCGTCCCGGTGCGTACGTCGGCGGGCCGACCGGCCGCGCTGAAGGTGACTTGGCCGCACGACGAGGCCGAGCACGAGCACCTCGGCCTGCAGGCCTGGCACGGCAACGGAGCGGTCCAGCTGCTCCGCGCCGACCCGCGCCGCTGGGCCCTGCTGCTCGAGCGGCTGCACGCCGACGAGGACCTGCGCTCGGTCGACGACGTCGAGGCCTGCGAGATCGTCGCCGGTCTCTACGAGCGGTTGCACGTGCCCGCGCTCCCGCAGCTGCGCACCCTCTCGTCATACGTCGCCCGCTGGACCGACCACCTGGCCGCGCTGCCGTCGGACGCACCGATCCCGAAGCGGCTGGTCGAGCAGGCTGTGTCCCTCGGGCGCGCGTTCGTGGCGGACGCGGCCACCGACGCGCGGATGATCCACGGCGACCTGCACTACGAGAACGTGCTGGCGGGGGATCGCGAGCCCTGGCTGGTGATCGACCCCAAGCCGATGGCCGGCGACCCGCACTACGAGGTGGCGCCCCTGCTGTGGAACCGGTGGGACGAGATCGTCTCCTCGCGGTCGGTGCGGGACGCCGTGCGACGCCGGTTCTTCGCCGCGGTCGACACCGCGATGCTCGACGAGGAACGCGCGCGGGACTGGGTGGTGGTCCGGGAGGTGCACAACGCGCTCTGGACGGTCGAGGACGCGCAGCGCGCCGGCCGTGGTCTCGACACCGAGGAGCGTGAGCAGGTCACGGTCGCGATCACCATCGCCAAGGCGGTGCAGGGCTGAGCGTCAGGGCTGAGCGTCAGGGCGCGGCGTCAGGGAAGGGCGTCGGTGGTCGTGCCGACGATCGCCCGCAGCGCCTGCAGGTGCCGCCGGTAGGCCGTCGAGCCCGCCCGCGTGATGCGGTACGTCGTGACGCCTCCCCGTCCGCGGCTGCTCTTGGTGACGGCCACGTAGCCCGCCTTCTCCAGCGCGGACATCTGCTTGGACAGGTCGGAGTCGCTGACGTCGAGGTGCGTGCGCAGGAAGCCGAAGTCGGCCGAGGTCGCGTTCGCCAGCACCGCCATCGCCGCCAGTCGTTTGGGGGCGTGGATGACCGGGTCGAGTCCCTCGAGGCTCATGCGAGCCGGGTGCGGGTGGCCGCGGCGGCACGGGCGTAGCGGCGCTCGTAGACGGTCAGGCCGACGGTCACGAGCACCGTGGCGGTCACGACCGCGAGGACCAGGTTGAGGGCGTAGGCGCCGAGCACGGCGAGCAGCACGAGCACCGCCCACACGGCGTACAGCCGCATCTCGCGGGCGATCTCGCGCGGCGCGCGACGCAGGCTCGGCGTGACGCCGCGCTGGCGGCGGTACCACGCGATGAACAGCACCTCGAGGCCGATCAGCACGGCCAGCGACGCGTAGCGGAGCGCGTCGGTGTCGACGCCCATCACGGCGACCAGGGCGCCGGCCCAGACGCCGACGGCGGGCGGATACCAGACCGGGGTCGGCGGGTAGTCGACGTACGGCGCCGCGGCAGCGCGCTCCGCGTCGGCCAGGTCCTGTCGGGGATCCGAGAAACTTTCCATGTCGGAAACTATAGACATCGCTTTCCGACTTGGCAACCTTTTCGGGTGAGAGGATGTCCCCATGGGACAGGTCCTCTCCGTCAACGTCGGCACCCCGGTCACCGCGCCCTGGTCCCGGAGCAAGGACCGCACGGCGATCCGCAAGCACAGCGTCACCGGACCGGTGCGCGTGCGCGAGCTCGGCCTGGAGGGAGACCAGGTGGCCGACCGGGTGAACCACGGCGGGGTCTTCCAGGCGGTCTACGCGTTCGCGCAGGAGGACCTCGACGGCTGGGCCGTGCGGCTCGGCGGCCCGATCGGCGCCGGGATGTTCGGCGAGAACCTCACGACCGTCGGGATCGACGTCAACGAGGCCGTGCTCGGCGAGCACTGGCGGATCGGCACGGCCCTGCTCTCGCCGATCGAGGTGCGCATCCCGTGCTCGGTGTTCACGAGCTGGCTGGGTCTGCACCACCTCGACAACGCCGTGTGGGCCAAGCGTTTCACGGAGGAGGGCCGGCCCGGTCCCTACCTCCGTGTGCTGGAGGAGGGCAGCCTCCAGGGCGGCGACGAGATCGTCGTGGAGCACTGTCCCGAGCACGCGTTCACGGTGTCGATGATGTTCCGTGCACTGACCACCGAACCCGACCTGCTGCCCGGGCTCCTCGAGGTCCCTGGGCTCCCGGCGCCGGTCTACGCGCTCGCCCGCAAGCGGACGGGCGACCCACAGGTCTGATCGGGACCGCGAATCGGCCTCCTGACCTACCCTTCGGTAGCCAGGGTCCTCTACCTTGTGCAGCACACCCGATCCCAGGAGAGCGATGTCCGCCAGCACCGCCGTCAACTACGACATGTCCGCGATCGAGAACCGCGCGCCGAACGTCGGTCGACAGTTCTTCGACCGGGTGGGGGCGACACCCCACCGCGAGGCCTACCGCTACCCGGTGGGCGAGCGCTGGGAGTCGCAGACCTGGCAGGAGACCGGTGACCACGTCACCAAGCTGGCGGCCGGCCTGGTCGCGCTGGGCCTCGACCCCGAGCAGCGCGTGGGCATCGCCGCGGGCACCCGCTACGAGTGGATCCTGGCCGACCTGGCGATCATGAGCGCGGGCGGCGCGACCACGACGGTCTACCCCTCGACGATGGCGGACGACGTCGGCTACATCCTGGCCGACTCCGAGTGCCGCTACGTGTTCGCCGAGGACGACGGCCAGGTGGCCAAGCTGGTCGAGCGCAAGGCCGAGCTGCCGCACCTGGACAAGGTGATCACCTTCGAGGGCCAGACCGACGGTGACTGGATCATCGGGATGGCCGACCTCGAGAAGCTCGGCGCCGACCTGCTGGCCCAGGAGCCCGCTGTGGTCGAGGCGCGCATCGACGCGACCCGTCCCGACTCGCTCGCGACGCTGATCTACACCTCCGGGACGACCGGCCGCCCCAAGGGCGTGCGTCTGCAGCACAAGTCCTGGACCTACGAGGGTGCGGCGATCCAGGCCCAGGGCATCCTCGACGAGACCGACCTGCAGTTCCTCTGGCTGCCGATGGCGCACTCGTTCGGCAAGGTGCTGCTCTCGACCCAGCTCGCGTGCGGCTTCGCCACGGCGGTCGACGGTCGTGTCGACAAGATCATCGACAACCTCGCCGTCGTACGCCCCACGTTCATGGGTGCCGCCCCGCGCATCTTCGAGAAGGCGCACGGCCGGATCGTCACCATGCAGGCCTCCGAGGGCGGCGCCAAGGAGAAGATCTTCAAGCAGGCCTTCAAGGTCGGCCTCCAGGTGGACCAGCTCAAGCGGGAGGGCAAGCCGGTCCCGTTCCTGCTGGCCAAGCAGCACGCACTGTTCGACAAGCTCGTGTTCAGCAAGATCCGCGACCGTTTCGGTGGACGCGTGCGCTTCTTCATCTCCGGTGCAGCAGCGCTGAACCGCGAGATCGCCGAGTGGTTCCACGCCGCCGGCATCCTGATCCTCGAGGGCTACGGCATGACCGAGTCGTCGGCCGGCTCGGTGGTCAACCACCCCGACGACTACCGCTTCGGCAGCGTCGGTCTGATCTTTCCTGGCAGCGAGCTCAAGATCGCCGAGGACGGCGAGATCCTGATCAAGGGCCCGGGCGTCATGGAGGGCTACCACAACCTCCCGGAGCAGACCGCCGAGACGCTCACCGACGACGGCTGGCTGCACACCGGTGACATCGGCGAGGTCGACGCCCA
>JBDSMW010000030.1:0-64747 GCA_039915665.1 Nocardioidaceae bacterium
CCGTCCCAGAAGCGGAGTTGTCCGGGGGCTTGCTGGTCTGGATGCCAACCAGGCTGCCCGGTCACGCGATCACGTCCTCGGCGTCAGATCCCACGAGATCGCCGAAGTCAATCGCCATGACGGTTGCCTCCACGTCGGGGTGGGCATCCAGGTTCAGCGGCTGCAACTCCTTCGTCACGCCCTTCTGTCGCATGTGGAGCTCACTGGTGCATTCGTTCAAGATCGTCCTGGCGTCGGTGATGTCCCACCTGATACTCGCCAGACGATCACGTCGCAGGTGGGCCGCGAGGATCACCTCTGGTTTCGAGCGACCGAGAGCGTCAGTGCCGCCCGGGCGCACCGCGACGACCTTGGCGGATTGGGCGCCTCGGGCGACCGCGAAACATTCCTTGAC
This sequence comes from Nocardioidaceae bacterium, assembly GCA_039915665.1. Lineage (GTDB taxonomy): Bacteria > Actinomycetota > Actinomycetes > Propionibacteriales > Nocardioidaceae > Nocardioides_B. The sequence continues at coordinate 395 of JBDSMW010000030.1, forward strand.
CGTGGCCAGCACGTGGCCACTCACGACCAACGTGTAGACCTCGGCGGTCTCCCGTTTGGTGAGCTTCTTCAAGGAGAGATTTCCTGCGGCGGTTGTCGTCGGCTTACGTTCCGGAACGGCGTCGGCAACCCGAGGGACCATCACGACCACGCTCACCTCGTCGCCCTCCACTCCGACCGCAGCGGCAGGGGCATCGTTGTCCTCGAACGCAGCCGCGAGAGTCGCGAGCACGACGCCGGAGTCGTTCGAACCGAGCGCGTCCCAGGCGCCGTCGAGATCGACCTGCCACCGTGTTGGCCGCTCGGCGTACTCCTGCCTCAAGCGAGACACCTCGGCGAGTGCGTCTACGTCGGCGCTAGCGAGTGCGTGCCTGCGCCTCTCACGTTCCCAGATCCGGATACCTTGCTGTGCTCTCGCTCGGTGAGCGCGCCGGATTGCGGGTTCATCGACGCTGGGAGGACGGGGCGCCGTGGGCCTCTGGATATCGGGGAAGAACTGCCGGGGGAGCCCCACGACACGTTCGAATGCGGCGGACAGCCGCAACGCTTCCTCTGCCTTAGCCTGCGCCGCCGGTGTCATTCCCGCCGGTCCTGCTATCTGTGTCTCCGAGGAACGTGGGCCCTGAGTTGCCCGGCGACTGCTCCCGACCGAGGTGTAGTAGCTCACCGGGCCGAATCCCGTGGAGATCCCTGGGCGGCCGCTGCCCACATGCAGTCGCGCGGCTCGTGGCCCGATACTCGTCCGCACACCTCTGCTGGACGCCCGGACGCGCACGCCCGGAGCCAGCCTCACCGAAAAGCCCATGACGCCCCCGAGACGACTCACGATTCATTGCCCCGCTCTCCCCGGAGCGCGGACACAACACAGTTCTAGTCCGGGATCTCCTTCTTGACTCGAGAATGGCTACTTTGCGCGTCCATGCACCCGTGAGAGACGTCATGCCCAGCCGATGAGTTCTCCCTCTCTCGGCGGTCTACCTCAGCACCGAACCCTGGAGGAGACATGTTCGACCTCGGACCCGCCGCAGACGACCTGGCCCGGATCGTCGACGGCGTGCGCGACGACCAGCTGGATGCCCCGACGCCCTGCGAGGAGTGGACGCTGGGCGGCCTGCTCGCGCACATCCACCAGTTCGCGACCGTGTTCACCGCCAACGCGAGCAAGTCCCCGCCGGCCCCGGGCGACGGGCTGCCGGACGACTGGCGGCACGTCATCCCGAGCCGGCTGGGCGACCTGGCGCAGGCCTGGCGCGACCCGTCGGCCTGGGAGGGCCGGGTGTCCGCGGGCGGCGTGGAGATGAGCGGCGAGGAGAACGCGGTGGTCGCGATCGAGGAGCTGGTCGTGCACGCCTGGGACGTCGCCCGGGCCACCGGGCAGGACCTCGATGTCACACCCGAGACCCTGGACCACGTCGAGCGGTTCCTGGAGATCTTCGCGGGTCCGCTGGCGTCGGGGCAGGGCCCCTACGGACCCGCGGTCGGAACCGACGAGGATGCCTCCCGGCTCGACCGCTACCTGGGTGCCGCCGGCCGGGACCCGGCCTGGAGCCCTACTCGCTGATCACGGTCTCGTCGAACGCCGTGGCGGTGAACCGGACCCGGACGTCGACCTCGTCGCCGACCTCGGGCACCTGCGCGCCGTGGGACAGGAACAGCATCGAGGCCTGCATGTGCGGCGGCTCCGCGAACAGCCGGGCCTTGCCGTCGACGGTGTACGGCGAGCGCACGAACCCGGCCGCGTCGAGACCACCGCGGGCGATCCGGGCGGCCCGGTCCTTCAGCGTCGCGGCACCGGTGGGCGCCTCGAGGCCGATGCCGTGCGCCGTACCCCCGGACACCACGAGGATCGTGCCCGCCGCAGGCGCTGTGCGGCTGCGGTAGCCGTAGACGTGGCCGCGCTCGACCGGGTGCACGTCGAGGACGGTCGCCCGGACCTGCAGGGCGTCGCGGTCGCCGAGCCACAGCTGGGTGCCGATCCGCGGGCGGAACTCGTAGTCGGGGTAGGACTGCCGCAGCGTGCCGAGCTCGCTGTCGGTCAGGTGCGACACGTAGACGCGCCGGGTGGGCAAGCCGGCCGCGACCACGTCGGTCATCAGCCGGCTGACCTCGGTCAGGTGCGAGCCCTGCGAGATCGGCAGGTGGAGAGAGACGCCCTCGAGCGCGACGCCCTCGACGTGCTGCGCCGCCTCGCGCAGGTCCCGCGCGGAGAAGCCGTGCCGGCGCATCGAGGTGAGCCGCTCGAGCACGACCCGGGGCTTGCCCTCACGCCCGGCCAGCGCGGCCAGGTCGTCGAGCCGGCCGACGGTGTGCACGACGTGCGAGTCGAACACGGCCCGGGTCTCGAACGGCCGCCACGGCGTGAGCACCATGATCGAGCCGGCGAAGTGCTCGGCCACCCGGGTGACCTCGTGGTACATCCCGGCCGCCACCGTGTCGACCCCGAGCCAGGCCGCCCGCGCCGCGAGCCGGTCCAGCCCGAAGCCGTAGCCGTTGCCCTTGATCACCGGCACCAGGCCAGGGTGCAGGGTGCGTACCTCCTGCAGGTGGCCGCGCCAGCTCGGGCCGTCGACGTACAGGGTCAGGGGCATCGTCGGCTCACCTCCTGCTCATGTAGAGCGAGAAGGCCTTGTAGACCATGGGGTTCAGAGGCAGGTCCCACTCGCCGGCGTACTCCACGGCCTCACCGCCGGTGCCGACCTTGAACTGGATCAGGCCGACGTGCGAGTCCTCGGGGTCCAGGGTGTCGGTGATGCCGCGGAGGTCGTAGACGTCGGCGCCGACGGCCAGCGAGTCGCGGATCATCGCCCACTGCACGGCGTTGGAGCCGCGCACGTCGCGCTTCTCGGTGGAGGAGGCGCCGTAGGAGTACCACGTGTGGCTGCCGACCCGGATCCACACGGTGGCCGCGACGAGGTCGCCCTCGTGACGGGCGAGGTAGAGCCGGATCCGGTCCGGCTCCTCGGCCAGCAGCGCGCTGAACATGGTCTGGAAGTAGGCCAGCGGACGGGGCGTGAAGTGGTCGCGCTCGGCGGTGTGCGCATAGAGCGTGTGGAACGCCGCGAGGTCCTCGGTAGTCCCGTGGGTGACCTCGACGCCAGCCTTGGCGGCCTTCTTGATGTTGCGGCGCCACTGCTGGTTCATCCCGGCGAGCACGTCCTCCTCGCTGCGGGGGGCTCCGTCGGCGTCGCGCAGCGGGATCCAGAAGTTGTACTGCGGCTGGCCGGCCGCGAAGCCGCCCTCGACCGTCTGCGGCTTCCAGCCAAGCTCCTGCAGCTGCGACACGACGCGGGCGCCGCCCTGGCTCCGCTCGGTCGGGGGTACGTCGCCCAGGCGGCTCGTCGCGTCGTCGGCGACCCCGCCCTTGACGGAGGCGGCGTCCCAGCGGCGGGTCGCGACGGGCGGCCCCATCCGGACGCCGAACGCGCCGGCCGCCTTGAGGTGGCGCACCATCGGGTTCAGGAACGCCCGCAGGTCGTCGACCTCCCAGTCGATGACCGGCCCCTCGGGCAGGTAGGCCAGGAACCGCTTCACCTTGGGCAGCTGGCGGTAGAGCACGAGCCCGGCGCCGACGAGGTTCTGACCGTCGTACCAGCCGATCGACTCGCGCTTCCACTCGCTCTTCACCGCGCCCCACGCCGGGGTCTGCAGGAAGCTCGCCGCTCCGCCCTTGGCGGTCCACGCACGCAGGAAGTCGAGGTGCTGCTCAGGCGCGAGGGTGCGCACGGTCAACGCGGGGGAGGTCACGGCGAAAGCCTAACCGGCCGCCTGTTTACCAGGTGATGTCGGCTTTCTGCCCCTCCCCATGGTGAACAACCCATGGGGAGCGGCAGTTTCTCGAAATCACCTGGTAAACGGCCGGGTCAGGTCGACAGCGCGGCCAGCACCTCGACCGTCTTGGCCCAGGCGGGCGTGCTCGGGTCGATCAGCGCGAAGTGGTCGCCGGGCACCTCGACGAGGCGAGCGTCGTCACCGGCCTTGACCGCGGCGTCGACGTAGGACCGGCTCTGCGAGATCGGCACGGTGGAGTCGTCCGAGCCGTGCACGCAGCGGATCGGCACGCGCAGCGGCAGGCGCTCGATCGGGTCGCCCAGCCGGTAGCGCCCCGGGATCCGGGACGGCTCGCCGCCCATCAGTTCAAGGACGGCGCTGCCGCCGAGGCCGGTGTCGGAGCCGGTCAGCAGGTCGAGGACGCCGGCCTGCGGGACGGTCGCCGCCACCTTCACCTGGGGTGCTCCGCCAGGCAGGTCCGCACCGTCGCGCTGCTGCCGGGACGCGGCCCAGGCCGCGAGGTGCCCACCGGCCGAATGGCCGAGCGTGATGACCTGGCTCGGGTCGACGCCGTCGAGCTCGGCCACGTGGTCGACGGCGGCGGCGACGTCCGCGAAGGTGCCGGGCCACCCGCCGCCGTCGCCGAGGCGGCGGTACTCGATGTTCCAGGCCGCCCAGCCCCGCTCCGCCAGGTCGGCGCCGAGGGCGGCCCCGAGGTCGAGGGCGTACATGCTCTGCCAGAAGCCGCCGTGGATCAGCACCACGGTCCCCCGGGTCGCGCCGCCCTCGGGCAGGTAGAGGTCGCCGAACTGCTGCTTCCCGGTGCCGTAGCGGTGCCGGACCGGCTTCGCGGTGTCCTTCGCGGGCTTCGGAGCCGGGGACGAGCAGGCCGCGAGCAGGGCGGCGCCGGCCGCGGCCAGGACCGAGCGCCGCGCCGGCCGGCCGATCACCGGCGCGCGTTCACAGGCGCTCGCGCAGCACGGCGAAGTCGGCCGTGTGCTCGGCGGCACCACCGGGCGTCTCGAACACGACCGGGGCGCCCGCGTCGCGCACGATCGCGGCCAGCGCGTCCGGGTCGATGTGCCCCTGGCCCAGGTTGGCGTGCCGGTCGGCGCCGGAGTCGAACTCGTCGCGGCTGTCGTTGCAGTGCACCAGGTCGATCTTGCCGGTGATCTTCACGACGTCCTCGACCACGGTCGCCAGGTCGTTGCCGCCGGCATGCGCGTGGCAGGTGTCCAGGCAGAAGCCGACCCGTTCGAAGCCCTCGGCCGCGCTGATCGCCTCCCACACCCGGGCGATGCGCTCGAGGTAGCGGGTCATCGCGTTGTCGCCGCCGGCGGTGTTCTCGATCAGCAGCGGCAGCTTGAGGTCGGTGGCCTCCACGGCCTTGCGCCAGTTGTCGAAGCCCTTGTCGGGGTCGTCGTCCTTGCCGACGTGGCCGCCGTGCACGATCAGGCCCTTGGCGCCGATCGAGGCCGCCGCGTCGACGTGCTGCTGCAGCAGCTTGCGGCTCGGGATCCGGATGCGGTTGTTCGTGGTGGCCACGTTCACGATGTACGGCGCGTGGACGTAGAGATCGACGCCGGCCGCTGCGGCGTCCTCGCGCAACCCGTCCGCCCCAGCGGCGTACCGGATCTCGGGGACTTTGTAGCCCTGCGGGTCGCCCAGGAAGAACTGCACCAGGTCGGCGTCACGGGCCCTGGCCTCCGCCACGGGGTCGGTCTGGTCGACGTGCGCACCGATCTTCAAGCCAGCCATGCCGCCACCCTACGACCGTCCGCCGACGGCCTCAGGGCAGGTCGACCTGCTCGTTGTCGCCCTCGAAGCGCTCGCCGGTGACCTTGGCCTTGACCAGGTTCAGCACCTGGGTGACCTTGCTGCCGGGACTGTCCCAGTACTCCGCCGAGGAGGCGTCGACCTTGATCAGCACGTTGTTCGGGTTCTCCGGACCGCCCTCCATCCAGGCGTCGGTGAAGGTGTTCCACAGCTCCTCGAGCTTGGCCCGGTCGTCGACGACCGCCGCCGTGCCCGACAGGGACACCCAGGAGCTGCTGCCGGCGTAGGCGACGTTCACCTGCGGCCGGGCGGTGATGTTGCGGACCTTCTCGGAGTCACGCTCGGCGATGAAGTAGACGTCGCCGTCGAACTCGACGTCCTGGGTGGCCATCGGCTTGCTGACCAGGCGGCCGTCGGCGTCGCTGCTGGTCAGCATCGCGAGGCGGGTCTTCTTGATCAGGTCGTGGACCTTCTCGGTCCGGTCGTCGCTCATCGGGGGCTCCCTCATGGTTCGTGGTGGAACTCTCCGGTCCCCCTCTCGCGGCCGCTCATGCCCTTGTGGACGACGATTTCCGGCCGGGGGACGCCCGCTGATAACCTGACCGGGTCGATCGGCTCGATCTCCGCGTCCAGAGTGGGTGTCGGGCCGTTGACACGCCGGACCTCCTCGGTCAGCCACGCTGGCCTCGGTCGTACGGCGTACGCAAGCCCTCCTGCCACGGAAACGCCGTGGCCGCCTGAGTCCGAAGGAGGTGGAGACTGCTTTGCGTGCCTACGAAGTAATGGTCATCCTCGATCCCGATCTCGAAGAGCGCACGGTCGCGCCCTCGCTCGACACGTACCTCAACGTCGTCCGCAACGACGGCGGCACCATCGAGAACGTCGACGTCTGGGGACGTCGCCGCCTCGCCTACGAGATCGACAAGAAGCCCGAGGGCATCTACGCGGTCGTCACGCTGAACGCCGAGCCGGCCACCGTCAAGGAGCTCGACCGCCAGCTGGGTCTGAACGAGTCGGTGCTCCGCACCAAGGTCATCCGGCCCGACATCCGCTAGTCCCCTGACTGGCACCGCACCACCAGGACCACGGCCGATTCCCCAGGTCACCGCTGCACCGAACCGTCACTCCCACGACTGTTTACGACTGGAGGCCTGACATGGCAGGCGAAACCCCGATCACCGTGGTCGGCAACCTCACCGCCGACCCCGAGCTCCGCTTCACCCCCTCGGGTGCAGCGGTGGCGAACTTCACCGTTGCCTCGACGCCGCGCACGTTCGACAAGCAGACCAACGACTGGAAGGACCAGGAGACCCTGTTCCTGAACTGTTCGGTCTGGCGCCAGGCGGCCGAGAACGCGGCCGAGTCCCTGACCCGCGGCATGCGGGTCATCGTCTCGGGACGCTTGAAGGCGCGCAGCTACGAGACCCGCGAGGGTGAGAAGCGCACCGTCTTCGAGATCGACGTCGAGGAGGTCGGGCCCAGCCTGAAGATGGCCACCGCCAAGGTGCAGAAGACCAGCCGCTCCGGCGGCCAGGGCGGGGGCGGCGGGTTCGCCTCCGGTGGCGGCGACGACCCGTGGGCCAGCAGCTCCGGCGGCCAGGGCGGTGGCGGCCAGTCCGCTCCCGTCGGTGGCGGCCAGGGCGGCGGCTCGTGGGGCGGCCAGCAGGGTGGCGGCTCGGGCGGCCACTCCGGTGGCAGCCAGGGCGGCGGCCAGGGCGGCGGCCAGCCCGACCCCTGGGCCTCGCCGTCCGGTGGTTCGGGTGGCTCGTCCGACGAGCCCCCGTTCTGACCCGGAACCCTCCCGGTTCCGAATTGACAACCATCCATCTCTGACCATTCCGGCGCATAGCCGGGCTTCACGAAAGGAAGCACCACAATGGCCAAGCCAGTACTCCGCAAGCCGAAGAAAAAGGTTTGCCAGTTCTGCAAGGAGAAGGTGTCCTACGTCGACTACAAGGACACCACCCTCCTGCGCAAGTTCATCTCCGACCGCGGCAAGATCCGCGCTCGTCGGGTCACCGGCAACTGCGTGCAGCACCAGCGCGACGTTGCGATCGCGGTCAAGAACGCCCGCGAGGTGGCACTCCTTCCCTACACGTCCACCGCTCGCTGAGGAGGCTGAGTACACATGAAGCTCATCCTGACCCAGGAGGTCGGCGGACTCGGTGCCGCCGGCGACATCGTCGAGGTGAAGGACGGCTACGGCCGGAACTTCCTCATCCCGCGTGGTTTCGCGATCCGCTGGACCAAGGGCGGCGAGCGCACGGTCGAGTCCATCAAGGCCGCTCGCTCCAGCCGTGAGGTCCGCGACCTCGACCACGCCAAGGAGATCAAGGCCAAGCTCGAGGGCACCACGGTCGACCTGCCGGTGCGCGCGGGCGAGGGCGGTCGCCTCTTCGGCGCCGTCACCGTCAACGACATCGCCGGGGCGATCGCCGAGGCCGGTGCGCCGGTCGACAAGCGCAAGATCATCGTTGGCAACCCGATCAAGTCCCTGGGCGCGCACCAGGTCACGGTCAAGGTGCACGACGAGGTCGACGCGCTCGTCAACCTGAACGTCGTCGCCAGCTGACGCAGCTCCACCCCAGCACAGCAGCACCCCTCGATGGTGGGCGACCCGCACGGTTCGCCCACCATCGCTGCTTGTCCTGGGCATTGCGGCCCGTTTTACCTATCGTCTGCGCCGCTCGCCGACCCCGTGGTCTGATGAGCTGTCTTGTTCCGGCAGCCGCCCGCGGGACCCCTGCGGCGGCTCGGCCTTTCGGGAGTCTCCTGGTGCGCGCGTTCCTTCGTCTGGTGGTCCTGCTCGGCATCCTGCTGGGCGTCCTGCTGAGCGGCGCCGCCGTCGCACCCACCGCCTTCGCGGACCCGACGACGCCTCCGTCCCCGGTGGCGCCGGGGGCGTTCCTGGACAAGGCGCCGGCCAACCCGACCTCGGTCCCCGCCGGCAGCTCCGTGCCGTCGCAGTTCACCTTCCACTCCGACGTGCCGACGGCCACCTTCCAGTGCCGGATCCTCGGTCCGGGCGGCAAGCGCGGGCTCTGGGAGGGCTGTCCCGGTGGGGTGGCCGGCCAGGCGACGTACCCCGACCTGGTGGCCGGCGCGTTCGTGTTCCAGGTGCGCGCCACGTCCGACGCCGGCGCGACCTTCGGTGCCCCGACCCCGGAGTACACCTGGACGGTCCTGGACTGCACGACCACGATGACGTTGTGCGCGCTGACCGCGCCGGACAGCTACTCGCCGCCGACCGGTGCGACGTTCAACAACCCGACCGGCACCTTCGGTGAACAGCGCCGCAACCTGACGCACGTCATCCGCACCCTGAACTCGATGCCCGGATACGCGGTCAAGGCACCGGCGGTCTGCGACCCGAACAACGTGCCCTCGACGATCCGGATCTCGCTCTACTCGCTGACCGACATGGCCGTCGCCCGCGCACTGCGGGCCGCCTCGCGCCGCTGCATCAGCGTGCAGATCCTCATGAACAACCACCTCGGCCCGAAGAGCACGCCGTCCATCAAGTACCTGCAGTACTACCTCGGCGGCCGGGTCACCGACCCCGCGACCGGCGTCGTGCGCCGCAGCTTTGCGCACCGCTGCAACTTCGGCTGCCGCGGCGGCGGGGTGCTGCACGCGAAGTTCTACCTGTTCGACACCGCGATCGCCCTGCCCGGCCGCAGCCCGATCGCGAAGACGGTGGTGGTCGGCTCGTCCAACATGACCGCGAACGCCTCCAAGGTGCAGTGGAACGATCTCTACACGGTGCGCGGCGACGCGACCCTGCACAGCCAGTACCTCTACATGTTCGGCCGGATGCAGCGCGACCGCGACGAGAAGCGCACGTTCACGTTCGCCGACGGCAGCTACCAGTCCACGTTCACCCCCCTGACCCCCGGCAGCGCCGACCCGACGCTGGCCGCGCTGAACTCCATCCACTGCACCGGCACCACAGGCGGCACCGGGTACGCCGGCCGGACGACGGTCTACATCAACATGCACGCGTGGTTCGGGGTGCGAGGCTACGAGTTCGCCCGTCGAGTCCGCACGCTCTACGACTCCGGCTGCTACGTGCGGGTGCTCTACAGCTTCATGAGTGTCAGCGTCTTCAAGAAGCTGATCACCGGGACCGGCTCGCGGATGTCGGTGCGACGGACGATCTTCTCCAAGCACGGCGGCATCCACGCCAACCTCTACAGCCACTTCAAGATGCTCGCCGTCTCCGGGGTGGTCGGCACCAACCACGCGTCCAACGTGGTGTGGACCGGCTCGAACAACTTCACCAACGACGGCGTGAAGTTCGACGAGGTGACGATGCGGATCGCGTCCCGGTCGGCGTTCCTGCAGTACGCCAACCAGTTCGCGTTCATCTCCCGCACCCGGAGCTCGGGCACGTACGCGTCCTTCGCCGAGCCGATCGGCGGCGGTCGGGCGGTCGACGCCGGCGTCTAGAACTCCGCGCGCTCGTCGTCGGCCGGCACCGGCTCGCCGTAGCCGCGACGGGACACCTTGAAGACGTAGTAGACGAGCACCACGTTGGCCAGGCTCGCCAGCGCGCCGACGGGCGCCTCGAGCGCGTCGACCCCGCCGCCGTACACCAGCACGGGGCCGACCGCGACGACGACGAAGACCCAGCGCAGCCAGCCGAGTCGCGGTGCCTCTCTGTCGCCGGCCCGGTCCGCGACGGCGCACAGCGAGGTGCAGAGCAGGACGCAGAAGAGCGTCTGCGGCAGGCTGAGGCCCCACTGACCGCTGGGCTCGATCCGGGCGTCGAGCCCCGGCACCACGAGGGGTACGGCGACCACACCGGCCAGCACGGCTAGCGCGAGGGTCCAGCCGCCGAGGGGGACGCGGTGCCACAGAGGAAGCAGCCCGGCCACGACGAGGCCCCAGCCCACCGGGTCGGCCAGCGCGTCGTAGGCGCCGAAGCGGGCGGTGACGAACACGATCACCAGGCCCATCGCGACCTTCTGCAGAGGCGTCACCCGCCGAGCCTACGAGCCGCAGCGTGGACCCCCGACGGCAGGCAGGGACGCACCCCCGGGGAGGCTTCGGGGGGATCCGTGCGATGGTTGGCGTGTCCAGATGTCGGTTATCCGACACCGCCGAAGTGCGGTTCGTCTGCGATGATCCTCCGGCGGATGTTTCCATGGTCCGTTGCCATTCCGGGGTGTTCTTGGGTTTTGTCCCCTGAACTCGACAGTCAGTGTTCCTGACAGGGGGAGTCCTCTCCATGCGTGCTGTGACCAGGTTCGTCGTTGCTACGGCGGTTGCCGCGTCGGCGGTCCTTCTCGTGCCGGCGACGTCCGCGACCGCGGGCGCTCCGTCCGCCACGGCGGTCACCCCGTCCGCGTTGCCGACCAGCCAGGCCGTCGTACCCGTTCCGGGTCAGCCGGCGACGTACAAGCGGTTCGCGCCCTCGCACTACACGCCGCCCGGCGGCCCCCGCTTCAACAACCCCTACGGCTCCCGCTCGGAGCGCCGCTCGCTGCTCACGCACGTGGTCAAGACGATCGACAGCGTGCCCGGCTACCGGCTGCCCGCGGGCATCGACCCGGCGACCGGGAGGAAGGTCGCCTGTCCGACCAACCCGGCCGACTACCCGAACACGATCCGGATCGCGCTCTACTCGATCGCGGACCAGAGCTTCGTGAACGCGCTGATCGACGCGCACAAGCGCTGCGTCTCGGTGAAGCTGCTGATGAACAGCCACCTCAACGTGGACAACTCCCCGTCGTGGCGCAGGCTGCTGAACGGCATCGGCGAGCGGGGCGGCAACTTCACCCTCAAGCGCAGCTACGCCTACCGCTGCAGCAACGGCTGCTTGGGCGGCACGGTCCTGCACTCGAAGTTCTACCTGTTCAGCCAGGCCGGCAACGTCCGCAACGTGACGATGACCGGGTCCTCGAACATGACGAGCAACGCGGTCGGCGTGCAGTGGAACGACCTGTTCACCGTCGACAACGACCAGTCGCTCTACGACAGCTTCACGAGCATGTGGAACCGGATGACGCCGGACAAGCGGGGCAACGGTCCGTTCGTCTACCAGTCGGGGAAGTACACCTCGACGTTCTACCCGATGCGGCAGGCGACGCGGAACAACGACAAGACGCTGGACGCGCTGCAGACGATCCACTGCACGGGGGCGACCGGCGGTGCCGGCTACAAGGGCCGCACCGTGGTCTACATCGCGATGCACTCCTGGCACGGCAACCGAGGGCTCTACCTCGCCAAGCGCGTCCGCGCGATGTACAACGCGGGCTGCTACGTGCGGATCCTCTACAGCTTCATGGGCCACGGCACCTACAACCTGCTGACCAAGAACACCAACAGCCGGATGATCGCGCGCCGGGTGCTGTTCCCCGGCCCGAGCGGGCTGGTGGCGGCGAAGTACTCCCACATGAAGATGTTTGCGGCGTCGGGCCGGATCGGCTCGGAGACCAACGCGCACGTCACCTGGACCGGCTCGAACAACTGGGCGGACCGCAGCATCAGGGCCGACGAGGTCACCCTGCGGATCCCGTCGAAGGCCGTCTACAACGCCTACGTCGACCACTGGAACTTCATGCGCGCCCGCCGCTCCTCGAGCGTCTGGGCGATCTACCAGGAGCCCAGCGGCGGCGGCCGCGTCCCGGACTGATCGTTCCGCCGCTCGCCTGATTCACTGGGTGCCCAGTGAATCCTCCACACCCCCAGCGTGACAACGCTGGGGGTGTGCACGTTTCTCTGGGGACCCAGGGAAACAACCCGCCGCCCTCTCACGCTCCAGTCACCAGCCAGGCGCTGCCGCTCGCCCGGTGCAGCAGCACGACGGCCCGGCTGCCGATGAACGCGACGCCGAACGACAGCCACAGCCGGGTCAGCCCGCTGCTGCCGTCGCCCACCCGGACGGCGGCCAGCGCCAGCGGTGCGAACACCGCGAGGACGACCACCCCGCCCCAGGCGAGGTAGCGGCCGTCGCCGGCGCCGATCAGCACGCCGTCGAGCACGAACACCACCCCGGCGACCGGCTGGAACACGGCGGCGACGAGCAGCACCGGCACCAACAGGTTGCGCACGGCCGGGTCCTCGGTGAACAGCCGTCCGAGGACCGGTGACAGGGCGGCGAGCGCGAGCCCGGTGACCACGCCGGAGACCAGGCCCCACCGCACCATCCGGCGGGTGACGGCCCGGGTGCCGGCCACGTCGCCGGCGCCGAGCGCGCGCCCGGTCAGCGCCTGCGCGGCGATGGCGATCGCGTCCAGCGCAAAGGCCAGGAACGTCCAGAGGGTCAGCGCGAGCTGATGGGTGGCCACCGCGGTGGCGCCCAGGGTGGCGGCGGCGTAGGTCGCGACGAGCAGCGACGCCCGCAGGGTCAGGGTCCGGACCACCAGCGCGAGACCGGCGTGCGCCGCGCGACGTACACCGGCGAGGTCGGGCCGCAGGGACGCGCCCCCCTTCCGTGCCGCGCGCACGACGACGACCACCAGCGCCGCGGCCGAGCCGAGCTGCGCGAGGTCGGTGCCGAGCGCGGAGCCGGCGATGCCGAGGTCCAGGCCGTAGACCAGCAGGTAGTTCAACGCGATGTTGGCGACGTTGCCGACCACCGCGACGACCAGCGGCGTGCGGGTGTCCTGCAGGCCGCGCAGCACCCCGGTGGCCGCGAGCATCACCAGCAACGGGGTGACGCCGAACAGGGCGAGCCGGAGGTACGTCGTCGCGTGGTCGGCCACCACCGGGTCCGGACCGAAGAGCCCGACGAGCCGGGCGGACAGCGGCACCGCGACCACGGTGGTGAGCACGCCGATGATCACGGCCAGCCAGACGCCGTCGACGCCCTGGGTCAGCGCGCCCCGGGTGTCGCCGGCGCCGACCCGGCGCGCCACCGAGGCGGTGGTGCCGTAGGCCAGGAACACGCAGAGCCCGACGGCGGTCTGCACGACCGCGCCGGCGATACCGAGGCCGGCCAGCTCGGGGGTGCCGAGGTGGCCGACGATGGCGGCGTCCGCGAGCAGGAACAGCGGCTCGGCGACGAGGGCGAGAAACGCCGGCACCGCCAACCGGAGGATCTCTCGGTCCCAGGCCCGCGACTGCGCGGTTCGTCCAGCGCGGAGGGGGTCGCTCACGTACGGGAGTCTACGGGGCGTAAGAGTCATGGACCCCCCTTGTCCATGACCGACCCAGGAGTCCATGCTTGTGCGTAACTTCCGCGAAGTTGTTGAAGACCACCCCTACCGGCCGGGTTTGTCGACAAGGGGACTGCCGAACACCCGGGGTGATCTGAGTGAACAGAATCTTTCTCCAGGTTTCTCCGGTCCACATGTCGTGGACGGTGTTCGTGCAGGTCAACGGGCCTCTCGTCCGAAATGGACGGACCTTCTCCACAGCGGCGTCCACCGGCTGTGCACATGTCTGCCCGCGTGTTCCACACCGCCTCCCCGGTTATCCCCAACGGCCTGTGGACGAGCGGCTGTCCTCCGGGCTCCGGGACCCGTAGCGTCAGCGTCCGCGACCTCGGGAGCAGCGTTCTGTCGGTGGGCGCTGCCAGCCTCGTCACGACCGACTGACGAAAGAGATCTGACCCTGTGAGCATCGTCCCGTCCGGCAGCGCGTTTCCCGAAGAAGCGCCCTACGCCCCCGACGAGTGGGCGGCCCTGGGCGACGCCCGGGTGCCGGGTCAGGGGGGTGGTGGCGGCGGTGGTGGCCGCGGCTCGGACCGGATGCCCCCGCAGGACAACGACGCCGAGCAGTCGGTGCTCGGCGCGATGCTGCTGTCCAAGGACGCGATCGCGGACGTGGTCGAGTCCGTCCGCGGCCTGGACTTCTACCGGCCGGTGCACGAGACCATCTTCGACGCGATCGTCGACCTCTACGGCCGGGGCGAACCGGTCGACCCGATCACCTGCACGGCCGAGCTCCAGCGGCGCGGTGAGCTGGCCCGGATCGGCGGCGCGCCGTACCTCCACACGCTCTCGGCGAGCGTCCCGATCGCCGCCAACGCGGGCTACTACGCGGAGATCGTCCGCGAGAAGGCGATCCTGCGGCGGCTGGTCGACGCCGGCACCAAGATTGCCCAGATGGGGTACGCCGGCGAGGGCCAGGTCGACGAGGTCGTGGACCGGGCCCAGGCCGAGGTCTACGGCGTGACCGAGAAGCGGTCGTCGGAGGACTACGCGCCGCTGAGCGCGATCATGGAGTCGACGCTCGACGAGATCGAGGCGATCAACAACCGCGACGGCGAGATGATCGGCGTCCCGACCGGCTTCGCGGACCTCGACGAGCTGACCAACGGCCTGCACCCGGGCCAGATGATCGTCATCGCCGCGCGTCCCGCGATGGGCAAGAGCACGCTCGGGCTGGACCTGTGCCGCTCCGCGTCGATCCACCACAACATGTCCAGCGTGATCTTCTCCCTGGAGATGACGCGCAACGAGATCACCATGCGCCTGCTGTCGGCCGAGGCGAAGATCCCGCTCAACCACATGCGCAACGGCAACATGAACGACGACGACTGGACGCGGCTGGCCCGCAAGATGGGCGAGGTCTCCTCCGCCCCGCTGTTCATCGACGACTCCCCGAACATGACGATGATGGAGATCCGGGCCAAGGCCCGCCGGCTCAAGCAGCGCCACGACCTGCGGCTGATCGTCATCGACTACCTCCAGCTGATGACGTCGGGCAAGAAGGTCGAGTCCCGTCAGGTCGAGGTCTCGGAGTTCTCCCGGCAGATCAAGCTGCTGGCCAAGGAGCTCGAGATCCCCGTCGTCGCGCTCTCCCAGCTCAACCGTGGCGCCGAGCAGCGCGCCGACAAGCGCCCGATGGTCTCCGACCTGCGTGAGTCGGGCAGCATCGAACAAGATGCGGACATGGTGATCCTGCTGCACCGCGAGGACGTCTACGAGAAGGAGTCGACCCGCCCCGGCGAGGCCGACATCATCGTGGCCAAGCACCGCAACGGTCCGACCCGCGACCTAACTGTCGCGTTCCAGGGGCACTACTCGCGGTTCGTGGACATGGCGCACGGCTGACGGAGTTCCCGCCGTCAATGCATGTATGCGGTGTACTCCTCCCACGAGCACTGTCTGCTTCGCTGCGTTGGAGTTGTTCGGGCGTCAGAGTGGCAGGTGTGCGAGTACCTTCCGGTCGCCAGCGGTGAGGGTGCCGCCTACGAGGGCAGCTCTCTCGCGCATCGAGGTGATCCCTGTCCCGGGCTGCCACAGTCGGGTGGTCGTCCCGTCGTCGACCACCTCGATGGTGAGCGAGTCCGGACTGGCTGTGAGAGTGAGTTCGGCTCTGGTTGCGCAGGCGTGCCGCACGACGTTCGTCATTGCTTCCACACAGATCCGGTACGCCGCCACCTCGACGGCGGCCCCCAGGCTCGGCATCTCGCCGGCTGACACGATCACTGGGAGCGGCAGACTGGAGGCGTGCTGGCGAAGGGCTGCGAGCAGGCCGAGCTCGTCCAGCGCGGGTGGCCGGAGGCCGTCGACCAGTCGCCGGATCTCGGCAAGGGCGTCGGCGATCGAAGCCCGGACGGAGGCGACCTGGTGGTCGGCCGCGGAGGGGTCCGTCTCCAGCAGGTTGCGTGCGGCGTCTGCGGCGTAGGCAGCCCCGGTAAGAGTCGGGCCCAACCCGTCGTGAAGGTCGCGGCGCAGGCGTCGTCGCTCCTCCTCGATGGCGGCGATCGACGCTTCACGGGACGCCCGCAGGCGCACGGTCTGCGCCAGCAAGGGCGCCACGACACGCAGCACCTGCTCGTCGGTGGCGCTGAGTCGGAGGTCGCCCGCGCGCAGTCCAATCACCAGTTCCGCGACCCCGTCTGCACCCAGCCGGAGCGGGAGGCTGTGCGTGTGCGTGACCGGTGTTCCGGTGCTCGCGAGTGTCTCGGCGTTGAACCGGAGCGCGGCGTAAGGGAGCACCAACGCCTCGCGTACCGCGTCCAGAGCCAGCCCGGGATCATCTCTGACGGAGTCGGCCACGCGAGTGGCGGCGCGGAGCGGGTCCGGCCGGTCTCCGAACAGCAGCTGGTCGACGATCCCGCGCAGGAGAACTCGTAGTGGGTGGACCCCGGCCGCACAGATGATGCCGATCAGGGCGAACGTCGCCGGCGTGAGATCCCCCGCTCCGAGCAGCTCGAGCAGGGACCACGATCCGACGAACGCCGCGACGTACGCGGTCGCGACCACGACGGCCACCACGGAGCCGACCAGGAGTGCACGGACGTCCACGAGCTCGGGCCGTATCAGCCCGATCAGGAGCGCCGCTACGAGGGGGAGGGCGAGCAGGGCCAGGACGGCCGGGTGCACGTTGCGTGCGCGGTCGACGTCAACGAACACGATGATTCCGGTGATCGCGGCCATCGGGACGACGGCGGCGACGAGCCAGAGCAGGACCTCGCGTTCGCGCGGCGATCCGACCTCGAGCCGCCACCAGCAGCCGGTGATGAGCGCCAGGCCGATGACGTAAGCCGCGGTGCCCTCATTCACGTCGACCGAGTCCCTGATCGCGTGCCCGCACGATCAAGGCCGACCGATCAGTCACCTGGAGCTTGGCGAAGATCGATGAGATGTGGTTGGCCACGGTCTTGGGTGAGAGGTTGAGGCGCTGGGCGATCGCGTGGTTGCGCAGTCCGGACGCAATCAGGTCCAGGACCTCGCGCTCCCGCTCGGTCAGCTGGGGAAAGGGTGTCGCGTCGTCGCCGCCGGCGAAGTGCTGCAGCATCCGGGCAGCCACGCCCGGCCCGAAGATCGCCTCACCTGCCACGACGCCGCGAAGGGCTCGCTCGAGCTCGTCCTGCCCGGCCCCTTTGAGAAGGTATCCGTGAGCGCCGGCGCGCATCGCTGCGAGCACGGTCTCGTCGTCGTCGAGCATCGTCAGCACCAGCACTGCCGTGTCCGGAGCAGCGACCCGGATCCGCCTGGTCGCCTCCAGGCCGTCCGTGCCTGGCATACGAAGGTCCATGAGCACGACGTCGGGGCGAGTCAGCTCGACTTGGCGTACGACGGCCTCTCCGTCAGCCGCTTCGCCCACCACGTCGAAACCGGATAGCGAGCCGAGCAGGGCGCGCAGCCCAGCCACGACAACGGGGTGGTCGTCGGCGAGCACAACCCGGATCACGGTTTCGGGCACCACTCCATTCTCGCGCACCAAGGGCCACCGCACCTGGGTGCGGACTCCTATCTCACCGGGATGGACTCCCGAAGGCAGGTGATCGGGCCCGGTTCCCGTGACGGCTGTGGCCGGTGAGGCTGGACCGGCCTGGAAGGAGGCCAACCATGTCTCGACTCATCAGCAGGTCCTTCCTCATCGGGGGCGCTCTGCTCCTCGCCGGTTCCGCCCTACATCCGCACGAGCACGTGGACAACGGCACGCTGGAGGAGCAGTTCCACGCCATGTTCACCGACCCGCACTGGTACCCCGCGCACGTGCTGCTCCTGATCGGCCTGGCCTTCATGACGGTCGCGGTCGTGGGACTGGCACGGGCCAGGCCAGCCTCTCTGCCCGGCCGTACCACGCAGTTCGCCGCCACGGCCGTGGTCGTAGGCACCGCTGCCATGGTCCTCCACCTGATCGCCAAGCTCGACAACCCCCACATCGTGGCCGGTGAGAACACGCCGCTGCTCTACGCCCATGCCGCAGTCGAGACCGTCACCGTTCCGATGCTCGGGATCGCCTTCGCGATGCTCGCCGCAGCCGGAGGTCGGTGCCGGGTGCTCGGCAACCCGTTCGTGGCGGTGCTCGGCATCATCGGCGGCTTGGGCTATGCACTGGCCGGGGTGACGGCTCCCTTCATGGCCACCTTCACGCCGTTGTTCGACCTGGTCTCTCTGGTGGGGGTGTGGGCCGTGATCGTGGGTGCGATGCAACTGGTCCGGGGACGCCACCGTCGTTCCCTCCACGAGGTAGCCAGGTGATGCCCCCGGGCGCGACGATGAGGGATATGTCGCTGTCGCCGCGCAACAGGATCGGCCTCGCACTCGCGCTTCTGCTCGGCCTGATCGGCGTGCCGATGTTCCTGCGTGGCGCGCCCGATCCGGGAACCGTCGGTCCGCCGATGGCGGTCCTGGTGACAGAGTCGCTGTGCGGCCTGGTGACCGTCATCGCCGTGACCATCGGGTGGCTCCGCGGGAGCAACCGGGCGATCCGATTGGCAGCCGGCGCGCAGATCGTGTCGGTGCTCAGCGCCGTACCGGCGTTCTTCCTGGACCGCCCTGCGCTGAACAAGCTGCTGCTCGCGATCCTGTTGGGCGCGACCCTGACGGCCGTCGTGCTGATGCTGATCCCCTCTCGGCGTTCCTTCACGGACTGAACTCGTAACCCGCCGCACGCCGAGGACCTTCGCACCCGTGGGCTCCTGGGGCGCGTCACTTCGGCTCCAGTGTGACAGTCAAGGTTGGTCCGAGGCAGGCGGTGGCGTCAACGATGCGGTTCCACCTTCGAGGTCACGCGATCACCACACCAATCGGGGTTGGCAGTCGATTCGCCTACCGCACGAGACGCCGCTACGCGCGGATGAGCTCGCCTGCGGCCACCGCGTCATCGGCCAACAGCGCCCGCGCGACCACAGCGAGGCCGACGCCGGTCAGGGACCAGCCGATCAGGTCCAGCGTCGGGCTCCCGGCGATCACCGTGGCGATGAAGTGCAGCGGCTGTGAGACCGCGACGGCCCAGGCCGCCCACGCGGGCACGCGCCCGGACCGCAGCAGAGCGATGCCGAACAGCACCGTCCCCACGACATGACCCACGACGAAGACGCCGAGCCCGACATTCATCGAGGGGTGAAGGGAGTCCAGAAGCAGTGCAACCTGCTGCGGATCCGCGCCGCTGTGAGCGCTGCTCCACAGCAGTGAGTCCTCGGCGAGCAACACCCCGAGGCACAGGTAGCCCGGCACCGCGAGCCCCATCGCCCAAGTCTTGAGCCGGCTCGGCGACAAGATCGTCGAAGCGGCGATGAGACCCGGCACCAGGGTGAGCACACCGACCAGTCCGAGCCAGAGCACGGCGCTCTCGCGACCGGGGTGGTCGTTGACGGCCCGCACGATGGCGACGTTGTTGTCTGCCGAGTAGTAGGGCAACAGATAGCGCAGCGCTGCGATGCAGAACGGACCGATCGGCAGGAGCAGCAGGGCGGCGCGCCTCATGCCATCGCCGGCTTTGTTACCGGGGCCCGACCGACCAGGAACACGCTCACGGCGGTCAGGACGACGATGGCTGCGGCACCCGCCAGGGCGGCGGGCGGCACGTCGTCGACGAAGAACGCCGGCACCGCCGTCAGCGCCGACACGATGCGCATGGCGAACAGCGGACGCAGCGCAGCTCGGCTTCCCTGCCAGGCCTTCGCGACGAAGTACAGCGAACCGACACCGAGTGCAGCGCCGAGAGCGGCCACGACGTAGGGCGGATGTTCGCCGTCGGTCAGTGCGAGGCCGGCGATGTCGCCGACGGATAGGAGAGCGAGCAGGATGAGACCGGTCCGGGTTGATGTGTTCATAGCGGGCTCCTTCACGAATGCGGATGCCATCAGCGTCGCCTTCCCCGCTTCCCGCCGGCCAGCGTCGGCGGCCTGGCCGGCCGGGACACTGCCCGGCTGGGTCGGGCGATCATCCCGTGACAGTGGGAACGACGCGGGTCCACACTGCTTGCATGCGGACGAGGGCGGTGGCAGGGGCACTCGCCTTGCTCACCGTTGTCCTCTCCGTCGCCGCGGTCGTGCTCACGCTGGGGGTCCCGTGGTCCTTCGAGGAGGCACTCAGCGCCTTCGTCGTCAGCAACCTGCTCATCGGTCTCAGCTTCGGGCTGTGCGGGGCACTCATCGCCTGCTACCAACCGCAACACCCGGTGGGCTGGCTGTACGCCGCCGGTGGGATCTGCGCGCTCCTCACCGCGGTCGCTGCGCCGGCGGCGCAGACCTTGCACGATGAGGGCGCGCCGCACTTCGCCGTACAGCTGGCCGTGACGGTCTTCTCAACAGCATGGCCGATCCACATCGGCATCGCCTTGCCGTTGTCGCTCTACCTGCTTCCGGACGGGCACCTGCCCTCGCATCGCTGGCGTCCGCTCTTCCTCGTCGTTGCGTTCAGCGCACCTCTCTTCGTCCTGGAGATCGGGACGGGACCCGATCACAGTCCCGGCTTGCCGAGTTCCGTCTGGACGCTGCCGCAGGACGGTGTGTGGGCGACCCTGTGGTCATTCAGTGAGATCCGCTGGCTGGTGTCGATGCTGCTGGGCCTCGTCGTTCTGCTGGTCCGCTATCGCCGCGGCGACGAGAGGGTGCGGCGACAGCTGCTGTGGCTGCTGGGTGCTGTCTCCGTCATCTTCGTGGCGGTGTTGCCCTGGTCACTGGTCGCCGGTACCCCGATCGCCGTCCTGTTCTCCATCCCGCTTCTGCCGGTGGCGATCACAGTGGCGATCCTGCGCCACGGCATGTTCGACATCCGCCTCGTCCTCGCCCGCGGCCTCAGCTACGGCCTGCTGTCCGGCCTGGTCCTCGCCGGGTACGCCGTACTCGTGCTCGCACTCTCCGGCGTCGCCTCGGCTCTCGTGGTGGCGCTGCTCGCGTTCCCGCTGCGTGCCAGGCTCCAGCAGAGCGTCGAGCGGTTGCTGTACGGCGAGCGTGACCCGCTGCGGGTCGCGTCTCGGATCGGTGGGCGGCTCACCGACCTCACCAGCAGCCTCACGGAGATCCGTGCGGCAATGAGACTGCCGTGGGTCGCCATCACCATCGGTCTGGACACGGTGGCGACCGCCGGGGAGCCAACCGAGAACGCGGTCCGTCGCCCGCTCGGCGAAGGTGCCGATCTCGTCGTCGGCCTCCGCACGGGCGAGAAGACACTCGCGGCCGCCGACGAGCGCGTCTTCGAGCTGCTGTCCGGGCCACTCGCCGTCGCCGTGCACGCGACGCTGACCTCGCGCGCGCTGCAGCTGTCGCGTGAGCACCTGGTCACCGCTCGAGAGGAAGAGCGACTTCGGCTCCGCCGCGACCTCCACGACGGCATGGGGCCGCTGCTCACCGGAGTCGCGTTGGCAGCCGATGCCGCGGCCAACTTGCGCGAGACGGCACCCGACGAGGTCGAAGCGCTGCTCCGCACGATCCGCACCGACACCCGCACCGCCATCGCCGAGATCCGTCGTGTCGTCGACGACCTTCGCCCGCCCGTCCTGGACGAGCTGGGTCTGGTCGCCACCCTGGAGGCGAAGGCTGCGCAGACCGTGCGCCGCGCAGACGGCAGACCACTTCGTGTCACGGTCGATGCGGCCAAGCTCGGAGACCTGCCTGCGGCGTTCGAGGTCGCCGCCTACCGGATCGCTACAGAGGCCCTCAACAATGCGGTGCGGCACTCCACCGCGTCGGCGGTTCGCCTACTGCTCCGCCGCGACGACGATCACCAACTCGTCGTCGAAGTCCTCGACGACGGCGACATGGACGGTGCCCGCGGCAGCGCGTGGAGACCAGGCGTCGGAATCACCGGCATGCTCGAGCGCGCAGCCGAGCTCGGCGGCTCGTGCGACGTGGGTCCCTCGACGCACGGCGGTGCGGTTCGCGCCCGTCTTCCGCTGGTGCCGACATGATTCGCATCGTCATCGCCGACGACCATCCGGTGATGCGCCACGGACTGGCGGCCCTGCTCGGCTCGCTCGACGACATGGAGGTCGTGGCCGTCGTTGCTGACGGTCGCGAAGCCGTGAAGGAGGTCTTGCTGCACAAGCCTGACGTGGCGCTGCTCGACCTGAAGATGCCGAACCTCGACGGCTTCGCGGCGCTGCGCGAGATCAGCCGACTGGTTCCCGAGACGGCGCTCTGCGTGCTGACGATGTACGACGACGACGACTCGCTGTTCGCTGCGATGAAGGCAGGAGCATGGGGCTACCTCCTCAAGGGTGCGGAGCAAGAAGACATCGCACGGGCGGTCCGGGCCGTCAGCGCCGGAGAGGCCGTCTTCGGTCCCGGCGTGGCGGCCCGGGTACTCCAGCAGCTGACCGCGCCGGCCACACCGGCCACACGACCCTTCCCGGCGCTCACCGTTCGGGAGTTCGAGGTGCTGGACCTGCTGGCTTCGGGCCACCCGACCAGGAGCATCGCCAGCCAGATCGGCGTTGCACCCAAGACGGTCAGCAACCTGGTCTCGAGCATCCTGAGCAAGCTGCACCTGGCCGATCGCGCCCAGGCCGCCATCGTCGGGCGTGATGCAGGGCTCGGCGAACAGAGGTAGGGCGGCGGTCCAGTTTGCCGCGAGAAGCGCGCACCCGCGTCGTGCCACCGCGATCGCGACGCTTCGAGTGGCGCCGAAGTTCTGAGGTCCGGGAGTCTCACCCTGGCGCCCGGATGGTCCTGGAGGTGGTTCATACTGCGAACGTGTCAGGCTCGACAGAGGCTGGCTCCGCGGACGTGGTGTAGTTGCAGCACGCTTCCCTTCCAGGGAAGGAGTCGAGGTTCAAATCCTCGCGTCCGCTCCCTGTGCCGAAGCCGGAGCGGCCGGAGAGCCGGTCGATCGCAGGGAGCTTCGTGCCCCGTTCGATGTTCCTGGAGGCCCGTCAGGTCACCATTCCGCTGCACGTCCTGCAGTGGGACGACCTCGGGAAACGACCGACACATGGCACTCGACCTGTTCGACGCCTTCGGCTCCCACGAGAAGACGCTGCAGGCCAACATGGGCGGAAACACCGGAGTCCCGCCGTTCGCAGGGGACGACGCCGCCAGGTTCTTCACCCGACACGTGACGTGACGTCCGTCGTGCGAACCAAGCGCGGTTCAGGTGCGCTGCACGCGCGTGAGCCAGTTGCCGAGCAAGGCACGTAGGACCTCGGGCTGCTCGTGGGGCAGCGCGTGGCCGGCGTCGTCGAGCATCGCGAGCGAGGCGTGCGGGTAGTGGTCCACGAGGTCAGCCGCAGCGGCGTACCCGACGACCGAGTCCAAGCGGCCGGCGACGATCAGCGTCGGTCCGGCGTACGCGGGGCCGTCATGGAGGGGGAGCTCCCAGTGCTCGCCGATGCGCTCGAGTGCGGCCTGGTGGACGAGCGCGGCTGCGGGTCGGACGAAGCGTTCGTAGCGGTCGAACATCTCTGGGGTCTGCACCACGAAGTAGCCGCGGAACTCGTCGTCGCCGATCTCCCCGAACCGCAGGACGACACAATGAGCAGGGACGTCCCGCACCCCCGAGAGGAGCGGGCAGACCAGCGTGAGGCCGGCGACCCGGTCCGGGTGTCGCGCGGCCATCGCTTGCGCGTAGTACGCGCCGGCCGAGTGCCCGATCACGAGGTACGGCGCCCCGTCGGCGACCTCGGCCGCGAAGTCGAGCAGCGTCGCGAGGACGTCCCCGGCGCCACGAAGGATCAGCACCGGTCGACCGGCCCCGTGCTCCTCGTAGTGCACCGCGATACCGCGTGCTCTCGCTTCCATGCCCGCAATCTAGCGACGCCCGACGCGTAGTCCCATCAAGCCATTGCCGTCACGCCAGCACCGCGAGCACCCTGAGTCGTAAAGACGCCGTTACCGGGTCGGAACGGAGGCACCGTGGCCACGCAGGTCAAGACGAGCGCGCCCCATCCGACGTACGGCAGCTCCCTCTGGCAGCAGGAGGCGCTGGCCCGCACCGACGAGCTGGCGTCGTTGCTGGAGTGGTTCACCGCCGAGGACCACTCCCGGCCCAAGGAGCCGCACGACCGGCAGGCATTGGCGGACGTCGTGCAGCGATACACGCACGAGTCCTACGCGATCCTGGCGGCGCCGCGGTTCCCGCTCAGCCGGATGCGGGCCTGGTTCTCGGGTGCCACGATGCAGCGGGTGCAGGCGAGCCTCGACGCCGCCGAGGTCACGCTGCTCCGGCTGGCGCCGCTGGACTACCTGCGCAGCAACATGCCCGTATTCGTCGCCGAGGCCACCGACGTGCTGCCCCCGGATGACCTGCGGCTGTTGCGGCTCGTCGCGCTGGTCGACGACTCGGACGAGGAGGGCCTGACCGAGCAGCAGCGGAACACCGTCGTCGCGGCGATCAGCGCCGCCAAGAAGAGCACGCTGCGGGCGCAGACCCGGACCCGGTCCTTCCGCAACGTCGTGCTGGCCGCGACGGGCATCGCGAGCGCGCTCGTCCTGGGCGTCGCCCTGGTCGGCATCTTCGCCCCGGACACCCTGCCGCTCTGCTACACGCCCGACCCCGGTTACCAGGTCTGTCCCGCCTCCGGCAACCCACGGCCGGCCGACTCCCTGCTGATCGAGTTCTGCGGCATTCTCGGCGCCGCCATCTCGGCGGTCTTCGCGCTCCGCAAGGTGCAGGGCAGCGCCGACCCGTACAGCGTCTCCATGGCCCTCGCCGTCCTCAAGCTGCCCACCGGCGCACTGACTGCGTTCCTCGGCCTGCTGCTGATCAGCGCCGGGTTCGTGCCCGGGCTCAGCGCCCTCGACTCGTCGGCGCAGATCCTGTCCTGGGCCGTGGTGCTGGGCTACTCACAAGAGCTGTTCACCCACCTCGTCGACCAGCAGGGCCAGACGGTGCTCGCGGACGCCAGCTTCCAGGGCGGCCGACCGATGCCGTCGCCGCCGCGCTCGTCCTGACCCGATGGTCGGCGCCTGCTGGCACGATCACCATCATGGGCACGCACGAACCGCTCTCCTCCGACCGCCTCGTCGAGATGTCGAACGAGCTGCCCGAGGTCGTGCTCAAGGAGGGCCCGAGCTGGACCAACATCACCTTCAAGGGCAAGGGCTTCGCTTGGGTCAACCACCCGAAGAACCGGGCGATGATCAAGGCACACCACGACGAGCGGGACGCATTGCTGGCCACCGCGCCGACGGTCTACGAGGCCGGCTGGGCCACGAACTCGTCGGCCTGGGTGCTGGTGCAGCTCGAGCTCGCTGACCCCGACGAGGTCTTCGAGCTGCTCGAGGAGGCCTGGCGGATGACGGCCACCAAGCGCGCGATCGAGGCGTTGGACGAAGCCCGGGGAGAATGAGGCCACCGCGAGATGACTCCCGCTCCGGGCTCCCGGTCCTGTGGCTCTGCGGAGCGCCCGGGGTCGGCAAGTCCGTGATCGCCTGGGCGCTGTTCGAGGCGTTGGGTGCCGAGGGCCGCACCGCGGCGTACGTCGACATCGACCAGCTCGGCATGCTCCTCCCGGCCACCGAGGCGGACCCGGACCGCCACGCCCTCAAGACGGAAGCCCTCGTCGCGCTGCTGCCCGGCTACGCCGACGCCGGCGCCGACGTGTTGGTGGTCTCGGGGGTCGCGGATCCGTCGATGCCGGTCGACGCCCTGGACGCAGCGGTCACCTTCTGCCTGCTGACCGTGGACGAGGCGACGTTGAGGCGGCGGATCCTGGCGCGCGGCTGGGCCGAGGAGATCGCCGACGAATGCATCGAGGAGGGCATGGTCCTGCGAGAGGCACCGTTCGTCCACGTCCTCGTGGACACCACCGCGCTCGACGTCGCGGAGGTGGTCGCCCGGGTGCGTCCGCTCGTCCCCGACGGCACCGCGAAGCACACCGGGGTGGCACCGCAAGCGCCCGCGGCCGTCGACCTCGTGCTGGTGACCGGCCCGCGCGCCGTCGGCTCGTCGACCGTGTCGTTCGACCTGGCCCGCTCGTGGTGGCGGGACGACCGGACCACCGGCTTCGTCGACCTGCAACAGCTTGCCTTCCTCCGCCAGCCAGGGCGTCCGGGTCACAGCCAGACGGCGCTCGGCATCGCGCAGGTCGCCACCCTCCACGGGCTCTTCGCCCGGCACGGCGCGGAGCTGCTGCTGGTCAGCGGGCACCTGGAAGCCGGAGAGCCGCGGTCGCTGCGCGAGCGCGTCCCCGCCGCGCAGGTCACGGGGGTCCGGCTCCGGGCCGACGAGGCCACGCTCGCCGAGCATGTGCGCGAACGCGTGACCGGCAGCGCGGCCAGGCTGGCGGGCGACGACCTCGTGAACGCGTCGGCGGCGCACCAGGCACACGTGCTCCGCGCCGCCGTCGAGGAGCAGCACGTCCTCGAGCTCGAGGCGGCCGAGGACGTGGTCGTCGACGTGACTGGTCGCAACGTCGAGGACGTCGTCGCCTCGCTCCAGCAGCTTCTCGACGCCCGCTAGGTGCCGCCGAGCTCGCTGACCCGGCGCAGCAGCATCCGGGCCTCGGTCCCGTCGGGCGGCACCAGGTCGAGCGCGGTCGCGTAGGCCGCCAGCGCCTCGTCGGTCCGGCCGAGCCGGTCGCGTCCGCCTCGGGAGCGGTGGCGTGGCAGGCGGCGATGCCGGCTTGGAGCCGGTACGGGCCCGGAGGCCTCCCGCCGCTCGCCGCCCGGCGCAGGTGCCACAGGCCCTCGTCCACCAGCGTCCGGTCCCACCGGCGGCGGTCCTGCTCCGCCATCGGCACCAGGTCCCCGTGTACGTCGAAACGGGTGGATCGCCGCGCGGCGGAGAAGGTGACCAGCGCGAGGAGCCCGCGGGCCTCGTCCTCGTCGGGCATCAGGGCCACCAGGAGTCGGGCCAGCCGCAACGCCTCGCGGACCAGGGCGTCGTCGCGACGCGAGTAGCCCTCGTTGAACACGAGGTAGACGACCGCCAGCACGCCGCTCGTCCGCTCGGCCAGCAGCTCGGGCGGCGGGACGCGGTAGGGGATGCCGGCGTGCTCGATCTTGCGCCGCGTCCGCAGCAGCCGCTGCGACAGCGTCGCCTCCGGGACCAGGAAGGCACGCGCGATCTCGGCGGTGCTCAGCCCGGCCACGGTCCGCAGCGTCAGCGCGACCCGGTTGTCCAACGCCAGCGCCGGGTGGCAGCAGGTGAACACCAGTCGCAGCAGGTCGTCGGAGAACGGGTCCTCGTCGACGCCGGGACGGTCGTCCATCAAGGCCGCCTCCTGCAGCTTGGAGCGCTCGGTCGAGCGCCGGCGCAGCACGTCGAGGGCGCGGTTGCGGGCGACGGTGGTGAGCCAGGCCGCCGGGTTGCGGGGCAGGCCGTCGGCCGGCCAGCGGGACAGTGCCGTCTCGACCGCGTCCTGCACGCAGTCCTCGGCCAGGTCCCAGTCGCCGGTCACCCGGATCAGCCCCGCGATCAGTCGGGGCCGCTCGTCGGCCGCGACCGAGGCGACCAGGTCGGCCGCCCCGGTCGTGGCGTCCTCGTGATCGCTCAACCCTCGTCCCAGAACGGCCGCAGCTCGAGCTTGCCGCCGTTGGCCTGCGGGTGCCGTGCCGCGATCTCGATGGCCTCGTCGAGGTTGTCGCACTCGAGGATGTCGAAGCCGGCGATCCACTCCTTGCTCTCCGTGAACGGTCCGTCGGTCACCAGCACCTCGCCCTTGCTCACCCGGACCGTGGTGGCATCGTCGATGCCGCGCAGCCGCTCGCCGGTCACGCGCTTCCCACGACGGTCGACGTCCTCGACCCACTCCTCGATGGAGAGCTCCCCGTCGTACGGCTCGGCCTCGGCGGCCGCGGCGGGGTCGGCGACTACGAACATCATGTACTTCATGCTGCACTCCTGTGGTGGTCGATGGTGTCGTCCGTACGACGAACGGCGGACCGCCCGATCCGACACCTGCCTGGATCCTGTCGCAACAAAACCAGGAGGTCGTCGCTATGAGTCCGGCCTAGGGTCGCCGGCATGGTGGACGACGTCTTCGGACTGCCGCGGCTGGCGCGGGTGTACGACCCGCTCGACCCGGACCGCTCCGACCTCGACGTCTACGAGGCGATCGTCGACGAGCTCGGCGCCCGGCGGGTGCTCGACATCGGCTCGGGCACCGGGACACTGGCCTGCCGGCTCGCGCTGCGCGGCCTCGACGTGATCGGCGTGGACCCGGCGGCCGCCTCGGTCGACGTGGCCCGAGGCAAGGACGGCGCCGACCGGGTGCGGTGGGTCGTGGGCGACGTACGCGCCCTGCCGGAGGTCGAGGTCGACCTCGTGCTGATGACCGCCAACGTCGCCCAGGTGTTCGTCACCGACGCGGACTGGCACGCGGCGCTCGCCGCCGCCCGGGACGCCGTCATCCCCGGTGGGCACCTGGTGTTCGAGACGCGGGTGCCCGAGCGGGAGGGCTGGAAGCTGTGGAACCCGGTCGACTCGCACGCCCGCGCCGACGTCGAGGGCATCGGGGTCGTCACGTCCGAGACCGAGGTCACCGAGGTGGCGCTGCCGCTGGTCTCCTTCCGGGCCACGCTGGTCTTCGAGGCCGACGGGGAGCGGGTCGTGTCGCACTCGACGCTGCGGTTCCGCGGCCGCGAGGAGATCACAGAGGCGCTGGCCGAGCACGGGTTCGCGGTGCGCGAGGTGCGGGACGCCCCCGACCGGCCGGGTCGGGAGTGGGTGTTCGTGGCGGAGCGGCTGGTCGAGCCTTTCGAGGCCGGGTGGGGTGGTTCGACCAGCTCAACCAACGAGGGTGATCGCCCCGGCGAGGGCCACGACCGCCCCGAGCAGGCGGAGCCGGTCGACGAGCAGCAGCCGCCGCAGCAGGGTCGGGTCGGGTCCAGGGGTGAGCCGGCCGTGCGTCGGGGCGGCCAGCAGCGCGGTCACCAGGAACGAGAAGCCCGTGCCGCCGTCGGCCACCAGGACCCCGGTCGAGACGTCGGCGATCGTCGCGCCGGCACAGGTCACCAGCGCAGCGCCGTACACGAGGGCGACGACCGGGGCGATGGTCCGGGAGTGCCGGGCGTGCGCCTCGGCCCAGCGGTCCGCCGGCACGTGCACCAGGGCCGGGTAGACCACGGCGGTCACGGTCAGCTGGAAGCCGGCGTGCAGCGCGGCCGCGGCCAGCAGCCACAGGTCCCAGGGCATCACCTAGTTGCCCGTGTCGTAGGTGACGCCCGTCTCGCCGACGATCCGCACCTGCGAGACGACGACGGGATGGTCGGTGGTGATGTCCACGAGGTGGCTGCGGTCCTCGAAGTAGCCGGAGAACGTGACGTTGTCGTCCTTGACGCCGAAGATCCAGTCAACGGCTCGCGGTCGGTTGGCCTGGCAGCCGCCGTCGTGCGAGCCGCCGCGGGCCGCGACGACGGGGGCGTTGCCGGCCAGTGCGCAGAAGTACTCCGCCCGCTCGTTCATGTCGCCGGTGATGAAGAACGGCGTGCCGGACGCGGCCAGCTGGCGCGCCAGCCGGATCTCGACACCGGTCGCGCGGTTCCGGAAGCGCTGCTGGTTGTGGTACCTCGACGTGTCGGCCGGGTTGTGGAAGTTCGCGAACCAGGCCTCGACCCCGGTGTCGTTGCTGCGCAGCTTGACCAGCGGCATCGCCCGCGGGCGGCCGTTGAAGTAGGGGATGTAGACGACCCGCTTCTCCACCGCCGTGAACTTGTCCCGGCGCCAGCCGATGGAGTTCTCGGTGTCCCGGCTGCGGATCGCGAAGCCCGGCCAGAAGTCCATCGCGCTCTGCCGCTGGAGCGTGGCCAGCTGGACGCCCTGCAGCTCCTGGAAGCCGACGACGTCGGAGCCGTGCCGGCGGACCAGGTCGGCGGCGCGGCTCGCGCGGACGCGGCCGCCGGCCATCCCGGGCCGCTTGCCGGACCCGGAGGTGTGGCTCGCGCCGAGCACGTTGAACGAGCTGATCGTGAAGTCCAGCACCGGCGGGGGCGGCGGGGGCTTCGGCCTGGGCTTCTTCTTCGGCGGCTTCTTGCTCGGCTTGGCCGTGAACGTGACGAGCGGACCGGCCTTCTGCTTCGGCAGCCCGGCCGACGGTGTCCCGGACGGGGACGCCGGCTGCGGGACGGACTGCGGGACCGACCGGGTCGGCGACGCCGCGGTGCTCCGGGTCGGTCGCTGGTCACCGGTGACGCGGTCGTCGCCACTGTGGACGACGTACCCGATTCCGACCGCGACGAGCGTGACGAAGACGGCAGCCGTCGCCGTCGCCAGCACGCCGGGAGACACCTTCACCGACGAAAGATACCTTTCCCGATGATGCGGTCAGGACCGTATCCCCGAACCGAGACCTGAGGGGTCAGTAGACCGCGTTGGGGTCGAGCTGCGGGGGCGCCGACGGCGACAGGGCGTTGGGGAAGATCGCCGCGTCCAGGGTGGCGTCGCTGACGATCATCGGGTGGTCGCTGGTCTTGTCGACCAGGTCGCTGCGGTCTTCGAGGTAGCCGCTGAACGGCTGCTCCGTGGAGCCGAGGAGCCAGTCGACGGCGCGCGGGCTGCCCGCCGAGCAGACCCCGTCGGCGTAGGTGCTCTGCGGCCGCGCGGCCTTGAGCGGGGCGCCGGCGACGACCCGGCAGAACCACGACGCGCGCTCGTTCACGTCCCCGGTCATGAACCGCGGGATGCCGTACTGCGCGAGCTGGTTGTGCAGCGCGATCTCGATGCGGGTGGCCTCGGCGCGGTAGGCACCCTGGTTCCGGTACTCCGAGGTGTCCGCCGGGTTGTGGAAGTTCGTGAAGTAGGACATCAGCCCGGTCGACTTCTCGCGGAGCACCACGACCGGCATAGGCCGGATGTTGCCGTTGAAGTAGGGGATGTTCACCGTGCTGGCCCACACCAGGTCGAAGGCGTCGGTCCGCCAGCCGACGGAGTTCTCACCGATCCGGGCGCCGAGCTGGGTGCCGGGGTAGAGCGACCAGGTGGTGCCCATCAGCTGCTGGAACTTGGCCACCTGGGTGGCCTGCATCTCCTGGAAGCCGGCGACCTGCACGTGGTGCTGCTCCAGCAGCTGCTTGGTGTAGCCCATCCGGGTCGCGGCGCTGGCCCACTTGCTGCCCGACGGCGTGTGGCTCGCACCGAGCAGGTTGAACGAGGCGACGGTGACGGTGGCGTACGGCGGGGTGGCGCGGCGGGTGGTGGAGGACGCGGGCTCGACGAGGGACAGCGTCAGCACCGCCGTGAGCAGCAGGATGAACGCAGCAACCACACCGGAAACACGCGTCAACTTCTCCACCATGAA
The DNA here is from genome assembly GCA_039915665.1 of Nocardioidaceae bacterium. Taxonomy (GTDB): domain Bacteria; phylum Actinomycetota; class Actinomycetes; order Propionibacteriales; family Nocardioidaceae; genus Nocardioides_B. Next base: position 31,750 of record JBDSMW010000030.1, read on the forward strand.
GTAAAAGGTATGCCGAGACCCGGCGCGGCATGACCCAATCCGCGAAAGTCTGCTCGTTCCTCCCGCCCCAGGAACGCGTGTTCGGGGCGTCGATTCGCGGGAAACGGTCCCGGAGCGGGAGTTCTTTACCTAGGCTCGACGGGCCAGAAGCCAGCTGCACTCAGGGGAAAGACATGAGACTGCGCGCCCACCTGCTCGCTGCGAGCAGCATGGCCGCCCTGTTGCTGACCGGAGCCACGGTGGCTCCGGCCGGAGCCGACCCCAGCCCCCCGGCCACCGCCGGCACCGTCCGGGGCATGGTCAGCGACGTCGACGGTGGGGTCGACCTGACCTTCGGCGCCCACCCGGTGCTCTACGTCTGGCAGGGCGGCGCGTTCGTGCCCAGCTCCACCTCGACGCTCACCCAGGACGGCATCCGCGGGCACTACGCGTTCAGCGGCCTGGCGGCCGGTTTCTACACCGTGCGGGTGCTCGACAACTCCGGCACCTACGTCGCCGAGACCTGGCCCAGCGCGACCGGCGCCAAGCCGACGACGACCTCTGACCCCGGGGTGCGGGAGGTGCCGGCTGCGTCCTCGTCGTTCGAACCCACGACGATCCCGCCTCTCGACGTACAGGTGCTGCGCCAGCTCAGCAACGAGGGGGCCGCCCCGGACGTTACCGGTCTGCGCCGCGTCGGCTACCGGCTGAGCGCCGGCCCGGGTGTGTGGAACGTGCCGGTCGAGACGATGACGTTCGGCTACCAGTGGCAACGCGTCGACTCCCGCGGCACCGCCGCCGACATCCCCGGCGCCACCGGCCCCTCCTACGTGCTGACCCCGGACGAGACCGGCAACGGCGTCCGGATCCGGGTGACCGGCCAGCGACCCGGCTACGCGCCGGAGAACGGCTACTCCGACGAGACCGAGGTCAAGCGCGGCTACTCCGCGACCGCCGTGCGGCTCGCCTTCTCCCGCATCCGTACGACGGCCCGCGGACGCGTGCGCGTGACCGTCACCCCGTCGACGCTCGCGCCCACCGGCAAGGTCACCGTCCGCATCGACGGCCGCAACCGGGTCGCCACCACCCTGCGGTCCACCCACCTGGGCAGCGTCGCGCTGGCCCTGCCCCGGCTGTCGCGCGGCCAGCACCGGGTGGTCGCGATCTACGCCGGCTTCCGCGGGCTCTACGGCTCGACGTCGCGGGGGATCACGCTGACCGTCGTCCGCTGACGGTCCGCCAAATTATTCAACCGAGTGGTTGACAACGATCGCGCGACGTCGTACCTTTGTTCAACCGATCAGTTGAACAAGCAGGAGGTACGACGGTGGCAGCGGACTCGCTCTCCCGGGTGTTCTCGGCGCTGGCCGACCCCACCCGGCGCGACCTGGTCGCCCGGCTCGCGGTCGGGGACGCGACGGTCAACGAGCTCGCGGAGCCCTACGACGTGAGCCTCCAGGCCGTGTCCAAGCACCTCAAGGTGCTGGAGGACGCGGGCCTGGTCAGTCGCACCCGGGACGCCCAGCGCCGGCCGTGCCACCTCGAGGCCGAGGTGTTCGACCTGATGACCAAGTGGATCGAGAAGCACCGGCGCGAGGCCGAGGAGCGGTTCAGCCGCCTCGACGACGTCCTCGCGCGCCTCCAGGACAACGAGACAGGAGCAGGAGCATGAGCGCAGCCACGAAGAACCAGACCACCATCGAGGTCAGCCCGACCGTCCCCACGGTCACCATCACCCGCGAGTTCGCCGCCCCCGTGGCGCTCGTGTTCCGGGCGTACACCGAGCCGGACCTGTTCCGGCAGTGGATCGGTCCCCGCGACCGGACGTTCGTGCTGCAGGAGTTCGACTGCCGCACCGGCGGCGCCTGGCGCTACAGCACCACCGACGAGAACTTCGAGGCCAAGTTCTTCGGCACCTTCCACGAGGTCCGTCCCGGCGAACGGATCGTGCAGACGTTCACCTTCGAGGGCTTCCCGGACCAGGTCGCCCTGGAGACCGCGGTCTTCGAGGACCTCGGCGACGGCCGCTCGCGGGTCACGTCGGTCTCGCTCGTGGACTCCTTCGAGGCGCGCGACGGGTTCGTGGCCAGCGGGATGGAGTCCGGCGTGGTCGAGGGCTACGAGAAGATGGACGAGCTGCTCGCGACGCTGGGCTGAGGGGTCTCGCCGGGCCCGACCGGCGGGGCGGCATGATCGAGGGATGAGCGACCACCAGACGCACACCGTGCACGTCCCAGGCCTCGTGCTCACCGAGCACGAGGTCACCGTCCCCCTCGACCACGCGACACCCGACGGAGACTCGATCACGGTCTTCGCCCGCGAGGTCGCCGACGTTGACGGCCGCGACAAGCCATTCCTGGTCTTCCTGCAGGGCGGTCCCGGGAGCGAGGCGCCGCGGCCTACCCGCCTGCCGACCGGCCCCGGCTGGCTGGACCGGGCGCTCAAGGACTACCGGGTGCTGATGTTCGACCAGCGCGGCACCGGTCGGTCCACCCCGGTCGGCACGCTGCCCGGCAAGACGCCGCAGGAGCAGGCCGACTACCTGGTGCACTTCCGGGCCGACTCGATCGTCAAGGACGCCGAGCTGTTCCGGCAGGCGCTCGAGGTCGACACGTGGAGCGTGCTCGGCCAGTCGTTCGGCGGGTTCTGCTCGATGACCTACCTGTCCTTCGCGCCCGAGGGCCTGCGCGAGGCGTACTTCACCGGAGGCGTCCCGCCGATCGCCCTCCCGGTCGAGGACGTGTACGTCGCGACGTACGCCACCCAGCTCGAGCGCAACCGCCGCTACTACGCGCGCTACCCCGGCGACCGGGCCCGCGTGCGCGCCCTGCAGGAGCGGTTCGACGCCGGCGAGATCCGGCTGCCGAACGGCGACGTGATGACGTCGCGCTGGTTCCGGCAGGTCGGCAACGGGCTCGGGATGAGCGACGGCGCGGAGCAGCTGCACTACCTGCTCGAGCTCGACCCGGACTCCCCGATGTTCCGGCACGACCTCGCGGCGGCGCTGCCGTTCAGCGGCCGGAACCCGATCTACGCCGCGATCCACGAGGCCTGCTACGCCGACGGGGTCAGCACCCGCTGGGCGGCCGAGCGCGTGATGCCGGACGAGTTCCGGGAGGACCCGACGCTGTTCACCGGCGAGCACGTGTTCCCGTGGTCGCTCTCCGAGGACAGCGAGCTGGCCCCTCTGGCGGAGGCGGCCGACCTGCTCGCGACGTACGACTGGCCGCGGCTGTACGACGAGGAGGCACTCCGCTCCTGCGACGTACCGGCCGCCGCCGCGATCTACGCCGAGGACGCCTACGTCGACCGGGCACTGTCCGAGCAGACCGCTGCCCTGGTGCCCTCGCTGCGGCCCTGGGTGACCAACGAGTTCGAGCACAACGGCCTGCGCGTCGACGGCGAACGCATCCTCGACCGGCTCTTCGGGCTGGTGAAGGGCAGGCTGTGAACCCGCGTCGGCGTGCTTCGTCGAGTGGGCGACGGCCGTCGCGGACGACGCCGAGCTGCTCGAGGTCGGCGCGTCCGCGGGGCTGTGCCTCTAGCCGGACCGCTACTCCTTCCGGGTTGCTCCGACATCGGGTGCTTATCAGTGACTCCTGGGTCACGTTGTGTCTCCGTTGTCGGAGCGATCTTGGAACACGTTCTAGGCTCGGACCATGAGCGAGCGCTTGGACGTCCTGATCGTCGGCGCCGGCCTGTCGGGGATCGGCGCGGCCTGCCACCTCGAGGAGCGGCTGCCCGGGACGACGTACGCCGTCCTCGAGGCGCGCGACGCGATCGGCGGCACCTGGGACCTGTTCCGCTACCCGGGCATCCGGTCGGACTCCGACATGTACACCCTCGGCTACCGGTTCCGGCCGTGGACCGGCGACAAGGCGATCGCGGACGGGCCGTCGATCCTGGCCTACGTGCGCGAGACCGCGGCGGCGTACGGCGTGGAGGGCAAGGTCCGCTACGACGCCCGGGTCGTGGCCGCCTCCTGGTCCAGCGACGACGCGACCTGGACGGTGACGCTGGCCTCCGGCGCCACGATGACGTGCGGGTTCCTGTGGTGCTGCAGCGGCTACTACGACTACGCCGGCGGCCACTCGCCGGACTTCGTCGGTCTCGAGGACTTCGCCGGCCAGGTCGTGCACCCGCAGGCCTGGCCCGAGGACCTGGCCTACGACGGCAAGCGGGTCGTCGTGATCGGCAGTGGCGCGACCGCCGTGACGCTGGTGCCGGCGCTGGCCAAGACCGCCGCGCACGTGACGATGCTGCAACGCTCGCCGACCTACGTCGCCTCCCTGCCGGGCGTCGACAAGCTCGCGGTGGCGCTGCGCGAGAAGCTGCCCCCGAAGGCGGCCTACGCCGTGACGCGCTGGAAGAACGTGCTGTACACGACCGCGACCTACCAGCTCGCGCGTCGTCGCCCCGAGCTGATGAAGAAGGTGCTGCGCAAGGGCGTGAGCGCCCTGCTGCCTGACGACTTCGACGTCGACCGGCACTTCAAGCCGTCCTACGACCCGTGGGACCAGCGACTGTGCCTGGTGCCGGACGGGGACCTGTTCCGCTCGATCCGGCGCGGCAACGTGGACGTGGTGACCGAGCACATCGACCGGTTCACCCCGACGGGCATCCGGCTCGTGTCGGGACAAGAGCTCGAGGCCGACGTCGCCGTCACAGCGACCGGCCTCTCGATCCTGGCCTTCGGCGGGATCGCGTTCGACGTCGACGGGAGCGCCGTACACCTGCCGGACACCATGGCCTACAAGGGGATGCTGCTCTCCGACGTGCCGAACTTCGCCTACGTCATCGGCTACACCAACGCGTCCTGGACGCTGAAGGCCGACCTGGTCAGCGAGTACGTCGTCCGGCTGCTGGCCCGGATGCGGGAGCGCGGCGACGACACGGTGGTCGCGGTGCGCGACGCCGAGGTCGAGGAGGTGCCGTTCATGGACTTCGCGTCGGGTTACGTCCAGAGAGCCCTGCACCTGCTGCCGACCCAGGGTGCGCGGGCGCCGTGGCGGCTGCGGCAGAACTACCTGCGCGACATCGTCACCATCCGGCGCGGTGCCCTGGAGGACGGCGTGCTCCGGTTCTCCCGGTCGCGCGCCCGCGACCGCGCCTCGGCGTGACCGGGACGGCGCCGCGCGCAGCCGCGGTGGTCGTCACCGCGGTGCTGCTCGGTGCGATCTCGTCGTTCCTGCAGGGCGTCGACGCGCTCGGCTCGCTGGCCAACTCGGCCGGCACGTGGGCTACGTGCTCGGCGCGCACCTGGCCGACCACCCGTCCGGGCGGTCGCTGCTGCTCTTCTGGGGTCTGGCCTCGATCGTGGTAGGACCTCTGCTCGGGATCGGCGCGCACTGGCTGCGGTCGGGAGCGCCGGTGCGGGCGGCGCTCGGGGTCGGTGGGATGGCCGGGATCCTCGTGGGTGAAGGGATCTACGGCCTCACCACGGTCGCGGCGACGACCTCGTCGACGTACTGGAGCCTCGAGATCGCCGCGGGAGTCTTCCTGCTCGGCTGGGCGCTGGTCCGGCGGCTGTCCCGGCGGGACGGCGCGGTCGCCGTCGTGACGGCGCTCGTGGCGGTGCTGCTCGTCGTCGCGTTCCGGGCCGACCTGGTCGCGCTGCTGTAATGGCTGGATGGACGCCATCGCCTCGACCCCCGAGCCGCCGTACGTCGCGGTGATCTTCACGTCGCTTCGCACCGAGGGGGACCAGGCGGACCAGGGCTACGCCCGGATGTCGGGGCGGATGGACGAGCTCGCCGCGCAGCAGCCCGGCTACCTCGGCATCGAGGCCGCCCGGGACGGGATCGGCATCACGGTGTCCTACTGGGCAGACGAGGACGCCGCGAGGGCCTGGAAGCAGGTCGCGGCGCATCTTGTGGCGCAGGAGCGCGGCCGCGAGGTGTGGTACTCCGACTACCGCGTGCGGGTCGCCGTCGTGCACCGCGACTACGGACCGGTCAGCTGATCCCGGCGGTCTCGTCGAGACGCTGCAGCAGGTCGTGCGCCGCGAGCTCCACCGCCTTGTGTCGCCACTCGGCGGCCCGGTAGACGCAGGCGATCAGGCCGCTGCGGTGCACCCGGCGGAAGTCGCCGAACACGAACGCGTACCTCGCCTTGGACTCGTCACCAGGTCCCTCGGTCAGCCCGAGGTGCCAGACGGCGTACTCCTTCCAGGTGTGGTTCTCCAGGAAGGCGTTCTGCGCCTCGGCGTTCGGCTGCGCGTCACCCCAGTCGCTGTCCAGGACGTACTGCTTGGACTCGATCAGCTCGCGGCATCGTTTGATGCCGGCCTCGTTCACCTCGTAGCTGGCCATACCCGCACCCTAGGACCGTCGCGCCCGGAACGCTGCCGCCTTGGTGCGGTTCTGGCACGCCGTCGAGCAGAACCGACGGGTCCCGTTGCGCGAGGTGTCCACGAACACCCGGTCGCAGCGGTCGGCCGCGCAGGTGCCCAGCCGGCCGGCCAGGTCGCTGCCGATCGCGAGCGCGAGCCCCGTCGCGCAGCCGGCGGACCAGCCGGTCGCCAGCGAGTCGTCGGTGCCGTGGAAGTGCACGTGCCAGCCGCCACCCGGCAGCCGGTCGAGCTGGGGACGGGCGCCCGTCTCGAGCAGCAGCGCGTTGAGCAGGCGTACGGCGCCCCGCTCGTCGCCCCGCGCGACGTGCTCGAACACCTGGCGCAGCCGCACCGCGCAGGCGACCAGCGCGTCGGCCTGCTCGTCGTCCACCCGAGGGGTGCGCCGCCCCTCGCCCCCCAGGGCCGTCGCCGTCGCCTTCCGGCGGGCCGCGCCGAACGGGGTCTCCGCCTCGACGCCGCCGTCCTCGCCCGGGGTGAGGTGGTTGACCAGCCGGGCGGCTACGTCGACCAGGTTCAGCACGTGACTGTCGAACGTCATTTGACCAGTCACACTCGCTCTCTTAGGTTGGGTGACTGTCGAACAGTTTGACACCAGTGACGGAGGTCCACGTGCGACTCCCCCGGGAAGTGTGGGTGCTGGTCGTCGCGCGCGCCGTGAACCGGCTCGGCGCCTTCACTCTTCCGTTCCTCTCGGTCACCCTGGTGCAGGCGTTCGGCGCGTCCGTCGTACAGGCTGGATGGCTGTTGAGCGCCTTCGGGCTGGCGACCATCCCGTCCCGGCTCCTCGGTGGCCGGCTCGCGGACCGGCTCGGCCGGCGCACGACGATCCTGGTCGGCCTGCTCGGCACGGCGCTCGCTCAGCTCGCGTTGGCCGCTGCCCCCACCTTGCTGGTCGCGGGCGCAGCCGCCGTGGCGCTGGGGCTGGTGTTCGAGGTCTACGAGCCGCCCAGCCAGGCGCTGCTGGCCGACGTGACGACGCGAGCCCAGCGGCCGGCGGCGTTCGGTCTGATGGCCGGGGCGATGGCCGCGGCGGGGATGGCGGCGGGCCTGCTCGCGGCGGCGGTGGCCGGGGTCGACCTCCGCTGGCTGTTCGTGGTGGACGCCGGCACCTGCCTGGCCTGCGCGGTCCTGGTCGGGCTGACGCTGTCCGGCGAAGTGGTGCCGACCGCTGGTCCGCCCGCCGCGGGAGCCCGGCGCGACCCCCGGCTGCTGGCGATGCTGGGGGCGGGCACCGTCTTTGCGCTGGTCTACCTGCAGATCACCATCGCCGTCCCGCTCACGCTCCTCGCGCGCGACCTGCCGGTGGCCCGCACGGGGATCCTGCTCACCGTCTCGGCCGCCACGATCGTGCTCGGGCAGCCGCTGCTCCGGCTGCTCCGCCCGGTCGAGAGCTTCCGGGCCCTGGCCCTGGGTTACGTCCTGCTCGCCGCCGGGCTGTTCGCGACCGGGTTCGTCACGTCGCTGGCGGGCTTCGTCGCCGGCACCGTGCTGTGGAGCCTGGGTGACCTGGTGCTGCTCGGCCGGGCCTACGCCGTCGTGTCGGAGCTGGTGCCCGCGGGCCGTCGCGGCGGCTACCTCGCGGCCTACGGCACCAGCTGGGGTGTCGCGGCCGTGCTCGCCCCGCTGGTCGGGACCGGCCTGCTGGCGCGCGGCGGTCCGCCGCTGCTCTGGTCGGTGCTCGCGCTGCTCTGCCTCGGGCTCGCGGCGGCCCAGCCCGTCGTACGCCGGGTGGTCAGCGCCGGAGCTCCACCCGCCACCGCGGCGGCCCGGCCCTAGACCCGGTCGTCCGTTCGAGGGAGCGTCCCGGCGCACCCTCAACCGGACGACCCGGGGTCAGACGCCGATGGACCCGTCGCCCGGAAAGGGCCCGTCGGTCTCGTCGGGCGGGACATGATGGGTCCCCTGGTCGGGCTGCGGGTACGTCGTCCACGATGACCGTTGCGGCTGCGCGGAGGGCGTGCCGACCCTGTCGGCTCCCTGTGCGCCCTGGCGCGCGGACTGCCATGCTGCGAGCGTGAGAGTTGTCGCCGACGTGCTGGTGGCCCTGGTCGCCCTGCTGCACGCGTACTTCCTGGTGCTCGAGATGTTCCTCTGGACCAAGCCCCAGGGCCGCAAGGCGTTCGGGCTGGAGCGGGACTTCGCGGAGCAGACCAAGGCGCTGGCCGCGAACCAGGGCCTCTACAACGGGTTCCTGGTCGCCGGGCTGGTCTGGGGCCTGCTCGCGGGCGGCGACCTGCGCACTCCGGTGCTGGTGTTCTTCCTGCTCTGCGTCGTGGTGGCCGGCGTCTTCGGTGCCGCCACGGTGAGCCGCCGGATCCTGCTGGTGCAGGCCTTGCCGGCGGTGCTCGCCCTCGGTGTCGTCCTCCTCGACTGATCCACAAGGAAACTTGTGCAAATGATCTTGTAGATCTTCACGCTGCACCACCCGGTGCGGCGGCGGATGCTGGAGTTCCTAACCCTGCACGGCCCCTCGACCGTCGGCGCCATCACGGCCGGGCTCGGGCAGCAGGTCGGCAGCGTCAGCCACCACGTGAAGACGCTCGGGAGGGCCGGGTTCGTCAAGGCATCCGTCCGGCCGTCCGTCGAGGCGTCCGTCTAGCGGTCGACCTGCATCTCGCCGAGCTCGGACCAGTCGGTGCCCGGCACCTCGAAGTTCACGATCCTCGGCGTCGAGGCGAGGTAGGGCGGGAGGTCCTGCTGGGCTTGCTTGAAGTGGTCGGACTGCACGTGCGCGCCACCCGCGTCACCGTCGCGGAACGCCTCCACGAGGACGTACTCATCGCTGTCGGCGACGCTGCGCGACCAGTCGAACCACAGGCAGCCGTCCTCGGCCCGGCAGGCCTCGGTGAACGGCCGCGAGATCTGCGGCCAGTCGTCCGCGTGCTCGGGCAGGACCTGGAACTTGGCGGTGATGAAGATCAAGACGACTCCTGGGCTCGGGTTCGCCACCGAGCCTACGAGGCGGGTCGACCCAGGGCGGCGAGCAGCCGGTCGGACGGCCGTGCGTGCAGGGGTACGTCGATCGCGTCAGCGAAGCGGGCGGGACGGTCGGAGTCGTGCACGAACAGCGGCAGCACGTCGAGGAGCTCGAGGGCCAACGCCGCGGGGATCGGCCGGTCGACGCCGCAGGCCTGCGCTACGTCCCAGCCGTGCACGGCGATCTCCAGCGACCCGGCCGCCGCGCACAGGTCGGAGCGCAGCTCCCGGTCCTGCACGGTGACGGACCCGGTCCCGGGGTGGTGGCTCCACGCGGCGAGCAGGGCGCAGGCCCGGTTCTTGAGGCGGTCGACGAGCTCGGCCCCCGGGTCCGTCCCGCGGACGGGGACCAGGTCGACGTACCCGATCTCGGCGGCCTCGGTGAACGCCGCGAGCGCGTCGTTCATGTGCCGCAGCAGGCCGAGGAGGTCCCAACGCAGGCAGGGGGTGCGGGCGTCGAGGTCGGTGGAGCCGACCAGCATCAGCGAGCCGCGCGTGTAGCCGACGGCACGCTCGAGCAGCTCCGGCCCGGCGAGCCGGGCGACGGGCGCCCACTCGTGGGGCGTGGACACGGTGATCTCAGGCCGGGACGTAGTCGGCCGGCAGCGAGGCCGGCAGGCCGAAGAGCGCGAAGAGCGACTCCTCGAAGAACGCCCCGACGTGCTCGACGCCGTCGGGGCCGATGGTCAGCACCTGCAGGTGGAACGGCGTGAAGGTGCCGTCGTCGCCGCGCATGTACAGGCCGAACGCGGGCTGACCGTTCGCACGGGTCGACAGCATCCGCATGTCGTGCTGGCCGCCCGGGCACTGCGAGTCGATGAGCCGCCCGATGTTCTCGGCGCCTTGGTACCACCCGGTGAACGGCGGCATCTCCCAGATCGCGTCCCGGGTGAGCATCGAGACGATCGCCTCGACGTCCTTGTCCCAGAACGCCTGCACGTAGCGGTCGAGCATCACCTTCTGCACCGGGGTCGGCTCGGCGACGGTGTCCTCGGACAGGTTCGCCTTGGCCAGCGTGGCGTGTGCGCGCTGCAGGGCGCTGTTCACCGAGGCCGTCGTGGTCTCGAGCGCCTCGGCCACCTCGGCGGCCTTCCAGCGCAGCACGTCGCGCAGGATCAGCACCGCGCGCTGGCGGGCCGGCAGGTGCTGGAGCGCGGCCACGAAGGCGAGCCGGATGGTCTCCCGGTCGGTGATGACCGCGAGCGGGTCGTCGGCGGTTCCGAAGTCGAGGATCGCGTCGGGGGCCGGCTCGAGCCACGGGATCTCGCCGTTCTCCTCGAGCGGGGCACCGGCGTCCCTCGAGGGCGCACCGAGGCCGGTGGGCAGCGGGCGACGGTCGCGGCCCTCCAGCGAGGTCAGGCAGACGTTGGTCGCGATGCGGTAGAGCCAGGTGCGGACCGAGGAGCGGCCCTCGAAGTTGTGGTAGGCGCGCCAGGCCCGCAGGTAGGTCTCCTGCACCAGGTCCTCGGCGTCGTGGACGGACCCGGTCATCCGGTAGCAGTGCGCCAGCAGCTCGCGGCGGTAGGGGTCGGTCACCTGGGGAAAGTCCGGCGCCGCCTCGTCGGTGCTCTGCGGCGGGACCGTCTGGCTTACCGTCTGGATCGTCGTCACGTCTGGGCCTCCTCCGCCTGCGCACCAGCCTAGGTCCGATGCGCTTCGGGGGTACAGACCGCCGGTGCCCGGAAAACTCATCGGTGCGCAGAGGATCGTTACCCCGCCGTCTTTGACCACGCCCTGTGACGCGTGGTGCGATCGGGGCGTGAATCCTTCGGGGAACCGCTCCGTCGTCGCCGTCGCGTCGCTGCTGCTCGTCACCACCGGCTGCACGGCCGGCTCGTCCGGGAAGAGCGCCGAGGACGCGGCCGACGATCTGGCGGGTGCCCTCACGGCGGGTCGGTTGTCCTCGCTGAACTACACCGGCGGCACAGCGGCCCAGGCCCAGAAGCTGTTCACCACGACCACCGAGGGCCTCGGCGACTCCTCGCCCCGGGTCCAGGTGGCCAAGGTGATCGAGGGCGCCGACGGGAAGCCGTCGACGGCGCGGCTGAGCTACGTGTGGCGGCTGGCGGGCAACGCGCAGCCCTGGGCCTACGACACCACCGCCCGGCTGACCCAGGGCACCGACGACGCCTGGAAGGTGGCGCTCGAGCCCGCCCTGTTCTACCCGGACCTGAAGTCCGGCGAGACGTTGCGGCTGACCTCGGTGGGCCCCGAGCGGGCCGACATCACCGGCGCCGACGGCCAGGCCCTGGTCACCGCGCGCAAGGTGCTCCGGTTCGGCGTCGACAAGTCCAGGGTCTCCGCGACCTCCGCCGTCCGGCAGGCCCGGGTGCTCGCCCGTGCGCTCGACGTCGACGTGGCGTCGTACGCCAAGGAGGTGAGGGACGCCGGGCCCAAGGCGTTCGTCGAGGCGCTGGTGCTCCGCGAGGGCCAGGCCAAGAAGCAGCTGCGAGCCGTCGGCTCGATCGACGGCGCGGGCGTCGTGCGCGGCACGCTCCCGCTGGCCCCGACGCGGGAGTTCGCGCGGCCGGTGCTCGGCACGGTCGGGCCGGTCACCGCCGAGATCGTCAAGGACTCCAACGGCGCCTACCGGGCCGGGGACGAGGCCGGGCTGAGCGGGCTCGAGTCGAGGTACGACGCGCGCCTGCGCGGCACACCGGGCGCGCGGGTCGAGGCCGTCGACGTGGAGGGCAAGGGCCGCCAGGTGTTCAGCGTCGACCCCGAGGCCGGCGATCCGCTGGCCACCACGCTCGACCTGCGCACGCAGAACCTCGCCGAACGCGTGCTGTCCGGGGTGAAGCCGGCCAGCGCCCTGGTCGCGATCCGACCCTCGACCGGTGACGTGCTCGCGGCCGCCAGCGGGCCAGGCAGCGGTGGGTTGTCGACCGCGACGGTGGGCCGCTACGCGCCTGGCTCGACGTTCAAGGTGGTCAGCAGCCTCGCGCTGCTCCGCTCCGGGCTGGAGCCGTTGAGCACGATGTACTGCCCGGAGACGGCGGTGGTCGACGGCAAGCGCTTCAAGAACTACAGCGACTACCCGGCGAGCGGCATCGGCCGGATCCCGCTGAGCACGGCGGTCGCGAACTCGTGCAACACCGCCTTCATCGGCGAGCGGGAGACCATCAAGCAGCCCGAGCTCGTTGGGGCGGCCGCCTCGCTGGGGTTCGGGGTCGACCACGACCTCGGCTTCCCGGCGTACTTCGGCGACGTGCCGGCCACCGATGCGGAGGCCGGATCCGAGACCGGGCACGCCGCCTCCCTGATCGGCCAGGGCCGGGTCACCGCCTCACCCTTGGCGATGGCGGCCGTCGCCGCCTCGGTCGCGAAGGGCTCGGCCGTCGTGCCCCGCCTGCTGCCGGACGCGACCGCCGAGGACGCCGCCCCGGAGACGCCGCTCACCTCCACCGAGGCCCGCCAGCTGCGCAGCCTGATGCGCGGCGTGGTCACCCAGGGCAGCGGCCGGTTCCTGGCCGGCGTGCCCGGCGCCCCGGTGCTGGCCAAGACCGGGACGGCCGAGTTCGGGGACACGGCGCCGCTGCAGACGCACGCCTGGATGATCGCGGTGCACGGCGACCTGGCCGTCGCCGTCTTCGTGGACGTCGGCGCCTCCGGCTCCGGCACCGCGGGCCCGCTGCTCGACCGGTTCCTGCGCGCGGCCGGGTAGGCGGCAGATTCACTGGGCACCCAGTGAATCGTGCACACCCACGCCGTAACAACGCCAGGGCTGCGCAGGAAACGGAGGGGGTACGTCGCGACGTGAACGCGTGAGGCGTCGTCACCGGTCCGGGCGAGCCCTTGCCCGCCCGGCACCCAGGCCGCAGGCTGTCCCCACACGCACCGTGAGGAGCGAGATGCTGAGGTTCTCCTACGCCGCCCGCAGCCACCCCGGGCTGGTCCGCGATAACAACGAGGACGCCGGGTTCGCCGGTCCGACGCTCCAGCTCGTCGCCGACGGCGTCGGGGGAGCGGCCGCGGGCGAGGTCGCCTCCGCCACCGCCGCCTACGTCACCAGCGCCCTCGCCCTGGCCTCGGCCAGCCGCCCCGGCACCGACCTGGTCGAGCTGCTGGACCGTGCTGCGCGGCTGACCCACGAGCAGCTTCGCGAGGGTACGGCGGCGGACCCCTCCCGCGCCGGGATGGGCACGACGCTCACCGCCCTGGTCACCGACGGCGCGCACGTCGCGCTCGGCCACGTCGGTGACTCCCGTGCCTACCTGCTCCGCGACGGCGAGCTCCGGCAGCTGACCCACGACCAGACGCTCGTGCAGACCTTCGTCGACGAGGGCCTGATCACCCGTGACGAGGCCCGTCGGCACCCCCGCAAGAACATCGTGCTGCAGGCCGTCGAGGCGGGCTACGCCCCCGAGGCCGACGTCGCCCTGGTCGACGTACGCCTCGGGGACCGGCTGCTGGTCTGCTCCGACGGGCTCACCGACCTCGTCGACGACGAGCAGGTCCGGGTCTGCCTCCAGGACTTGGACGCCGACGTCGCCGCGCAGTGCCTGGTCGACGCCGCCCTGGCCGCGGGCGGCGTCGACAACGTGACCTGCGTGGTGTCCGACGTGGTCGACGACCCGCGGCTGGTGCCCGACGGCCTGCAGCTCGGCGCCTTCAGCGACCTGACGCTCGTGGTCGACCCGGCGGCCGTCCACGCCGGCTGAGCCGGCCGCCGGGTCCGTCCCCGGGTCAGTCCCTGGGTCAGTTCTGCACGGTGAACGTGACGGACTTCGTCACGGCCTCGGCCAGGTCGCTGCCGAGGTACTCCACGCTGACCGTCTCCTGCCCCTTCTGCTTGTACGTCGGGAGCGTGATCGTCGCGCGCCCGGCCGACAGCGGCTCGAACGCGAGGATCGACCCGTTCTGGCGGACGACGACGTAGCCGGTCACCACCTGGCCCGGGGCCGTCAATGCGACGTCGAGCCGGGGCTGGGTAGTCCTCTTGTGGATGACGTCGGGCTGCACGGCGACCGTCAGGACGGGGGTGGCCTTGACGACGTCGAAGGCCACGTCGGCGGACGAGGGCGAGAACGTCCTCGAGCCGCCGTAGGACGCGGTCACCGTCTGCGGGCCGACGGCGTCGTAGGCCGGCAGCTGCAGGGACGCGGTGCCGCCCGAGACGGGGGCGGTGCCGAGCACGGTGCCGCCGGAGGAGAACGTCACGGTGCCGGCCTCGACGGCCCCGGTCTCGGACTTCACGGTGGCTGTGACCGTCGGCTTCGTGTATCGCACGACGACCGGCTCGGGCGCCACGGATGCGGTCGTGGTCGTCGCGGCCGGAGGTGCCGGCACGTCGAAGCCCACGAGCAGCGGGTCGTGGTCGCTGGAGCGGTAGGGGTTCGGGGCGTAGAAGCTGGTGACGTTGTAGTTGAAGCGGCTGTACTCGTAGGCCACCGACTCGACCGAGTTGATGTTCCACACGTGGGCGCCGGTCACCTGGTCGAGCGCGGTGCCGTTGGCGAGGACGTGGTCGAGCGAGCCGACCGTGCCACCGAACTGGTAGGTGTACTCCGCCGGCGCCTCGGCGTGGCCGATATCGGTGTACCCCGCGTCGTACAGCACCTGCAGCGGGTCCTCCTGCGTGTATGAGTTGAAGTCACCGGTGAGGAACACCGTGTCGGTGCCCGCGAGCTTCTTCTGCTGGTCGGCGAACGTCACCAGCGCCTTGGCCTGCGCGACGCGGTCCGGGTTGGCGTTGCCCTGGCCGGTGCCGTCGTTGACGCCGGAGCCCTTGGACTTGAAGTGGTTCACGATGACCAGGAAGTCCTGGTTCGAGAAGCCACCGGCCGGCCGGAAGCTCTGGGCCAGTGGCTCACGGGCGTTGGCGAAGGCCGGGTCCGCCAAGATGTGCGAGGTGCCGACGGGCGCCACCTTGGCCTGCTTGTAGATGAACGCGGTGCGGATCACGTCCTCGTCGCTGACCGCGGGACGGTCCGCCGGGGCCGGGGACGGCACGAGCTTCCAGACCGTCGAGCCGGCGGCGGTGTTCAGGGCGTCGACGAGCGAGGACAGCGCGTCGTCGCGACGGTCCGGGCCGGCGTACTGCGCGGAGTTCTCGATCTCCTCGAGCGAGAGCACGTCGGCGCCGAGGGTGTTGATGGCGGCGACGATCTTGGCCTTCTGTCGGTCGAGGTTGGTGTCGTCCGCCGCGCCACGGGGGCCGTTGCCGTTGCAGGAGTTGACCGTGACGTGCACACCGGCGCGGTCGTCGTAGAAGCTGCAGGTGCCGCCGTCGGCGATGAAGTCGGCGCCGGTCTCGGTGAAGAAGTTCAGCACGTTGAAGCTGGCCACCTTGAGCTGTCCGCCGACGGGCGCCGGAGCGGCCGGACGGGTGTCGGGGAAGGTGGCGGGCTGCACGGTGCCGGCGTTCGCGACGGTCAGCTGCTGGGTGGGCTGGAACTTCCAGGCGCTGTTGCGGAAGTCCAGGATCACCGGCGTGGTGAAGGTGGCCGGGGCGCCGACGCGGATGGACGGGCCGCCGGTGAGGTAGGGCAGCGGGATGTCCTTGCCGGTGGTGAAGTAGTTCACCGACGAGCCGTCGTCGAGCACGACCTTCTTTCCTGCGTTGTCGGCCTCGACGGCCTGCGCAGCCGGGCCGGGCTTCGCGACGTCGGTCGACTGCGGCAGCGGCAAGGTGTCGTGCGCGAGGCCGATCTCGGCGTACTGGTTGAGCGAGTAGTTGTCGGTCACCGTGTAGGCGCCCTGCGGGGCGACGAGCATGCCCTCGAGCGACTCGCGGCTCGCGTCGGTGGCCGGGAAGCCGACCGTGGCGGGGGCCGGGGCGGCGACCGGGTCGGTCAGCGTGCTGACGCCGCCGGCGGCGGGGGTCAGCTCGGTCATGCCGTTGAACTCGGTGACCTTGCCGGTGACCTGGAGGTAGTCGCCGACCTGCGGGTACGTCGCACCGCTGCCCGCGAACACGAACACGGCGTCGGACGTGTCGTGGGACGACGGGTCGATCGCGCCGCCGGTGCCGGGCGTCTGGAGGTAGTAGCCGCTGAAGCCACCGGTCGGGTACGCCGCCGTGACGACGCCCTTGGTGATCACCGACTGCTGGGCCAGCGGGCTGGTCGCGCCGTTGCCCTGGATCTCCTCGATGGTCTTCGCGACCGGGTCGCCCGGGGCAGGGGGCGTCGACGTGGAGGAGTTCTCCGGCTTGGGTCCGGCCGAGGTGAGGTCGGCCTTGTTGTCGTTCGAGTCCGCGCCGTCCGCGGTGCGCGTGGCGGCGGTCGTGTTGGACAGCCCCGGGGCCGCAGCCGTGCCCTCGAAGGCGGTGGCGGTGGTGCCGTAGCCGACCAGGTCGACGATCGACGCGTCGTTGGCGGGGACTCCGGTGGCCTGCGACGACAGGAAGATCACGCCGGCGGTGCCGGACATCGCGAACGTGCCCGTCGCGTCGGGGGTCGGCAGGGCGGTGGACGGCGTGGCGCCCGCGGCCTCGGCGACGAGGAACTTGCCGTGGGCGGGGACGGTGCCGCTCAGCGCGGTCGCAGCGGACGCCGTACCGGTGGCGCTGCGGTACTGCACGCTCATGCCCGCGACCGAGATCGGGGAGCCGGTGGTGTTCTGGAGCTCGATGAAGTCGTTGGTGTACGGCGCGCCGGAGTTGCCGCCGCCTCCGTAGACCTCACTGATCACGAGCCCGGTGGCGCTGGCCGAGGCCGGCGAGACGAGGACGAGCGGGGCGGCGACGAGGGCGAGGCCCACGGACGCGGCCCAGGCCCGACGGATGGACGGACGGTTCACGCTGCTTCTCCTGGTGGCGGGAGTGGTGCCGGGACTCGGCAGACCACCGGCGCGCGTGTAGGCGCGGCGCCACGAGGCGTGTGTAGCGATCTCCCGAGATGAAGAACCTCGGGAGCCTAACTCCGGAAGGGTGCCTCGGGGGAGGGCGGGAAGGTATCGAGAAGGTGACGATCAGGCGACGGCTACGGTGACCCGATGGACCTGCCCCGCATCGGCTCCCTGCAGTCCCTCGCCGCGCGGGACCACCCCGCGCTGCTCGGCGACCCGGTCGCCCGCGCGCTCGCCGGCTGGCTGCACGCCGCCGAGGTCGCGGTCGTCGAGATCGACCCCGCGCTCGCGGAGACGGCCGCGATGACCGAGGCGTACGACGTCCCGCTGACCGCCAGCGCCAACTGCGTCGTGATCGCCGGCCGCCGCGACGGCGAGGAGCGCGTCGCGGCCTGCGTGGTCCGTGCCGACACCCGCGCCGACGTCAACAACCTGGCCAAGCGCACCCTCGACGTGCGCAAGGCCTCGTTCCTCTCCATGGACCGGGCGGTCGAGGAGAGCGGCATGGAGTACGGCGGCATCACGCCGGTCGGCCTGCCGCAGGAGTGGCGGCTGCTCGTCGACGCCGCCTGCCTCGACATCGAGGTCGTGCTGCTCGGCAGCGGCGTCCGCCGGTCCAAGCTGCTGCTCCCCGGCCACCGGCTCGCCGACCTCCCCGGCGCCGAGGTCGTCGTGCACCTCGGCCTACCCGTCCCGTCCGCTGGTTGAGGAGCCGAGGCGTCTCGAGACCGGTTCAGGTGTGCAGGGCCAGGGCGCGCTCGGCGGCGGGCACGGCGAGCGCCCGGTCAGCAGGGACGAGGCCGAGTCGGGTGCGGCGCTCGAGCAGGTCGGAGACGTCGAGGGCACCCTCGTGGCCGACGCCCCAGAGGAGCTCGGCCAGGGTCGTCGCGGCGCCCTCGACCACCGGCGCGAGCAGCGTGGCGTCGTCGCAGCCCAGCGCGCGGCCGTGCGCGAGCAGGGCTGGGGCCTCGGTGCCGTACCTCCGCACCAGCCGGGCCGGTCCCTCCACCCGGGCCAGCACGTCGCGGGCCGCGGCCCCGAGCAGCGGCAGGTCCTTGGTCCGGCACGGGCCGGCCGGCAGCGGGGTCCGTTCGAGCACCGCGTCGACCGCGTCCTCGGCCATCCGCCGGTAGGTCGTGAGCTTGCCGCCGACGACCGTCACGACGCCGTCCGGTGAGGTGAGAACTGCGTGCCGGCGGGACAGGTCGGCGGTCGATCCGGCCCCGGTGTCGAGCAACGGTCGGAGCCCGGCGTACGCGCCGACGACGTCGTCGCGCGTGGCCGGTCGTTCGAAGGCGCCGCCGATCACGTCGAGCAGGAAGTCGATCTCGCTCTCGCTGGGCACCGGCACGTCGGGGACGTCGCCGTCGACGGGCTCGTCGGTCAGCCCGACGTAGACCAGCCCCTCGGCGCCGTCGGGCTGGGGCAGCGCGAACACGAAGCGGTTCGAGGTGCCGGGCACCGGGGCCATCACGGCGGTGGTCAGCCCGGTCAGGGCGGAGGCGCGCAGGACCAGGTGGGTGCCGCGAGAGGGTCGGAGGCGTACGTCGGGGACGAGGCCGCCGGCCCAGACTCCGGCGGCGTTGACCACGGTGCGGGCCCGGATGGTCGCGGTGCTGCCGGTGGTCTCGTCGCGGACCTCGGCGCCCTCGCCGCTCAGCTGCAGCACCCGGGTGTGCGTGAGGATGCGGGCTCCGCGCGCGGCAGCGGTCCGGGCGATGCCGGTCACCAGCCGGGCGTCGTCCTCGAGCTGGCCGTCCCACGACAGCAGGCCGCCCCGGAGCCCGGCCGACCTGAGTCCGGGGGAGAGCGCGAGGATCTCCGTGCGGGAGAGCCGCCGAGACCGGGGCAGCACGGACCCGGGGGTGCGGGCCGCGACGCGCAGCAGGTCGCCCGCGGCGAGTCCGGCGCGTGCGACCCGGCCCTGCGCGGGGGAGGTGGTCGCCAGCAGGGGGATCAGCATTGGCAGCGCGCGGGTGAGGTGCGGCGCGGTCCGGGTCATCAGCACGCCGCGCTCGACGGCGCTCTCGTGCGCGACGCCGACCTGTCCGTTGGCGAGGTAGCGCAGACCGCCGTGCACCAGCTTGGAGCTCCACCGCGAGGTGCCGAACGCGAGGTCGTGCGAGTCGACCGCCACGACGGAGAGCCCGCGGCTGGCGGCGTCGAGGGCCACGCCGGCGCCCGTGACGCCGAGCCCGACGACGAGCAGGTCGACGACGCGTCCGTCGGTCGCCTCCGACAGCTCGCGCGCCCGTCGTACGGCGTCCAGGGAGCCGGTCACGGGCGGAGGTACTCCTCGACGAGGTCCTGCAGCTGGTCGTCGAACGCCGCGAGGGGGTGCCGGCGGTCGGTCATCGTGGCCGCGGAGAGCACGAAGCCGTGAGCGGTGAGCAGCACGGACCGGGCCAGCAGGGTGGGGTCACCGTCGCGCACGGATCCGTCGCGCTGGCCCTCGGTGATCCCGGCCTCGAGCAGGGCGAGGAGGCCGTCCTGGGTCCGACCGCGACGCTCGAGCAGGTAGGGCAGCAGCAGCTCGGGGTCGACGTGCACGATCTTGTGGAACAGCTCGTTGGCGCGCAGCGCGCTCACCGTGGAGGCGACGCCCTGGGCGAGCCGTTCGAGGGTGTTGCCGGCGGAGGGAGCGTCGGCCAGCCCGGACCACTCGCGGGTCATCAGGTCCGCCACCAGGGTCTGCATGTCCGGCCAGCGTCGGTAGATCGTCATCCGGGAGACGCCCGCCCGCCGGGCCACGTCGGTCAGGGTGCTGCGCTTCCAGCCCACCGCCACGATGCTGGCGCGGGCCGCGTCGAGCAGCGCGTCGTCCTCGACGGGGCCGGAGGCGCCGCCGGTGTGGTCAGGACCACCCCGCAGAGGAGTGTTACGAAGTGACGACATCTGTCACAGTGTAACTCATGAGCACTCCGATGCACTGGGCCCGTTGGGGCGACCCGGCCGAAGCGGCACCCCTGGCCGAGGCCGCTCGCGGACTGGTCGAGCTGGCCTTCGGCCCGGCCGTCGACCACCCGACGACCCCGCTCGAAGACGTGCGCCTCCCCGAGCCGGGTCTGTCCGCCGACCTGCTCGCCGGGCTGCAGGGACTGCTCGGTGACGAGCACGTGCTCACCGACCACGAGTCGCGGGTCCGGCACACCCGCGGCAAGTCCACCTCCGACCTGCTGCGGATGCGCGCGGGCGACGGCTCCGACGCCCCCGACGTCGTCGTGCGTCCCGCCGGTCACGACGAGGTCGCGGCGCTGGTGTCCTGGTGCAGCGAGCACCGGGTCGCCCTGGTCCCCTTCGGCGGCGGCACCTCGGTCGTCGGCGGTCTCGCGGTCGCGCGCCAGGGCTTCGCGGGCGTCGTGTCCCTCGACCTGGGCCGGCTGGACCGGCTCGTCTCCGTCGACGCGGAGTCCCGCACCGCGGTGCTCGAGGCAGGCCTGCTCGGCCCGCGGGCGGAGTCGATGCTGGCGGAGCACGGCCTGACCATCGGGCACTTCCCGCAGTCCTTCGAGTACGCCTCGATCGGGGGCTTCGCGGCCACCCGCTCCAGCGGCCAGGCCTCTTCCGGCTACGGCCGCTTCGACGCGCTCGTCCTCGGGCTCACGGTGGCCACGCCGCTCGGCACCCTCGAGCTCGGCAGCGCCCCCGCGAACGCCGCCGGTCCCGACCTGCGCGAGCTGGTCCTCGGGTCCGAGGGCTCCTTCGGCGTGATCACCTCGGTGACCCTGCGGGTGCGTCCCGTGCCGGCCGTCAGGGTTTACGACGGCTGGCGGTTCGACTCGTTCGTCGAGGGCTCGGCCGCCCTGCGGACGCTCGCCCAGTCCGGCGCGGCCCCGACGGTGCTGCGGCTCTCCGACGAGAACGAGACCGCGATCAATCTCGCGAAGCCTGACGAGGTCGGCGGCGAGAGCTCCGGTGGCTGCCTGATGATCGCCGGCTTCGAGGGCACGGCCGCCTCGGTCGCGCGCTCCCGCTCGGTCGCCACCGACCTGCTGGAGACGTCCGGCGGCACCGCTCTGGGTGAGGACGCGGGCCAGGCCTGGTCCGCGGGCCGGTTCCACGGTCCCTACCTCCGCGACGCGATGCTCGACGTCGGCGTCCTGGTCGAGACCCTCGAGACGGCGACGTTCTGGTCGAGCCTGTCGACGCTCTACGCCGCGGTGATGGCGGCCCTGGTCGGCGCCCTCGACGGCGCGTCGCCCCTGGTGCTCTGCCACATCTCGCACGTCTACGAGAACGGCGCCTCGCTCTACTTCACGGTCGCGGCCAAGCAGGACGGCGACGGCCTGGAGCAGTGGGCGCGCGCCAAGACGGCTGCGTCCGACGCGATGATCGCGGCCGGCGCGACCATCACCCACCACCACGCGGTCGGCCGCGACCACCTGCCGTGGCTGTCCCAGGAGATCGGCCCGGTCGGCGTGGAGATGCTGCGCGCCGTCAAGGACCGGCTCGACCCGCAGGGCGTGCTGAACCCCGGCGTGCTCGTCCCGTGACTCCGCGCTCGAACCAGCGCTCCTTCCACCTCCTCGTGAACCCCGCCTCGGGGGGCGGCTCGGCGGCCCGGGCCGCCGTACCCGTCGCGCGGCTCCTGCGCGACGCCGGCGCCCGGGTCGAGGTCACGCACAGCACCGGCCCGGCGACGTGCGCGACCCTGGCCCGCGAGTGCGCGGCCCGCGGCGACGTCGTGGTCGCGGTGGGCGGCGACGGCATGCTCGCCTCCGTGGCCGACGCGATGGTGTCCACCCAGGGCGTCCTCGGCATCGTGCCGTCCGGTCGCGGCAACGACTTCGCCCGGATGCTCGAGCTGCCCGACGCCCCCGAGGACGTCGCGCGCCTGCTGCTCGACGGCACACCGAGCGCGGTCGACGCGATCGGGGTCGGCGGCCAGGTGGTGCTCGGCAGCGTGTACGCCGGTGTGGACTCGCTGGCCTCCGAGATCGTGGACCGCTCGCGGCGACTCCCGCGGTCGGTGCAGTACCCCTACGCCGCGGTCCGCTCCGTGCTCTCCTTCACCCCGACCCGGTTCACCGTCGAGATCGACGGCGAGGTCCTCGAGGAGGAGGCCTACACGGTGGTGGTCGCGAACTCCGGCTACTACGGCGCGGGCATGCACATCGCGCCGGCCGCCTCGGTGACCGACGGCGTGCTCGACGTCATCGTGGTCCGGGCCGCCTCCAAGCTCAGGCTGATCCGCTCGATGCCCAAGCTGTACGACGGATCGCACGTCGACCTCGACGACGTGCTCGTGCTCCGAGGCACCGAGGTGCGGGTCCGGGCCGAGGCCAGCGTCACGGCGTACGGCGACGGCGAACGCCTCGCGCCACTGCCCCTCACGGCGTCCGTCCGGCCGCGCGCCCTGCACGTGCTGGCCCCTGCGACCTAGGCCCCCGGCCCGCCGCCGAACCCGATCTCGTTGCCGTCGTCGTCGCGGTAGGTGATCTTGCGGACGTCGTTCTCGTAGGTCTCGCTCGTGGCCGGGCCAAGCCCCCGCTCGGCCATCGCCGCGACCCGCGCGTCGAGGTCGTCGACGAACAGCGTGAGCACCGCGTGCCCGGCCCGGTCCGGGTCCTGCACGACGTACACGTAGCGGTGCTCCGCCACCTCCCACACCGCCTCGGTGTCGTGCGGCAGGAAGCTGGGTGGCCGGCCGAGCAGCCGTTCGTACCAGGCGCGAGCGGTGTCGAAGTCGCGCACCGGGATGCCGGCGAAGAGGTCGAGCGCCATTCCCCGAGGCTACGCACCTCAACCGGCGGTGGGGTGGGGCTCAGGGGAGCTGCCAGACGAGCACCTCGGCGGCCTCGCCGCCGGTGACGACCACTCCGACCTCGCCGGTGCACCGGGCCGCGTCCCCGTCGCGCAGCACGTCGTCGCCGAGCGAGACCGAGCCGCGCGTCACGAACACGTGCAGCCGCGCCGCGTCCGGCAGGGCGACCTGCTCACCGGGCGCCGGCCGGGCGACGTGCAGCGCCGCGCCGGCCACACCCAGTCGGACCGCCGCGTCGAGGCCCGGGATGCCGGAGGCCACCGCCGTCAGCCCGTGTACGTCGACCGGGGCGATCTCGTGGACCGGCAGGAGACCGGGCTCGTCCGGGGTCAGCCACATCTGCACGAACCGTGTCGCGGCCGAGGCGATCTCGCTGTGCCGCACCCCGCTGCCCGCCGCGAGCCGTTGCACCTGGCCAGTCCCGACGACGGCGTGGTGGCCGTGCGAGTCGTCGTGGGTGAGCGAGCCCCCGACGACCCAGGTAAGGATCTCGAGGTCCGCGTGCGGGTGCGGGTCGTAGCCGGCCCCGCACTCCAACCGGTCGTCGTTGTGCGCGACGAGCGGCCCGAAGCGGACGTTCGACGGGTCGTAGTGATGGCCGAAGGAGAACGAGTGCTGCGTCGTGGCCCCGGGCGACGTCGTCGTGAACCGGTCCTCGCCTCGCAGGATCACGAGGCCTCACGCACGATCGCGAGGGCGTCGTCGACCGAGCCGGCCGGGTCGGTGACCGGGAACAGCACGGCGCGCACCACGCGGTCCGCGTCGAGCACGAGCGTCAGTCGCTTGAGCCGGTCGGCGCCGGCGGCCCGGAACGTCGGCAGCCGCAGCGACGCCGCGAGGGTCAGGTCCACGTCGGACAGCAGGGGGAACGGCAGGGCGGCGTGCTCCGAGAACGCGGCGAGCTGGTCGGCTCGTTGGGTGCTGACGCCGTGGACCGTCGCTCCGAGCGCCGCGAAGTCGTCGTACCGGTCGCGGAACGTCGTGGACTCCAGCGTGCACCCGGCGGCGCCGGGGATGTCGCCCCAGCCCGGGGGGTAGAACCGGCCGCCGGGTGCGTCGGCGCCGGGGAAGCAGTAGAGCACCGTCCACGCGGTGCCGCCGACCGGGTCGAGCGTCCGGCCGTTCGACGCGCTCAGGGCGCCGGTGGGGACCGTGGTGCCGACGAGGTCGTGCACGCGCTGGGCCTCGAGCGACGTCGGCGCCGAGGTCGCTGTGAGCGACCCGTCGCCCACGACGTGCCGGGTTCCCCAGTCCTGCAAGGCGATCAGCACCGGAAGCAGGCCGCGGCCCTTGTCGGTGAGGTGGTACTCGTGGCGCGGTGGCCGGTCGGAGTACAACCGCTTCTCCAGCACCTCGTGCTCGACGAGCGAGGAGAGCCGCTCGGCCAGCACCTTGCGGCTGATCCCGAGCTCGGCCTGCAGCCCGTCGAAGCGGTGCAGCCCGCCGGCGACGTCGCGGATCACCAGCAGCGTCCACCAGTCGCCGACGACACCGAGAGCTTGCGCGATGGCGCACTCGGCGTCGGAGAGGTCGCGGGGGCGCATGCCGTGAGTATAGTGCGTTCCCTATGGAAACTGACTCGGTGGTAGAGACCCGCCAGGAGCGCGTGTTCTGGACCTACTGGACGGCCGGCACGATCAGCAGCGTCGGCTCGGCGGTGAGCGCCGTCGCCCTGCCGCTCACGGCGGTCGTCGTGCTGCACGCCTCCGCCCTCGAGGTCGGGCTGCTGACCGCCGCGTCGTACGTCGCCTGGATCGTCATCGGCCTGCCCGCGGGCGTGCTCGTCGCCCGGATGCCGCTGCGCGCGACGCAGTTCGCGATGGACCTGGTGCGGGCGCTCGCGCTGGCCAGCGTGCCGCTCGCCTGGTGGCTCGACCGGCTGACGCTCGCGCAGCTCGTGGTGGTCGCGCTGGTGGAGAGCTTCGCAGGAGTGGTCTTCGACGTCGGCAACATGACGCTGCTGCCCGCGATCGTCAGCAAGGACGAGCTGAGCCGGCGCAACAGCCTCATGTCCGGCACGCACGCCACGACGCAGCTCGGCGGGCCGTCGCTCGGCGGCCTGCTGGTGCAGCTGTTCGGCGCGGTGCCGGCGGTGCTCGTGGACGCGGTCAGCTACCTCGTCTCGGCCGCCCTGATCGGCCGGCTGCCCGACCGCCGGGTCCCGCAGCCCGAGCACCCGACGCCGATGCGGGAGATGATCCGCGACGGCTGGCACTTCGTGACCCGTCACCCCGTGATGGGGCCGACGATGTGGGAGGCGACGGCGACGAACTTCGTGTGCGGAGCGTTGATGGCGCTGACGCCGCTCTACCTCGTGCGCGATCTGCACGCCGCGCCGGGCGTCGTCGGCCTGCTGATCGCCAGCGACGGGGTGGGCTCGCTGATCGGTGCCTTCTTCGCCGGCCGCGTGTCACGTCGGTTCGGCACCGCCCGGTCGATCCTGGTGGCCGGGTTCGCCGGGGCGGTGATGGCCCTGCTGCTCCCGGCCGGGTACGGCGTGCCGGGCATGGTGCTCTTCGCCATCGGCAACGCCGGGTTCGCCGCCGGAGTGGTGATCGGCAGCGTGAACACCCGGACGTTCCGGCAGACCGCGAGCCCGCCGGAGCTGTTGTCGCGGGTGATGGCGACGGTCCGGTTCGTGTCCTGGGGAGCGATCCCGATCGGCGCCCTCGCGGCGGGTGCGGCGGCCACCCTCCTCGGCGTACGCCCGACCCTCTGGCTGACCGCCGTCGCCACCTTCCTCCCGGTGGCCGTGCTGCTGGCCAGCCCGGTGCGGACGCTGCGCGACCTGCCGACGTCCTAGCCGAGCGGGTCGGCGACCACCGTGGAGGAGAGCCGGCCGTGCTTGGCGACGTACTGCGCCTGGTCCGCCGCCGCGAACAGCTGCGCCGGCGTCAAGCCGCTGCCGTGCGTGACCGTCACCGTGGCCGCCCCGGCCGAGACCCCCGCGCCCGACCCGAACTTCCACGTGCGACGGCACAAGCGGTCGGTCACCTCGACCACCTGGACCGGATCGTGCCCGCTGACCAGCACGGTGAACTCGTCGCCCCCCACACGGGCGACGAGGGCACCGGCCAGTCCGCTGAACTCGGTGGTGAGGGCGCGCGAGACGGACTGGATGAGCTGGTCACCCGCGAGGTGCCCGAGCGTGTCGTTGACCTGCTTGAGCCGGTTGATGTCCATCGACACGACGGTGACGGTTCGCCGGGCGCCGGGCGCGACCTCGAAGGCCTGCTCGGCCCGCTCGTCGAGAGCCCGGCGGTTCAGCAGGCCGGTCAACGGGTCGCGGTAGGCGAGCTGCTCGAGCGACTCCTCGCGCAGCGACCGGGAGATCGCCCCGCCCAGGATCGCCATGAGCGCCTCCAGGTAGGACAGCTCGAGGCTGCCGAAGTCGTCCCGGCCGTGCTCCCGGGTCGCGTAGAACTCGCCCCAGAGCTGTCCGTCGACGATGATCGGCGCTCCGATGGAGCAGTGCTTGCCGAGCTCGGCCAGCAGCATCCGTTCACGCGGGTCGCCGTCGAGGTCGTCCAGGGTGGCGTGCCAGGGTCGCCGTTCCTCGGACAGGACCGCGAGGTTGCTGAACTCCTCCATGTCGTAGATCTCGTTGTCCGGCCAGTGTTCCTCGGTCGGACCGAGCGTGCCGACGTTGACGATCGTGCGGACCGTGCTGGTGCCGGGCTCGACCTTGCTGACCGAGACGCTGGCGGACTCGAGCGCGACCAACGCCTCCTCGGCCGCGATCTCGAGGAGCCGGAAGAGTGCCTCCGAGCGGCCCAGGGCGCGCGCCATGTCCGCGAGGCTGCGGATGCGCGTCTCCTGCACGGCTGGAAGCACGGACTTCTCCTGTCGAAGGAGGGGGACGGACCCACTCACCCCGTTCATTCGGTCGTCGGGGCGACCCACTGTTGCCTCCGATCGGTTTCTGCACGAAAGGACCGGGGCGATGTCTGGTCGGCGGAGGTATGACCCGGGATGACTAGACTGCACTACCCGTCTGTGCGTCCGTAGGCGCCGCGGCACGCGTCGAGGAGCGCGTCGAGCGACGCCGGCGGGTTCTGCCGCCACCACGCCAGCCACACGGAGATCGACGGCGCGTCCCCCAGCAATCGGTAGGCGACGCCGGGCCGCGGGTGCTGGGCCACCGTCGCCTCCGAGGAGACGCCGACCGCTCGGCCGGACGCGATCAGCGTCAGCCACTCGTCGACCCCGTGGGTCATCCGGAACCCGGCGGGCGGGGCCTCGGCCTGCCAGAGGTCGCCGCTGGTCGTGCCGGTCTCCAGGTCGACGGCGACGGTCTGGCCGGCGAAGTCCAGCAGGCTGACGGTGTCCCGCGCGGCGAGCGCGTGGTCGTCGGCGACCACGGCATACCTCCGCTCCGTCCCGACCAGGGCGCTGTCCAGCCGGGCGTCGGCCACCGGCCGGCGGACGACGGAGACCTCGCACTTGCCCTCGAGCAGCCCGGCGGTCGGGGTGTTGCTCTGCACGAACACCAGGTCGCCCTGCTCGGTCGCGTCCCAGCCCCGTTGTACGACGAGCGTGTGCTCGCCGAGCGCCGCCCAGGCGTAGCCGACCAGCAGGTCCTCGCCGGTCCTGGCCACCTCCGCCTCGATCTGGGTGACCGTCGCCAGGATCCGGCGAGCGTGCACCACGACCTGCTCGCCCACCGGCGTGGCCTCGACGTGCCGGCTCGACCGCGCCAGCAGCTGCTGCCCGAGGTCGGCCTCGAGTCGCTGCACCGACCGGGACACCGACGCCTGCGACGTGCCGAGCGCGATGGCCGCGTCGGTGAACGTGCCCTCGTCGACGACGGCCACGAGCGCCCGTAGGTGACGCGTGTCGAGATCCATGCGCAGAGCGTATCGACGGGCCGCCGACCGCATTTCTCGTCCTCCGGCCGTGCTCGCAGACTGGGCGGGTGACCGTGACCGCAGCCGATGCTCCCGTGACGGAGGCGCCTGCCCACGGGACGGGTCGCGGCCTGCTGATGATGCTGGCCGGCGCGGCGAGCAACCAGACCGGCGCCGCAGTCGGGGCGCACGCGTTCGACGCGATCGGGCCCTCCGGCGTGGTCGCGGTCCGCCAGGTCATCGCCGCCGCGGTGCTGCTGCCCATGGTGCGTCCGCCGGTGCACCGGTTCACCCGGGCGCAGTGGTGGCCGGTGGTGCTGCTCGGGCTGGTCTTCGGAGCGATGAACCTGAGCCTCTACACCGCAGTCGACCGGATCGGCCTCGGCCTCGCGGTGACCCTGGAGTTCGTCGGCCCGCTGTCGGTCGCGCTGGCCGGCACCCGGCGGGCGGTCGACCTGCTCTGCGCCGTCGGTGCGGCGGGCGGTGTCTACGTGCTGGTGCTCCCCGGCGCCACCACGGACTTCGTCGGCGTCGGTCTCGCGCTGGTCGCGGCGTCCTGCTGGGCGTCGTACATCCTGCTGAACCGGCTCGTCGGCGTGCGCCTCCCGGGCCTGCAGGCGACCGCGGTGGCCAGCGGCGTCTCGGGCCTCGCCTACCTCCCCGTCCTCGTGGTCCTCGCGGTGTCCGGGACGCTGACCGGGCGGGCGCTGCTGTTCGCGGCCACGACCGGGGTGCTGAGCTCGGTGGTCGCCTACGCCCTCGACCTCGGCGCCCTGCGGCGCGTGTCGGCGCGATTCTTCGGGGTGTTCATGAGCGTGCACCCGGTCGTCGCGGCCCTGGCCGGGCTGGTGATCCTCGGCCAGGTGCTGGCGCCGCACGAGGTGCTCGGCATGGCGATCGTGGTCGCCGCCAACGTCGTCGCGGTCGGCACGCTGCGCTCCTCGGGCCGGGTGCGTCGCTAGCCTGCGGGCATGTCCCGGTTCGTCGTGGTGCTGCTGGTCCTGGTGGCCGGCTGCACGACGTCGCCCTCCGAACCGGCCGAGCCGGACCGCGGACCGGTCGGGCCGGCCACCCGCACTCCGTCGAGCACCGAGACCTTCGACTGCGGCACCGTCGACCTGCGACGGATGCGGGCCCCCGAGCGGTCGCGTCGCCTGGCTCTTGTCGACGGCTGCCTCCACAACGCCCTGCTCGACGGTCAGCCCGCGCGGACGGTGCGGGTCTCCGGCGCGGGCGGATCGACCCTCCGGACGACGTACGTCGTGACCGGGCGCGGGCAGCTCGCCATCAGCGCACGTCAGGGTGAGCAGGTCCGGCTCCGGCGCTGCACCAACGCGAGCAGCCTCTTCGAGCTCGGCACCTGCACCAGAGATCCCGGCCCGGGCATGTAGCGCCGCCGTTTCTGCCAGGGTGAGCGCATGCCAACCGATCTCCCCCGGCTGCCGGCCGGGTTCCGCTTCGGCGCCAGCACCGCGAGCTACCAGATCGAGGGGGCCGTCGAGGAGGACGGCCGCGGCCCCAGCGTGTGGGACACGTTCTGCGCGCGGCCCGGGACCGTCGTCGACGGGTCGAGCGGAGCGGTGGCCTGCGACCACTACCACCGCTATCGCGAGGACGTCGCGCTGATGCAGGGCCTCGGTCTCGACGGCTACCGGCTCTCGGTGTCGTGGTCGCGCGTGCAGCCCGAGGGCAGCGGCCGGATGAACGCTGCGGGGCTGGCGTTCTACGACCGGCTCGTCGACGAGCTGCTGGCCGCCGGCGTGCAGCCGATGGTCACCTTGTTCCACTGGGACCTGCCGCAGGTCCTGCAGGACAAGGGCGGCTGGCTGCAGCGCGACACCGTCGAGCGGTTCGCGGAGTACGCCACCCTCGTCGGCCTGCGCCTCGGTGACCGCGTCGAGCACTGGTGCCCGGTCAACGAGCCCAACATCGTCACGATGCTGGGCCACGCCCTCGGCACGCACGCGCCGGGCCAGCAGCTGATGTTCGACGCGCTGCCGGTCGCGCACCACCTCAACCTCGCGCACGGTCGGGCGGTCGCGGCCCTGCGCGCGACGGGCGCTCGCTCGGTCGGCACCGCCAACAACCACGCGCCGGTGTGGCCGGCCAGCGACTCGGCGGCCGACGTCGCGGCCGCGGGGCTCTACGACGTGCTGATGAACAAGCTGTTCTCCGACCCGATGCTGCTGGGCTGCTACCCCGAGGGCTTCGCCGAGCTGATGCCCGGACCGGTCGACGACGACCTCGCGGTGATCTCCGCGCCGCTCGACTTCTACGGCGTCAACTACTACAACCCGGCGCGGGTGGCGGACCCGTCGTCCCCGGTCCCCGCCGCGGCGGGAGTCGCCCTGGAGGACGCGCCCTTCAAGCTGGTCGACGTCGAGGGCTATCCGCGCACGGCGTTCGACTGGCCCGTCGTGCCCGACGGCCTGACCGAGCTGCTCACCTCGCTCCGGGCGACGTACGGGGAGAAGCTGCCGCCGGTCTTCATCACCGAGAGCGGCTGTGCGTACGACGACGTGGTGACCGCCGACGGCACCGTGCCCGACCCGGACCGGATCGCCTACCTCGACGCGCACCTGCGCGCGATCGGGCAGGCGATCGCTGAGGGCGTCGACGTGCGCGGCTACTACACGTGGTCGCTGCTCGACAACTTCGAGTGGGCCGAGGGCTACACCAAGCGGTTCGGCCTGGTGCACGTCGACTTCGACACCCAGCAGCGCACGCCCAAGGACTCGTACGCCTGGTATCGCGACGTGATCGCCGCCCACCGGTGAGCTCGGCTCTCACCGAGCCCCTGATCTCGGTGCCGAAGCGCTGGGTCGCGTCGGTCACCCTGGCGGGGCTCGGGCTCTGGGCCGGGTTCTTCGGCCCGATCCAGGTGCTGCTCGCGCAGCAGGCGGAGGTCGTCTCCCCCGGGCACAAGGAGTTCGTGTTCGGGGTGGTGACCGGCGTCGGCTCGGCCGTCTCGGTGATCGCCAACCCGCTGTTCGGTGCCCTGTCGGACCGGACCACCTCGCGCTTCGGCCGGCGCGTGCCGTGGGTCGTCGTCGGCGCGCTGCTCGGCGCCCTCGCTCTCGTCCTGCTCGCCACCGCCCAGTCCGTGCTGGCGATGGTGCTGGCCTGGTCGCTGGCGCAGGCCTCGCTCAACGCGATGTTCGCGGCCCTGACCGCGACCGTCCCCGACCTCGTCCCGGTCCGCGAGCGCGGCGTCGTCGGCGGCTGGGTCGCGGTCTCGCAGACCCTCGGCATCGTCGGCGGGGTGGGCATCGCCACGGCGACCGGCGGCATTGCGGCGGGGTACTACGCGACAGCCGCGGCGGTCGTCATCCTGGCGATCCCGTATGTCATCGGCTCCCGCGACGTACGCCTGCCCGCCGCGCTGCGCCCGGACTTCTCCTGGCGCGAGTTCGGTCGCTCGTTCTGGATCTCGCCGCGCCGGCACCCCGACTTCGCGTGGGCCTGGCTGACCCGGTTCCTGGTCAACCTGGGGAACTCGCTGGGCACCCTGTTGCTGTACTTCTACCTGCAGGACGCCGTCGATTACCCCGACCCGGAGCTCGGTGTCCTCGTGCTGACCGTGGTCTACGCGATCTTCATCGTGGCCTGCACGGTCGCGTTCGGCCTCTGGTCCGACCGGCTCCAGCGCCGCAAGATCTTCGTCGTGGTGTCCGGCTGCGTCACCGGGTTCGGCGCCCTCATCCTCGCGATCGTGCCGACCTGGCCCGGGGCGATCGCCGGCGCAGTGGTGTTCGGGATCGGCTACGGCGTCTACCTCTCGGTCGACTTCGCGCTCTGCACCGAAGTGCTGCCCGCCGCCGAGGCGCGGGCCAAGGACCTCGGCGTCATCAACATCGCCGTCGCCCTGCCGCAGGTCTTCGCGCCCTTCGTCGGCACGTTCCTGATCGCGTACGCCGGCGGCTACGTCGCGCTCTACGCCGTCGCCTGCGCGGTCTGCCTGCTCGGCAGCGTGTTCGTGCGCAACATCCACGGCGTGCGGTGAGGGCTGTTTCCCAGGGGATGCCGAGAATCTGCCCCTCCCCACGGTGAACTCCCCGTGGGAAGCGGTCGGTTTCCGTGGGCAGTGCCGACGTACGGCGAAGGTCGGCCCGGATCCGTTCCGTGCCGTGCTCAGAACCGCCGCGGACCACGGCAACGAACGGAATCGCCGGCCCCTCAGCGGTAGACCAGCACGTACGTCGCCCAGAACCCGACCGCCACCACCGTGCCGGCCGCCGCCGTCGCGAGCCGCGGCCGCCGCGGAGGCGTCTCGGCCCAGACGGACCGGACGACGTGCCAGGTCCCGTAGGCCAGGAAGCTCCCCACCCGGACGGCGATCCCGACCGTCAGCGCACGGTCGTGCGTCCAGCCGTAGACGACCGCGGCACAGACCCCCGCGAACACGGCGAGGCTCAGAAGGGCCAGCACGCCCTCGCCGACGACTTCCCCGAAGAAGTCGGCGACACCCTGGGCCACGCGTCGCGGGCCGCGCCCGCCCGCTCGACGCGCGGATCGTGCGGCAGTTCCTGGAGATCAGCGAGGAGCTCCCCGGCTTCATGCTGATCTACCAGTTCGGGCTGGAGGAGATGCTGACCAAGATCAACATCCTCAAGCAGGAGCTCACCCATGTCGGCCGCTCCGACTGCCCGATCGAGCACGTCAGCCACCGGCTCAAGCGGCCGGAGAGCATTGCGGAGAAGGCGCAGCGGCTGGGCTGCGAGCCGGCCTTCGAGGACGTCCGGGCCAAGGTCTGGGACATCGCCGGCATCCGGGTGGTGTGCAGCTTCGTCGGCGACGCCTACACGGTGCTGGACATGCTGCGCCGTCAGCCGGACGTCACGGTGGTGCAGATCAAGGACTACATCGCGGAGCCGAAGCCCAGCGGCTACAAGAGCCTGCACCTGATCGTCGACATCCCGGTCTTCCTCTCGGAGCGCACCGAGCTCGTCCGGGTGGAGATCCAGATCCGGACGGTCGCGATGGACTTCTGGGCCAGCCTCGAGCACAAGATCCACTACAAGTACCGCCGCGAGGTGCCGCAGCGGCTGCGCGACGAGCTGGTCAGCGTGGCCGCGGCCACCGAGCGGCTCGACCAGCAGATGGAGCAGCTGCACCGCGACTCCCGCGGCTGAGCGACGCCCAGGTCGGGACCTACGCCGCGGCCGGCACCATCTGGACGCGCAGCCGCAGCAGACCGTCGCGGATCCGACTCTTCGCGGTGCCGAGCGGCACCTGCAGGATCGACGAGACCTCGGTGTGGCTGTAGCCGCCGAAGTACGCCAGCTCGAT
>JBDSMW010000058.1:0-15014 GCA_039915665.1 Nocardioidaceae bacterium
GCGCTCAACGGGACGACCGGGGTGAGTGTGCGTACTCAGCACGGGTGAGTCGTTCGGCCCTGATGCTCGACGGGTCGTCTGCGGCTTGATGGGAGCATGACCCGATACGCCGACCCCACCCGCTGCCCCGACTGCGGCGCCACCATCACCCAGGGCGCCGCGGCCTGCCCCGCCTGCGGCCTCTCGCTGCGCGGAGACACCGCCCAGCGGCTGTTCAGCACGCTCTCGCTCGCCGACGACCTGCTGGCCGTGCTGCGCTCGGCGACGGTGTCGGCGGCACCCGTCTCGATGGTGCCGTCGACGCCGTACCCCGCCTCCGCCGTCGTACGACGCAGGGCGCGACTGAGCTCGGCGACGGTGCCGCAGATCCTGCTCGCGCTGGGTGCCGGGTGTCTCCTCGTCGCCGCGCTCGTATTCCTCGCGGTCACCTGGTCGGTGCTCGGTGTCGGGGGACGCACCGCGACGCTGGTCAGCCTCACGGTCGTGGCCGGCGGGCTGTCGGCGGTCCTGGCTCGCCGGTCGCTGCGCGGGGCGGCGGAGTCGCTGGCGCTGGTCGGCTTCGGGCTGCTGGCTCTCGACGTGGTCGGTGCCGACCGCGCGGGCTGGTTCGGCGACGTGTCGACCGCCGCGTTGATGATGGTCGTCGGCGCCGTGCTCGTGGCCTCGGGCACGGCCGGTGCGCTCGGCGGCCGGCGCACGCCGCTCGGCGCCCTGGTAGCGGGTGAGCTGGCGGTCGCCGTCGGCGCGGCGGTGCTCGCGGCGGGCCTCGGGGTGGCGGAGTGGTTCCCGGTCTCGGTGGCCGTGACGATCGCGACCGTCACGGCGGGCGTCGTCACCGTGGGCGCCCTGCGTCTCCGGCTGCGGATCGCCGCCGCCGGGTCCGCTGTGGTCGCCGCCGCGGCCTGGCTCTCGCTGACGTCGATCGCATTGGACCGCACGTTCGACCAGCCGACCTGGTCGGCGCTGTGGCTGGACCGTGAGACGTGGCCGCTGCTCGTCGCCGCCGGTCTCGTAGCCATGCTCGCCACCGTGCGCCGGTTGCCCGTCGTGGCCCGGGTCTCGGCGGCCTCGGTCGCCGGGCTGCTCCTCGCCGTCGCCGCGACGGCCCCCGCCACCCGGCTCTCACCCACGACGGTCTCCCTCGTCGGCGTCGGTGTCCTGCTTGTCGCCGGGGCGGTCAGCCTGCTGCTGCCGCGCCGTTGGGCCCTGGCCCCGCTGGCCACCCAGGCCGTCGCCGGGGTCGGCGTGCTCGGGCTGGTCCTGGTGCAGGGCGCGACCGCCGCCGGTCGGTTGCTCGAGACGGCCGACGAGCCGTGGGCCGGCCGGCTCGCCGACCGACTGCCGCCAGCCGACGCCGGCCTGCCGGTCGCGTGGCTGTTGCCCCTCGCGCTGCTCGTGCTGCTCGGGACGCTGGCCGTGCTGGCCGAGGCGAGCACGCTGGTCGACCGGGCTGTCGCAGCCGTACTCGAGGTCCAGGTCGCCGTCGTCGCGCTGCTGGCGGCCGGGGTGGCGGGCAGCCTCGCGCTCTACCCGCTCGCACTCTGGCTCGTCGTCGGGCTGCTCCTGTTCGTGGCCTCGGCCCTCACGGCCTGGGCGGTCGCCGGCCGCACCCGCGCCCCTCTCGCGCCCGGCACCGCCTTCCTGGCCGCGGCCCTGGTCGTCGGCCTGCACGCCGCCTGGCTCACGGCGGCCCCCCTGGCCGTCACCCTGGCCCTGACCGCGCTCGTGCACCTGAGCAGCCGCTCGGTGACGCTCTCGGCGGCCAGCGGCGCGGTGCTGTCCGCGACGCTCGCAGCCTCGGCCTGGACGGCCGGTCACCTGCTCGGTGCCGACGGCACCTGGGTTGCCGCCGCCGGTCTCGTCGTGCTCGGCGCGCTGGTGCTCGGTGCGCCGTACGCTCCGCGCCGCTGGTGGGTGGCCCAGGAGCCGGTGCTGTGCCGGACCGGCCTGGAGGTGGGCGCGGCCGCCGCGGCGTTCCCGCTCGCCGCCGCCGGCTTGCTGGTGGCCGACCCGGCGTACGTCGCGACGTGGACGGCCGGCTACCTCACGGTCGCCGGGGCCATGGTCACCGTGATGTCGCTGCTGCGCGAGGACCGTCGTTCCGTGGCCTGGGTCGGCGGCAGCCTCCTCGCACTCGCCAGCTGGGTCCGGCTCGCGGACCTCGGCGTCACGGCTCCGGAGGCCTACACGCTTCCCTCGGCTGCTGCCCTGCTGGCTGTGGGTGCCTGGCAGCTGAGGAAGCGGTCCGAGGCGAGCACGCTCAGCACCCTGGCTCCCGGGCTGTCGCTCGCGTTGGTGCCGAGCCTGCTCTGGGTGCTGGCCGAGCCGTCCGGACCCCGGCCGCTGCTCCTCGGCCTGGCCTGCCTCGGGCTGCTGCTGGGCGGCGCCCGCCTCCGGTGGACGGCGCCGGTCCTGCTCGGTGCGACGGTCGGCGCCCTCGTGGTGCTGCGACTCGCCGCGCCGTACCTCGGCGACGCGGTGCCGCGCTGGGTGCTGATCGGCGGCGCCGGCGCCCTGCTCATCGCGGTCGGCGCGACGTGGGAACGCCGGCTCACCGAGGCCCGGCACCTGATGGGCCGCGTCCGGGAGATGCGCTAGCGGGCGGGACGTGAAACGACCCCCGCACCTGATCGATGCGCGGGCCGTCCCCAAGGCCTTTGCCCGTTCCCCTCGCCAGCGCCCCAGTGGTGACCAAGACGCCAACAGACCGGCCAAAAGCTTGTGATGTGGTGCTGTCGTGCTGAGCGATTCGAACCGACCTGGGAGAGTCAGTCCTCGTCGCCGCGCCGCTGCTCGGGAACCATCCCGGTCAGCAGGTCGCGTACCTCGGACTCGCGATAACGGCGATGTCCGCCGAGAGTCCGGATCGAGCTCAGCTTGCCGGCCTTGGCCCACCGGGTGACCGTCTTAGGGTCTACCCGGAACATGGCCGCAACCTCAGCAGGCGTGAGCAGCGGTTCGGACTCAGGTGGCCGCGTATTCATAGCGGGCCTCCCTCACAGTTGATCCTTGCCGTGGCGCTCGAGCATCCGAACACCCTGTGCCCTGCAGTGTGACACTGGTCAGCCTATTCGGCGCCCTGAAACTATGACAATGACCCATATGAGCCACCAACTTCTCCCCTCTAGTCATATCGGACCCCGGATGTGTCCGACAATCCGTCAAGAAATCGGCCCAGCGGCCGGTCTGTGACTCCGGTCGCACCAACCGGCCCGCTTCCGTAGGCTGGTCCCAGCGTCGTCCGCACCACCCCCGCGGCCGCGTCCCACTCCAGCAGCCCGCCCACCCCGCGGGCCTGACCACGGAAGGGTCACCACCGTGACCGGCACCACGAACCATCCCGTCGGCGTCTTCGACCGGGCCTCGGGCCACGAGCAGGTCGTGTTCTGCCACGACGAGCCGACCGGCCTCAAGGCGATCATCGCGATCTACTCCACGGCGCTCGGTCCCGCCCTCGGCGGCACTCGCTTCTACCCCTACGCCTCCGAGCAGGACGCCCTCGACGACGTCCTCGCCCTCTCCCGCGGGATGGCCTACAAGGCCTCGATCACCGGGCTCGACCTCGGCGGCGGCAAGGCCGTCATCATCGGTGACCCGGCCACGCTCAAGACCGAGGCGCTGCTGCGCGCCTACGGCCGGTTCGTGCAGTCGCTCAACGGCCGCTACTACACCGCCTGCGACGTCGGCACGTTCAGCGCGGACATGGACCACATCGCCCGCGAGTGCTCCTACGTCACCGGGCGCACGGTCGCCCACGGCGGGGCCGGGGACTCCTCCGTGCTCACGGCGTACGGCGTCTTCCAGGGCATGCGCGCCGCGGCCGAGCGGACCTGGGGCGCTCCCACGCTGCACGGTCGGACCGTCGGGGTTGCCGGCGTCGGCAAGGTCGGCCGTCACCTGGTGCGCCACCTCGTCGAGGACGGCGCCGACGTCGTGGTGACCGACGTGGCCGAGGCGGCGGTGGCCGCCGTCCAGACCGAGCACCCGGGGGTCCGCGCGGTCGCCGACACCGACGCCCTCGTCGCAGCCGAGCTCGACGTCTACGCGCCGTGCGCGCTGGGCGGGGCGCTGACCGACCAGGTGGTCGAGACCCTGAGCGCCACGATCGTGTGCGGGGCGGCCAACAACCAGCTCGCCCACGAGGGCATCGAGAAGCAGCTCCAGGACCGCGGCGTGCTCTACGCGCCCGACTACCTGGTCAACGCCGGCGGCCTGATCCAGGTCGCCGACGAGCTCGAGGGCTTCTCCTTCGACCGCGCCCAGCAGCGCGCCGAGAAGATCTTCGACACCACGGCCCAGGTGTTTGCGCTGGCGGACGCCGAGGGCGTGCCGCCGGCCGTGGCCGCTGACCGGATGGCCGAGCGCCGGATGACCGAGGTCGGCCGCCTTCGAACGCTCTGGCTCGGCTGACCGCCGGGGCCTGGAGGCACGACGACGAGGCGTCTCGTCCTGCGGCAAGCGCGGGACGGAACGCCTCGACGGTGCCGACGGTCGAGGACCGTCGTCAGGAACCGGAGGAGTGGCTGCTAGTCACGACTGCGTGAGTCGGAGTAGTCCGCCCACTTGTCGCTGTCGTCCGAAGCACCGTCGTCCGTGGTGTCGTTCGACTTCTGCTCCCTGCCGTGCAGCTCCTGGGCCAGCGCACTGAGGTCCGTCTCGTGAGAGCGGTACTTCAGATCGCGGGCAACCTTCGTCTGCTTCGCCTTCGCTCGGCCGCGCCCCATAGGGTCGACCCCCTCGCCACTCGGCCGGAGTCACGTCTGAGCCGTGTCGGCGGGTTCGTCTCACGAAGCCGCGACTGAGTCACACGCGCGTCCGGTCTCACCTGTAGATTCTCGTGAGCCCAACGGTACCCGGCCTCGGGTGATTCCCGCACGTCAGCCCCGTGATTGGCCGCGATGTCGTGCGTCACCAGCCCGGGTGGCTGCCCCGCATCGTCACCGAGCCGCCGGCCACGCGCCCGGTGGGGGCGCTCACCTCGCCGCACACGAACGCCCGCACACCGTGCGCCGCGAGCAGCGTGACCGCCCGGTCGACGTCGTCCGACGCCGTGAGCGCGACCATCCCGACCCCGCAGTTCAGGGTCCGCTCGAGCGCCGCCTGCTCGACCGACCCCACCCGGCGTACCAGGTCGAAGACGGGGGCGGGGGTCCAGGTGGCCCGGTCGAGCGTCGCGACCAGGTCGTCGGGCAGCACCCGCTCCAGGTTGGCGGCGAGGCCGCCTCCGGTGATGTGCGACATCGCGTGCGTCGCGGTGCTGCGGGCCAGGTCGAGGCAGGCCTTGGCGTAGACCGTGGTCGGCTCGAGGAGCTCCTCCCCGAGGGTGCGGCCGAGCTCGTCGACGTGCCGGTCCAGGGACCAGCCGACCCCGGCCTCGGACAGCAGCACGTGCCGGACGAGGGAGTAGCCGTTGGAGTGCAGTCCGCTGGACTCCATCGCCAGGACCACGTCACCGGCCTCGACGCGTCCGGGGCCGAGCAGGTCGGCCGCCTCCACGACGCCGGTCGTCGAGCCCGCCACGTCGTACTCGTCGGGACCGAGCAGGCCGGGGTGCTCGGCCGTCTCGCCGCCGACCAGGGCGCAGCCGGCCTGGACGCAGGCCTCGGCGATGCCCTGCACGATGGCCGCGACCCGCTCGGGCACGACGCGGCCGGTGGCGATGTAGTCGGTGAGGAACAGCGGCTCGGCGCCGCAGACGACGAGGTCGTCGACGAGCATCCCGACCAGGTCGAAGCCGATCGTGTGGTGGATGTCCATCGCCTGGGCGATCGCCACCTTGGTGCCCACACCGTCGGCCGAGGTGGCCAGGACCGGGTGGTCGAAGGACTTCAGCGCGCTGGCGTCGAAGAGCCCGGCGAAGCCGCCGATGCCGCCCATCATCTCGGGCCGGCGGGCCTTGTCGATCCACACCTTCATCAGCTCGACGGCCTTGTCGCCGGCGTCGATGGACACCCCGGCCGCTTCGTACGTCGCGCCCGCGGGCTGCTGCTCGGTCATCGTGCTCCTGCCTTCGAGTGCGTTCGGGGGGCCGGTCAGGGGCGTTCGAGGGAGTCGCCGGCCCCACCGCCGGACAGCGAGGCCGAGAGGCCGTCGACGTCCGTGGCGATGGTGGAGTCCAGCTCCAGCAGGTGCTTGCCGAGGTGCTCCGGGTCGGGCAGCTCGATCGGGTAGACCCCGTCGAAGCAGGCCCGGCACAGGTTCGACATCGGCACCGTGGTGGCCTCGACGAGCTGCTCCAGGGAGATGTAGGCCAGGGAGTCGGCGTCGATGGACCGGCAGATCTCGTCGGAGGTCAGGCCGTTGGCGATCAGCTCGGCCCGGGTCGCGAAGTCGATGCCGTAGAAGCACGGCCACTTCACGGGCGGCGAGGAGATCCGCACGTGCACCTCGCGGGCGCCGGCCTCGCGAAGCATCCGGACCAGGGCGCGCTGGGTGTTGCCGCGCACGATCGAGTCGTCGACCACCACGAGGCGCTTGCCCTCGATGACGTCGCGGAGGGGGTTGAGCTTGAGCCGGATGCCCAGCTGCCGGATCGTCTGGCTCGGCTGGATGAAGGTGCGTCCGACGTAGGAGTTCTTCACCAGGCCGGTGCCGTAAGGGATACCGCTCTCCTCGGCGTAGCCGATCGCGGCGGGGGTGCCGGACTCCGGGACGGGCATCACCAGGTCGGCGTCGGCCGGGAACTCGCGGGCGAGCCGGCGGCCGATCTCGACGCGGACGCTGTGCACCCGCTTGTCGTTCATCAGCGTGTCGGGACGGGCGAGGTAGACGAACTCGAACAGGCAGTGCTTGGGCGCGGCCTCGGCGAACCGGCGGCTGCGCAGGCCGTCTTCGTCGATCGCGACCATCTCGCCGGGCTCGAGCTCGCGGATGAAGGAGGCGCCGACGATGTCGAGGGCGGCGGTCTCCGAGGCGACGACCCAACCGCGCTCGAGGCGACCGAGCACGAGGGGGCGCACGCCCTGCGCGTCGCGGGCCGCGTAGAGCGTGTTCTCGTCCATCCAGACGAAGGAGAACGCTCCACGCAGCTCCGGGAGGATCTGGACCGCGTTCTCCTCCAGGCTCATGTCCGGGTGGTGCGCGAGGAGGGCGGTGACCAGGCTGGTGTCGTTGGTCGAGGCGGGCGCGCTCTTGACCGGCAGGTCCAGCTCGCCGAAGGCACCGGTGAGGCCGGCGACCCGCTGAGCGAGCTCCCGGGTGTTGGTCAGGTTGCCGTTGTGGGCCAGGGCGATCGAGCCCGTCTCGGTGGGCCTGAAGGTCGGCTGCGCGTTGTACCAGGTGCTTGCACCGGTGGTCGAGTAGCGCGCGTGGCCGACCGCGAGGTGGCCCTTCAGCGACGCCAGCGTCGACTCGTCGAAGACCTGGGACACCAGGCCCATGTCCTTGTAGACGAGGATCTGCCGGCCGTTGCTGACCGCGATGCCGGCCGACTCCTGTCCGCGGTGCTGCAGGGCGTAGAGGCCGTAGTAGGTGAGCTTGGCGACGTCCTCTCCCGGGGCCCAGACACCGAAGACGCCACAGGCGTCCTGCGGTCCCGCGTCGTGCGGGTCGAGCTCGTGGGTCAGCTTGCCGTCGCCGCGCCGAGTGGTCCTGCCGGGGGGCGTCTCCTGAGCGGGCACAGCCCCGAGTCTACGGCCGGTGCGCGCCCGTGCCGAATCGGTCCGGGCCGCTCCAGTCCAGCAACCCCGCGCCGGCGAGGTTCGCCAGCAGCAGCGCCTCCGCGAGGCAGACCTTCTCGAACTCGGCGAGGTGCAGGCCCTCGTTGGCGCCGTGCGCCCGGGTGTCCGGGTCCTCGACGCCGGTGACGAGCACGGCGGCGTCGGGGAACGCCTCGTTGAAGGCCGCGATGAACGGGATCGAGCCGCCGACCCCCATGTCCACCGGCTCGACGCCGTCCCACGCCTCGCGGAACGCCGCTCGTGCCGCGTCGTACGCCGGCCCGCTGGCGTCGATCCGGGTGGGCTCGCCGAACTCGCCGGCGGTGAACGTCAGCTGCGCGCCCCACGGGACGTGCTTCTCGAGGTGCTCGCGCAGTCGCTCCATGGCCTGCTTGGAGGAGTCGCCGGGGGCGAGCCGGACCGAGAGCTTGGCCTTGACGCTGGGGATCAGGGTGTTGCTCGCGTCGGCCGTCCGGGTGGCGTCGAAGCCGATCGTGGCGATCGCCGGCTTGGTCCAGAGCCGCTCGACGATCGAGCCGGAGCCGATCAGCCCGACACCTTCGGTGATGCCGGACTCGGCCCGGATCCGGTCGATCGGGTAGTCCACGTCGGCGGCGGGACCGGCGACCAGGCCCTCGACGGCGACGTTGCCCTCGTCGTCGTGCAGGCTCGCGAGCAGCCGGACCATGGTCGTGACCGCGTCGGGGACGACGCCACCCCACATGCCGGAGTGCACGCCGTGGTCGAGGGTGCGGACCTCGACGAAGCAGTCGACCAGGCCGCGCAGGCTGGTGGTCAGGGCGGGCTCGCCGATGTCCCAGTTGGCGGAGTCGGCGATCACGATGACGTCGGCCGCGAGCAGTCCCTGGTGCTCGCCGAGAAAGGCCTCGAGCGTCGGCGAGCCGACCTCCTCCTCGCCCTCGACCAGCACGGTCACGCCGACCGGAAGGTCGGAGCCGTGCGCCCGGATCGCTGCGAGGTGGGCGGCGATGCCGGCCTTGTCGTCGGCGGCGCCGCGACCGTAGAGGCGGTCCCCGCGCTCGGTCGGCTCGAACGGCTCGCTGTCCCAGTCGGCCGGGTCGCCGACGGGCTGCACGTCGTGGTGGGCGTAGAGCAGGACCGTCGGCGCCCCCTCGGGAGCGGGCCGACGGGCCACGACGGCGGGGGCACCGCCCGCCGCGGTGAGGATCTGGACGTCGTCGAACCCCTCGGCCCGGAACAGCTCGGCCGTGGCGTCCGCGGACCGTCGTACGTCGTCGGCGCGGGCGGGGTCGGCACTCACGGACGGGATCCGGACCAGCGCCTCGAGGTCGGCACGCACGGAGGGCATCACGGCCACGACGGCCGCACGGATCTCGTCAGGAGTCTTCGTCATGACGACACCTTACGAGGCCCCGGAGTCGGGACGCCGGCGGGCCGCACCGGTCGCTCAGCCGGTGACGAGCGGCAGCAGGTGACCCAGGTCGGAGCGCTCGCCCGACGCCGTCACGCGTCCCGCATCCGTGGCCTCCGACCAGTCCAGGTCGCCGACGGCGAGCGCGATCCAGGTCGCCGCGTCCATCTCCACGGCGGCCGGCGGGGTGCCGCGGGTGTGCCGGGTGCCCTGCAGACACTGGGCCGCGGCGTACGGCGGGACGCGGACCTCGACGGCACCACCCGGCGCCTTCGCGACGAGCAGCGCCAGCAGGTGCTTGGTCAGCAGGCGCAGGTCGTCGGCGT
The DNA here is from genome assembly GCA_039915665.1 of Nocardioidaceae bacterium. Classification (GTDB taxonomy): domain Bacteria; phylum Actinomycetota; class Actinomycetes; order Propionibacteriales; family Nocardioidaceae; genus Nocardioides_B. The sequence continues at coordinate 9,378 of JBDSMW010000058.1, forward strand.
CCGCCGAGCCGGAGCGGAACCGGTCGAGCGCGGGCCCGACGAGCGCGGGGTCGGCGGGGCGGAGACGGATCGGCACGAGACGATCATCCCCCTGCATCGCGGACCCGGAACTACCGGTGTGTCATTCCCACTGGGTTCCGCGAACCCTTGTTACGGTTGGTGATTTTGTGACTACAGTGACTCCTGCTTCTTCTGGTCCGAGCTGCCCCTGGAGTCCCTCATGTGTCCCACGTCCCGGTCCCCGCGACGCCGGATCCTCGTGTCCCTGGCCCGATCCGCGACCGTCGCGGTCGCCGGGCTGGCCACGCTCGCCGCGGGCCTCGTGCTCGCCGCGCCGGCGTCCGCGGGCAACCGCGTCACCCCCGGCAGCTTCACCGGTCACGGCTTCGACCAGTGCACGGCGCCGACGCAGCGCTCCATGGACGCGTGGCTGACCAGCTCGCCGTACTGGGCCGTCGGCATCTACATCTCGGGCGACTCCCGCGGCTGCCTCAGCCAGCCCAACCTGTCGGCGACCTGGGTCACCTCGCAGCTCGCGAAGGGCTGGCGGCTGCTGCCGATCACCCTCGGCCCGCAGGCGTCGTGCACCACCCGCGAGCGCTACCTGCGACAGGTCCGGATCAGCCCGTCCTCGAGCGGGACCTACGCCGCGGCCCGCAACCAGGGGCGGGCCGAGGCCGACAAGACGATCGCGGCCGCGCAGGCGCTGGGCATCTCGGCCGGCAGCACGCTGTGGTACGACCTCGAGGCCTTCGCCACCTCGAGGACCGACTGCCGCGAGTCGGCCCTGTCCTTCCTCTCGTCCTGGACCCAGCAGCTGCGCGCCCGCGGCTACGTCTCGGGCGTCTACTCGAGCGCCGCGTCCGGCCTCAAGATGCTCGACGACGCGCGGGTCATGCGCCCCGGCGCCTACGTGATGCCCGACCACCTCTGGGTCGCCGACTGGAACGGTCGCGCCGACACCGGTTCGAGCTACGTCCGCAGCGACGGCTGGGCCGCGCACCGCCGCGTGCACCAGTACCGCGGCGGTCACGACGAGACCTACGGCGGCGTCACCATCAACATCGACAACAACTGGGTCGACCTCGGTCGTGGCTCGGTCGCTCCTAGCGAGCGCAGCCGGTGCGGTGGCGTCACGCTGAACGCCGCCCGCTACCCCTACCGGCGCAACGGTCAGACCGGCGCCCTCGTCAAGGCCGCCCAGTGCCTGCTGACCGAGCAGAAGCTCTACACCGGTGCCGTCGACGGGGTGTACGACGCCGAGGTCGGTGCCGCCGCCCGCCGCTACCGCGCCGCCCAGGGCCTGCCCGTCGCAGGGACCGTCGGCCGCCGGGTCTGGGTCGCGATGCTGGCCCACGGCACGACGCCCCTGCTGAAGTACGGCGCCGCCTCGGACGCCGTACGCCGGGTGCAGCGGTCGCTGAACGCTGCCGACGGCGCAGGCCTTGCGGTGACCGGAGTGTTCGAGGCGCGAACCACCGCTGCCGTCAAGCGCTACCAGCGCGACCACACCCTGACCGCGAGCGGCGTGGTCACCCCCGCCGTCTGGACCCGTCTGCTCGCCGGCCAGTCCTGACCGTCAGCGGGCGAAGACCGTGACCTCGCGCAGCATGTCCAGGGCGAGGGCCGCGACGACGGGCCGCGAGAACAAGAAGCCCTGCACGCGCTCGCAGCCGAGGCCGGCCAGGATGTCGGCCTGCTCGGTCGTCTCGACCCCCTCGGCCACCACGTCGAGGGCGAAGGCAGCGGCGAGCCGCACGACGGCCTCGACGACCGCCTGGTCCTGCCGGCCCAGGGTCAGCCGGGACACGAAGCTCCGGTCGATCTTCACGACGTCGAAGGGATAGCTGCCCAGCCGCGACAGCGACGAGTGCCCGGTGCCGAAGTCGTCAAGCGAGAGCCGCACGCCCAAAGCCCGGATCTCCCGCAGCGCCTCGGTGACGTCGGCGCTCGAGCCGCCGAGGCCGCTCTCGGTGACCTCGAGACAGATCCGGTCCGCCGGGACGCCGGTCTCTGCGAGGACCGAGGCGACGTGTCCCGCGAGCAGCGGGTCGGTGAGCTGCTGCGGGGAGAGGTTCACGCTCACGACGGGCACGGCGTCGGGCCCGAGCTCCGCGCGCCAGGCGGCCAGGTCGCCGCACACCCGGGACAGCACCAGGTGGCCCAGCCGGTCGATGAGGCCGGTCTCCTCGGCGAGCGGGATGAACTCGACCGGCGAGATGGCCCCGAGGACCGGGTGCTGCCAGCGGGCGAGGGCCTCGAAGCCGTCGACGCCGCCGGTCCCGAGCCGGACCACGGGCTGGTAGACCACGTCGAGAGCGCCCTGGTCGAGGGCCCGCCCGAGATCCGCCTTGAGGTCGAGGCGGGCGATGGCCGCGTCGTGCATGGTGGTGGCGTAGAGCCGGGGGCAGGCGCCGCCGTCGCGCTTGGCGGTGTACATCGCGAGGTCGGCGTTCCGGACCATGTCACGCGGCGGGGTCGCGTCGTCGGCGACCGCGATGCCGACGCTGGCACGGATCGACAGCGAGCGGCCGTCGAGGTCGACCGGCTCCGCGAGCCGCTCGATGATCCGCTCCGCGACGGCTCGTGCGTTCTCCACGTCGCCGTCCCGGCGGAGCAGGACCGCGAACTCGTCGCCACCGAGCCGGGCCGCGACGTTGCCGTCACCGACGCAGGCCGCGACGCGCTCGGCGAGGGCCACCAGCATCGCGTCTCCTGCGAGGTGCCCGAGCCCGTCGTTGACGGTCTTGAAGTCGTCGACGTCGATGAGCAGCAGCGCGACGCCCCGGCCGACCGCGCCTTCGCCCGCGTCCGTCCCCAACGCGAGGTCGGATAGCTCACGCAGGAACATCAGCCGGTTGGCCAGCCCGGTGAGCGAGTCGGTGTGCGCCTGGCGCCGCAGCTCGTCCTCGAGCTGCCGGTAGTCGCTGATGTCGCGGAAGCTCCAGACCCGACCGACGGGCTGGTCGTCGAGGAGCTGCGGCTGGCTGTAGCGCTCGAAGACGCGTCCGTCGGCGAACACCAGCTCCTCGAAGCTGCTCTGCTCGGGGTGGGCGTAGAGCCGGCGCACCTCGTGCATGAACGTCTCGGGCTCGGCCAGCTGGCCCATCACGAAGGTCAGCAGCGCGTCGTCGTCGCCGGTGTCGACCAGCCGGTCGGGCACGTTCCACATCCTCCCGAACTTGCGGTTGAAGCCGGCGATCCGGCCGGCGCGGTCCACGACGAGGATCCCGTCGGCGGTCGACTCGAGGGTGGCCTCCAGCAGGGAGAACGACCGGGCCTCGCGCTGCTCCTGGCGCGCCCGTCCGACGGCCAGGGCGGCGATCCGGCCGGCCCACGCGACCGCCGGAGCCCCCTCGTCGTCGCGTACGCCGGAACCGCTCGGCAGTCCGAGCACGACGAGGTCGCCGAGGGGGACACCGTCGAGGTCCGCGAAGGGCACGCGCTCGGCGTCGTCGGCGTCCACCGGGTGCGGGTCCCCAGCGAAGTAGGTCTCCCGGTCCCGGTCCGGACCGTCGTCGGCGGGGTTCACCACCACCGCGCACGTCGGTGCTCCGGTGACCCGCAGCATCGACGTGGCGAGCGCCCGCAGGGTCTCGGGGAGCGCCTCTTCCCGCGCGATGCGCTCCATCAGGTCGGCCTGCTCGGCCAGCAGAAGCTCGGTGCGCTTGCGCGCGGTGATGTCGAAGAGCAGCCCGTGCTGGACGGACCCGTGCCCGGGCTCGTGCAGGACGGTGATGTCGTCGAGCACCCACACGACCCGACCGTCGCGGGCGATGAGCCGGTACTCCGCGTAGGACCGGCGCAGCTCCGGTGCGTGCGCGGCCTCCTCGCCGGCGAGGATCCAGTCCCGGTCGTCGGGGTGCAGCAGCCGGGCCCACAGCCCGGCGTCGTCGAGGAACTCCTGGGGGCGGTAGCCGAGGATCGCCTCGATCTGTGGGCTGGCGTAGAGCCAGGCTCCGTCGGCGCCGCTGCACGCGGTGTAGACCGCCGCCGGCACCTGCTGGGCGACCTCGGAGGGGATGGTCGACGGTGCCGCTGGGTCGTCCGGCCCGAGGTGCGGTCTGTCCGGTCCGCCGAAGGGCAGCAGGGATGCGGAGGTCATCGTTGGCTCCGCTTCCTCGGGCGACCAAGTCGCGTGTGACGGTCCGCGCGGAGACCGTCCCGGGCCGAGTCCCACGACGGGTCAGGGCCGCGGGGGCACTGGCGGCATCGCGTCCAGGCTAGGGCCCGACGACGGGTTGCGGGCGATTTCGCTGGGTTCGACCCCGGCGAGCCGGTCGGTCGTCAGCCCAGGGCGGCCGGCAGGGTCGCCGACCAGGCGGCGCGGACCTCGTCCAGCGGGACCGAGAAGGAGCCCTGCACGTCGAGCACGGCGTCCGGGCCGGAGCCCTCGGTCACCCCGATGCGCGCGTGCGCGAAGCCGCGCTCCCCGCACAGCGCCGTGAACCGCTCCTCCTGCTCAGGCGACACCGCGACGACCGCGCGGCCGGTCGACTCGCTGAACAGCGCCACGAACGGGTCGAGGTCCTCGGGCAGCGAGACCCGTGCGCCGACGCCGTACCGCAGGCAGGACTCGACCAGCACCTGGGCCAGGCCGCCTTCGGACAGGTCGTGAGCGGCGGAGACGAGCCCGTCCCGAGCGGCGTCCAGGAGCACGTCGGCCAGCGCCAGCTCCTGCGCCAGGTCGACCCGCGGGGGCAGGCCACCGAGGTGACCGTGCACGACGTGCGCCCACTCGGAGCCGCAGAGCTCGTCGCGCGTGGTGCCGAGCAGGTAGACGGTGTGACCCTCGGCCCCGAACCCCGAGAGGGTGCGCCGGGCCACGTCGGCGATCACGCCGAGGACGGCGACGACCGGGGTGGGCAGGATCGCGGTGTCCCCGGTCTGGTTGTAGAGCGACACGTTCCCGCCGGTCACCGGGATCCCGAGGGCGCGGCAGCCCTCGGCCAGGCCGCGGGTCGCCTCCGCGAACTGCCACATCACGTCCGGGTCCTCCGGCGAGCCGAAGTTGAGGCAGTCGCTGATCGCGAGGGGGCGGGCGCCCGACGTGGCGACGTTGCGGAACGACTCGGCCAGGGCGAGCTGGGCGCCCGTGAACGGGTCGAGCATCGCGAACCGGCCGTTGCCGTCCGTCGAGACCGCGACGCCGAGGCCGGAGTCCGCGTCGACGCGAACCATGCCGGAGTCCTCCGGCTGCGCGAGGACGGTGTTGCCCTGCACGTAGCGGTCGTACTGGTCGGTGATCCAGGACTTGTCGCAGAGGTTGGGGGACGCGACCAGGCGGAGCAACGTGGACCGCAGCTCGTCCCCGCTGGTCGGCCGGGCCAGCGACGAGCCGCCGTCGGCCTGCAGCGCGTCCTGCCACGACGGCCGGGCGTAGGGCCGCTGGTAGGTCGGGCCGTCGTGCGCCACCGACCGCGGCGGCACGTCGACGACGGTCTCGCCGTGCCACTCGATGGTCAGCCGCGTCGAGTCGTCGACCTCGCCGACGACGACCGCCTCGACGTCCCACTTCTCGCAGATCTCCAGAAACCGGGCGACATCGGCCGGCTCGACCACCGCCATCATTCTTTCCTGGGACTCACTCATCAAGATCTCCTCCGGTGCCAGCGAGGAGTCCCGGAGTGGCACCCG